>CANGEG010000156.1 GCA_947452725.1 Comamonadaceae bacterium | reverse complement strand
CGCTCATTGGGTACTTTGAAAGTGAAGCTCTTGACGTCGGTCAGCTCGGCTTCAATGTCCCACAGGCCATCTTCGCGGTCAAAGCCCTGGTACACCACGGTTCGCGTATGTGACAGTTTTCGGGGGGAGGGGGGTGGAAGTGCCAATTGCTTACGCTCCAGAATGCTTTTCAAATCGATCCAACTGAACTAGGCCCATCACAAGTTGGCGCCTTCGTCCAAGACCTTGATTATCGATTTGAAATGGAGTCCTTCATGTCCCCCAGCATTCACCCGACCATTCACCCTGTGGTGAGGCGACAAACCATTGCCGACGCATTGCGCCGCACGGCCATTCGACTGCCCACCAAAACTGGCATCGTGTGCGGTGACACGCAGTGGACCTATGCAGAGTTTGACGCCCTAGTCACCCGCTTGGCCGCTGGATTGGCACAGATGGGGGTGGCCGAAGGGGACCGGGTCGCGGTGCTGGCGCGCAATTCACACGGCTTTGCCGCCTTGCGCTTTGCTTTGGCGCGACGCGGCGCGGTGATGGTCCCGATCAACTTTATGCTCAAGGCCGAGGAGGTGGCTTACATCCTGCGCCACGCTGGGGCACAAACCTTGGCCACAGACAGCGGGCTGGCTGAGCTGGCGCGCGCGGCTGCGGCGCTCGATACGCAGGTGAAGCAATTCATTTGGCTGCCCTCAGAAGATCCCAGCCAGCCGGTGGCCGGTATGCACAACTTTGACACACTCGCTGCCTCCCAAGCCCCTTTGCCCGACGTGCATTTGAAAAGCGATGCCTTGGCGCAGATTGTCTACACCAGCGGCACCGAGTCCACGCCCAAAGGCGCGATGCTGACGCACGACGCCGTGCTTTGGCAGTACGTCAGCTGCGTGGTCGATGCGGCTATCGCGCAGGACGATATGGCCCTGCATGCATTGCCTCTTTACCACTGCGCTCAACTGGACGTGTTCTTTGGCCCGGCCATTTACGTGGGCAGCACCAATGTCATCACCTCCAAGCCGGTGCCCGACAACCTGCTGGCCTTGATCGAGAAGTTCAAGATCACCAGCTTTTTTGCCCCGCCCACGGTCTGGATTGCTTTGCTGCGCTCGCCGCTGTTCGAGCCGGCCAAGCTGGATAGTTTGGCCAAGGGCTATTACGGCGCGTCCATCATGCCGGTGGAGGTGCTGAAAGAGCTGGCCGCGCGCCTGCCTAAGGTACGTTTGTGGAATTTGTACGGACAGACCGAGATCGCGCCCTTAGCCACTTTGCTTGGCCCCGAGGACCAATTGCGTAAGCCAGGCTCTTGTGGCAAAGCCGTGCTGAATGTGGAGACTCGTGTCGTTAACGATCAAATGCAAGACGTTGCGCCCGGGGGGGAGGTGGGCGAGATCGTGCACCGCTCGCCGCATTTGATGCTGGGCTACTTTCATGACGATGAGCGCACCCGCGCTTCCTTTGAGGGCGACTGGTTTCACAGCGGCGACTTGGCCACCATCGATGAGGAGGGCTACATCACCGTGGTGGATCGCAAAAAAGACATGATCAAGACCGGCGGCGAAAACGTGGCCAGCCGCGAAGTCGAAGAAATGATTTACCGCATGGCCGCAGTCAGCGAAGTGGCCGTGATTGGCCTGCCCGACCCCAAATGGGTCGAGGCGGTCACCGCGGTCATCGTGGTCAAGGCCGGTCAGACCTTGAGTGAAGAAGAGGTGATCCGCTATTGCAATATTCACATGGCAACGTTCAAATCCCCCAAGCGGGTGGTGTTTACCGACACCTTGCCTAAGAACCCCAGTGGCAAATTGCTCAAGCGCGATTTGCGCCAGCGCTATGCGGCTTAACTTGACGCGGCTTCACACTCGATCACCTTTAAAAATTCAAAAACGATGACTTTTGCTTCGCCTTTTAAAGACCGCCAAGTTCTGGTCAGCGGCGGCACAAGCGGCATTGGCGCCGGTATCGCCCATGCATTTTTGCAAGCGGGCGCTCAGGTCACGCTCACTGGCGCTACGGCGCCTGAGGTGGACCGCGCACGCAGTGACCCGTTGTTGGCCCAGGCCAATGTGCGGCTGCTGGATGTGCGGCAAGCCGATCAGGTGCAAGCCTGCGTGGCGCAGTTTCAGCAGCTTGATGTACTGATCAACTGCGCAGGCGTGATCCGCCGCGGCCAGGAGCATGACCCCGATGTCTTTGCCCAGGTGATGGAGATCAATGTGCAAGGCACCATGCGCTTGTGCACTGCGGCTCGGGGGCTGTTGGCGCAAAGTCGAGGTTGCATCATCAACACCGCGTCCATGCTCAGTTTCTTTGGCGGTGGCCTGGTGCCGGCCTACAGTGCTAGCAAAGGTGCTGTGGCGCAGCTGACCAAGTCGCTGGCCATCGCGTATGCGCCTAACGGCGTGAGGGTCAACGCCATCGCACCAGGTTGGATCGCCACTCCTTTGACGCAGGCCCTGCAAGACGACGCGTCGCGGTCTGCAGTGATTTTGGGTCGCACACCCATGGCCCGCTGGGGCACGCCCGCTGATGTAGCTGGACCTGTGCTATTTTTAGCCAGTCCGGCGGCAGCTTTCGTGACCGGCGTGATTTTGCCGGTGGACGGCGGTTATTTAATTACGTAAAGGTGGGCATGCAAGCTTTGAATGTTTGGGGCGAGGATTTGGTGCCCTGTTCCTACGACCCCTTGACCGGGTATTACCGCGATGGCTGCTGTCAGACCGATGCCGATGATCACGGCACGCACGTGATTTGCGCGCGCATGACACAGGAGTTTTTGATCTTCTCGCTGCAGCGCGGCAACGATTTAATGACCCCGCGTCCTGAATACCGCTTTGCAGGCCTTGAGCCCGGCGACCGCTGGTGCTTGTGCGCACTGCGTTGGAAAGAGGCCCTGGAGGCCGGCGTTGCACCGCCGGTGATTTTGGACTCGACCCACGCCAACGCTTTGGAGGTGCTGAGTTTGGCGCAACTGAAGGCCCATGCTTGGCGCCCGAAGGAAGCTGGCACCCCTTGAATTGGGGCCTTGCGGACTGAGATGAGCGGGCGACTTAAACCAATCCAGAGGCGATGTTGATGGTTAACGCCACCAAGGTGGTGTTAAAGAAAAAGGCCAGCACGCAATGCAGCAGCCCGGTTCGGCGCATGCTGCGACTGGTAAAGCTCACGTCGGCGGTTTGCCCCGAGGTGCCGATCACGCAGGCAAAGTACACAAAGTCGCCGTAGTCTGGCGCGTGCTCGCCTGGAAAAGCCAAACCACCGGCGCGCCCCGCTGTGACGGCCACGTAATAGTCGTGCGCATAGTGCAGGGCAAACATCACCTGGGTAAACGCCCATGAGGTGAACACAGTCAGCCCCGCCAAGGCAATGTGTAGGGAGCGCGAAGTGCCGTGCAAGTCTTTGGCCACCGATAATTCAAGCACCAGACAGGTCAGGCACATCAAGGCCGAAATCACCACCAGCGCCAAAATGGCTTTTTTGCCGTCGTCTTGCTTTAGGGCTCTTTGACGCATTCGCTCATGGCTGGAGTTGCCTATCATCCAGGCCACCAGTCCCAAATACAGGCAAGCACCCGCATTCCAGCCTACGATGATCCGGGTGACTTCTTGCAGCGCCATGAACTGGGGCAGCACCGCCCAAGTGGCGATCCCCAGAAGGGCGCACAGCAGCAATCGAGGGCGGGACTGTAAAGCTTGGACGGAGATCATGGGGTTCACCTAGTGAGCAAGACCCCCTCAAGATAGCCGATTTTTAAGCGTCAGCTAGCCTCAAAAAAAGTAACTGTCTAAAGGCGTTAAACAATTTTCAATTATTTAATTGATAAAATTGTGACAATGGGAAATTGAAAATAAAGCTTTAATGGAATATTTGTTGATCCTCGCAATGGCCGTGATTTATGCGTTGGCAAATTTGGCTAACAGCTGGCTGTTTCAATCGTTTGAAATCTCTTCTCAGATCAGTTGGGTGTATCTGCCCGCTTTTTTGTGCTTGCTCTTCGTTTTGGTGCTGGGCCGTGTAAATGGATTTCTCTCTATTTTGCTAGGTGGTTTCTTGTTGGTCAGTCAGACTGAAGGACTCAATATCTTGACTGTCCTCAACAGTGTGCTCGCAGCCTTGGCACCGGTATTAGCCTGCGTATGCTTTCAGCGTTGGCACCGCCGCCAAATTGAGTTGAGCTCGTTGCGCGACCTATTGCAATTGATGGTGGTTTATTGCATGTTGAATGCCTTGCTGCACCACCTCATATGGGCTTTGTTTGCCCCCTCGCAATGGCATCAGCCGTTACAAATTTTAGTCATGATGACGGGCGATTTGTTGGGCTGCCTGATAGGGGTGGGCCTAATGAAGGCTGCGATCGATCGCTTTGGCTTGCCGCAAAAAGGGTTCAGGACCCCGCCCCAAGAATGAGGTGACAACATCAGCCTTAAAACTGGTTTATAATTTTGGGCTTGGAAAGGGTGATATAGCTCAGTTGGTTAGAGCGCAGCATTCATAATGCTGATGTCGGTGGTTCAAATCCACCTATCACCACCATTTTTCGGTTTCAGACAGCCTCTGGAACCCCCCAAACCCGCACGCTCCCCAGCGTAGCGGGTTTTTTGTTGCCTCAAGTGGCCTCAGGGGATAGCACGACTTTAGTGTTTGTGTTCTAGGCGAGATTGATACTGTGCTTTTCAAGCATTCCGAAGCGCTTCAATACGCAGAAAAAAAGGCGTCTGAGTTTTAAGTTGGTCGAATCCTAAGCCGACGCTTTCTTGGGGCAGGCAGTCGATCTATAGGGAACTTAGGGCTTTGGGTCGAAGGAAAATGTTGCCAGCGGTTAACAGGCGACGCTGGTGGCGTAACAGTGACAGATTGATCAAAACGGTGCTGGCTATGGAGTACCTTGATGGGCTGGGGGTGTCAATGCTGTTGAGATTTCCAACGATCGAACCTCTCGGTGCGTACCCTCATATTGCGTGGTGTTGCAAGGGCGTTCGCCCCTAATTCCGATTGATAATCGTAAGTTGGCACACCACATAAGCAACCCTGGTGAGCTTTTTCTTCGGCATGCAACTGCCAAACGAGCTCAGCGCACGCAATAAAAATGCAAATCTTCCCCGCGCGCTTCATCGGGTTGCCTGACCGGCGAAGGGTTGCGCAGGTTGGGGGCGAGCACTTTGCCCCCAGACAAAGTCCAGACATCGTGGTTTAAGCTGACGCCGCCGTTCCAGTCCCCCAGCATGGCCAGCAATTCGTACTCTTCCCAGCTCGGTAAGCGCGCTTTCAAAGAAGCGCATGCTTTTTCTGCCAAAGCGGGTGAAGGTGCATGACTGACCGGAGAGCCGGGTGCGCCCACCAAGGTCAAAGACTTGCCGTTCACGTTGACCACCGAGGGGAAACGCGTGGCTTGGAATTGCTGAAACAGCTTGTTAGCAACGGCGTTGGCTGCCCATTCAGGTTCTCCAGTGGCGCTGAAGTTGTAGGTTTCGCCGCCATGTAGAGTCACGTGCAGCGTGAGCAAAATATCGTTGCTGCAATTTGGCCCATAAGCATAAGTGCCCCAAGCAATGCCCGATAAGCCCTTTAATTGAGCCGCGTCCACCCGTTGTTGCCGGTGCTGCTCTTTCAATTCATTGAGTAATTCGATCAAAGTGGTGGGGTTGAAAAAGCTCAGCTTTCTTTCCTTGGGCTGAACATCGCGGTAAATTTGGTCCAGCGATGATTTGACCACGCTCTCCAAGGTCACGTCCATTCCCGTGCCAATTTGCGCCACTAGGCGTTGTTGGTCGATTAGTTTGTCTATGGTCGTGATGGCCTGAACGGCGTCGCGTGTTTCGGCACCCATGGCCATCAACTGCGTCACTTGCGAAATCATTTCTTTGCGCTGTGCACTGCGGCTGCGGCCGTAGGCATCTTGGTATTGGCAAAGGTCTTGGCCTCGGATGAACTCTATAGTGGGCCACAAGGTCGTGGCGTTAGCCGCCGAATTGAACAGTATGATCGCCATGGCCAATGCCCCACACATGCGCTGACCTGCCGCTGCTAAAGAGGGGCTGACGGTCCAAGACGGCGATAAGTTCATGAAATTCCAGCCCTGACTCAGAGGTAAAACTGGATTGTGTTTTTAATAACAAGCTCGGGGATTGACGTGCATCAAGCAGTGTTGAAATTGTCAAGCTTGTGTAATTTATCGATTTGTAAACTGAGGGGGGCGTTTATTTAAGAACGCGTCCATGCCTTCTTTTTGATCGGCGCTGGCAAACAGGGCGTGAAATATACGGCGTTCAAACATCACGCCGTCCGTCAAACCACTCTCAAAGGCGCGGTTCAGGCTTTCTTTGGCGGCCATCACTGACAACTGGCCGTAGCCGCAAATCATCAATGCTGCGCCCAAGGCCTCGTCCATCATTTTCTCCAGCGGCACTACGCGGCTGACCAGTCCGGCGCGTTCGGCTTCTTGCGCGTCCATCATGCGGCCCGTCAGCACCAAATCCATGGCTTTGGCTTTGCCAATGGCGCGAGGCAAACGCTGCGTGCCGCCTGCGCCGGGAATGATGCCGATCTTGATTTCGGGTTGACCAAACTTGGCGTTCTCGGCCGCGATGATGAAGTCACACATCATCGCCAACTCGCAACCACCACCCAAGGCAAAGCCACTCACGGCGGCAATCACTGGTTTGCGGATGCTGCGGATGGTTTCCCAGTTGCGGGTAATGAAGTCTTCTTTGTAGACGTCGGTGAAGGTCATCAGCGCCATGGCCGAAATGTCGGCCCCTGCAGCGAAGGCTTTTTCGCTGCCCGTGATGATCATGCAGCCAATGGTTTCATCTAAGTCAAAGGCCTTGAGCGCGGCGCCCAATTCGTCCATCAAAGCGCCATTTAACGCGTTCAGGGCCTTGGGGCGATTCAAGGTGATGATGCCGACTTTGCCGCCTTCGGTGCGGACTTCGATGTTTTGATAGGCCACGGCCTGTCTCCTCGGTGAATGGATGATTGACACTTGGGCTTGACTATACCCATGCGGCTGACATTGCCCTGTCGCCAGAGCCCAAACCAAGGGAAAACATTAACCAACCGATCGGT
>CANGEG010000155.1 GCA_947452725.1 Comamonadaceae bacterium | reverse complement strand
GTCAACCCGCAAAAAGTGCAGCGCGCGATTGTTGAGTTTGTCGACATTGCCGGCCTGGTGGCGGGTGCCAGCACCGGCGAAGGCTTGGGCAACAAGTTTCTGGCCCACATCCGCGAGACGGATGCCACCATCAACGTGGTGCGCTGTTTTGAAGACGACAACGTGATCCATGTGTCCGGTAAAGTCGATCCGATCTCCGACATCGAAGTGATCCAGACGGAGTTGTGTCTGGCCGACTTGTCAGCGGTTGAAAAAGCGCTACACCGGGTGTCCAAAACTGCGCGTTCTGGCGACAAAGAGTCGGCCAAGTTGGTCACGATTTTAGAGAAGTGCCAGCTCGCTTTGAATGACACCAAGCCGGTGCGCTCCATTGAGTTCACCAAAGAGGAGCTGCCCCTGCTCACGCAGTTCTTTTTGATCACCGCCAAGCCCGCCATGTTTGTGGCCAACGTGTCTGAGGACGGTTTTGAAAATAACCCGTTGCTCGACCGTCTCAAGGCCTATGCCGCAGCGCAAAAAGCCCCAGTGGTTGCTATTTGCGCCAAGCTCGAAGCTGAGATGAGCGAGATGAGCGACGAAGACCGTCAAATGTTTTTGGAAGAATTGGGCCAAGAAGAACCGGGCCTGAACCGCTTGATTCGTTCGGCCTACAGCTTGCTGGGCCTGCAAACTTACTTCACCGCAGGCGTGAAAGAAGTCCGCGCTTGGACTATCCATGTGGGCGACACCGGCCCGCAGGCCGCAGGCGTGATCCACACCGACTTTGAAAAAGGCTACATCCGCGCCCAGACCATTGCGTTTGAAGACTTCATCACTTTCAAAGGAGAGCAAGGCGCCAAAGACGCCGGCAAGATGCGCGCCGAAGGCAAGGAGTACGTGGTCAAAGATGGCGACGTGATGAATTTCTTGTTCAGCTCCTGATTCGTGCGCAGTGGCGCCGAGCCCAAATCGGCCTCAAAGGAGTTTGGGAAGGAGCCACAGCATCGCAGCTGTCATGCTCAGATAGCGTAAAAATTTGCCAATGGCCATATACAGCGCGCAGGGCCAAAAGGGCAGTTGCAACCAGCCGGCCATGGCGCACAAAGGGTCGCCCACGCCGGGCAGCCAAGACAGCAAACAGGCCTTGGCTCCCAAGCGTTCCAGCCATTTGAGCGCGCGCACATCGGCGCTACTTTGAAACTTGTGGCGCACTGCGCGGCGCGCGCCATAGCCCATAGCCCAGCTGATCATGCCGCCCAGCGTGTTGCCCAGCGTGGCCACGCCAATCACCGGCCAAAACAAAGCGGGGTTGAGTTGGACTAGGCCAAACACCACAGGCTCTGAGCCCAGGGGCAGCAGTGTGGCCGAGATCAGCGAGACGATGAACACCATGGGCAGGCCGTTGTGCGGCAGCGACAGCCAGTCAAGCAACAGGGTGATGTGAGCGTGAAGCCAAGGTTCCATTGTGAGCTCAGTGTAGCTGGACGAGCTCGGTCAGATCGGTGCAAATGGGCCCACTTTTACCTAGCACATTCACCTTTCAGTTGCTGAAATTTTAAGCAACTACAATCGTGCCTCCTTTTTCAGCAAACCCATTTTTTTCCTGATTGCTCTGTTTCATGCAGCTTGGCGCTTTCGACTTGCCGAACAACGTGTTTGTCGCCCCCATGGCGGGGGTGACCGATCGGCCGTTTCGCCAGCTGTGCCGCGAGTTCGGTGCCGGTTACGCGGTCAGCGAAATGGTGACCTCACGCAAAGATTTGTGGCAAAGCCTGAAGACCTCACGCCGTTCGAACCACGACGGCGAGCCCGGCCCGATTGCGGTGCAAATTGCCGGCACCGATGCAGCCATGATGGCCGAAGCCGCCGTCTACAACGTCGAGCGCGGCGCGCAAATCATTGACATCAATATGGGTTGCCCGGCCAAAAAAGTGTGCAACAAATGGGCGGGTTCGGCCTTGATGCAAGACGAGCCCCTGGCCCTGTCCATCGTCGAGGCGGTGGTTCAAGCCTGCGCACCGCACGGCGTGCCGGTGACTTTGAAAATGCGCACCGGCTGGTCGCAAGCCAACAAGAACGCCTTGGCCCTGGCGCGCAGCTTTGAAAGCGCGGGGGTGCAAATGCTGACCGTGCACGGCCGTACCCGTGAGCAGGGTTACACTGGTTTTGCCGAATACGACACCGTGGCCGCGGTGAAAGCCGCAGTGCGCATCCCGGTGGTGGCCAATGGCGACATCTCCAGCCCCGAAAAAGCCCGCGATGTGTTGGCCTTCACTGGCGCTGACGCGGTGATGATCGGTCGCGCCGCGCAAGGCCGGCCCTGGATTTTCAGAGAAGTCACGCACTTCTTGGCCACAGGCCAACATTTGGCGCCGCCCTTGGTGGCCGAAGTGCGCCGCGCCCTGCTGGCGCATTTGCAAGACCACTACAGCCTGTATGGTGAGCTGACCGGTGTGCGCTCGGCGCGCAAGCACATAGGCTGGTATGTGCGCGGCTTGCCGGGCGCAGAAGCTTTCCGCGACAGGATGAATACCTTGGACGATGCCGCAGCGCAACTGCGCGCTGTGGCCGATTATTGGCATGGCTTGGCCGACACCATGGATCGCATGCCAGCGACCGGGCAGCCTGCAGATTTGGAGATGATGGCATGAGCAAAACAAGCATTGAAGAATGCTTGCGTGAGAGTCTGCACGACTACTTTCGCGACCTGGACGGCACCCCGCCCGCCAATATGCACGACATGCTCGTGCGTTTGGTCGAGCGTCCGCTGCTTGACGTGGTGATGCAAAAAGCTGACCAAAACCAATCGCGCGCCGCCGAATGGCTGGGCGTGAACCGCAACACGCTGCGCAAGAAACTCCTCGAATACCAACTTTTGAAGTAAAGCACCCCATGAAAGCACTGATCTCTGTCTCTGACAAAACCGGCATCGTCGAGTTGGCCCAAGCCTTGCACGCTTTGAACGTGCAACTGCTGTCCACCGGCGGCACCGCCAAACTGCTGGCCAAGCATGGCCTGCCCGTGACCGAGGTGGCCGAGCTGACCCAGTTCCCGGAGATGTTGGATGGCCGTGTCAAAACCCTGCACCCCAAGGTGCACGGTGGCTTGCTGGCACGCCGCGATCTGCCCGAGCACATGGCCGCGCTCAAAGCCCACGGCATCGAAACGATTGACCTCTTGGTCGTCAATCTCTACCCCTTTGAAGCCACCGTGGCCAAGCCCGGTTGCACACTGGACGATGCGATCGAGAACATCGACATTGGCGGCCCCGCCATGGTGCGCAGTGCCGCCAAGAACTGGAAAGACGTGGCCGTGCTGACCGACGCCGCGCAGTATGAGGGTGTGATCGCTGAGCTGAAAGCTGGCGGGAAAGTCTCTGACGCCACACGCTTTGCCTTGTCGGTGGCCGCGTTCAACCGCATCAGCCAGTACGACGGCGCGATCAGCAACTACCTGTCGTCCATCACCTTTGACGCCACCGCTGACGTGCCCACCCGCAGCGAATTTCCCGCGCAAAGCAACAACCAGTTCATCAAACTGCAAGACCTGCGCTATGGCGAAAACCCGCACCAGACCGCCGCCTTCTACCGCGACGTGACACCGTCTGCCGGTTCTTTGGTCACGGCCCAGCAACTGCAAGGCAAAGAACTCAGCTACAACAACATCGCCGATGCCGATGCGGCGTGGGAATGCGTGAAGAGTTTCAGTGAGTCTGCTTGCGTGATCGTCAAGCATGCCAACCCTTGCGGCGTGGCCGTGGGCAAAGACGCTTTGGAGTCCTACAGCAAAGCCTTTCAGACCGACCCGACCAGCGCGTTTGGCGGCATCATCGCCTTCAACCGCCCGGTGGACAAAGCCGCGGCCGAAGCCGTAAGCAAGCAGTTTGTCGAAGTGCTGATGGCGCCCAGCTACAGCGCTGAGGCGTTGGCTATTTTCAAAGCCAAAGCCAACGTGCGCGTGCTGCAAATTGCCTTGCCTGAAGGCAAGGCAGGCCGCAACACCCAAGACATCAAACGCATCGGCTCTGGCCTGCTGATTCAGTCGGCCGACAACCACGAGCTTAGCCTGTCTGATCTGAAAGTGGTGACCACCGTGCAGCCCACGCCGCAGCAACTGCAAGACCTGCTGTTCGCTTGGAAGGTCGCCAAATACGTCAAGTCCAACGCCATTGTGTTTTGTGCCAACGGCATGACCATGGGCGTAGGCGCCGGCCAAATGAGCCGCCTGGACTCGGCGCGCATTGCCAGCATCAAAGCCGGTCACGCCAACTTGAGCCTGCAAGGCACAGCCGTGGCCAGCGACGCCTTCTTCCCCTTCCGTGACGGCCTCGATGTGGTCGTCGACGCAGGCGCGACCTGCGTCATCCAACCCGGTGGCTCAATGCGTGATCAGGAAGTCATCGACGCCGCCAACGAGCGCGCCGTGGCGATGGTGTTCTCAGGGGTGCGGCACTTTAGGCATTGAACTGGCGCGGCGCCAACAATGAATGAGTTCAGCGGCGCGCGGCACTTGCCCGCGTCCGCTGGGATGACAAGTGAGAAGCGGTCGCCTCAAGACGCACGGCAGGCCAGACTTTGATCACAGACTGCCTGGTCACGCCCAGTTTGCTAGCTTCGCGATCGAGTGATTCAATCATCCAAGTTGGAAAATCGACATTCACCCGCTTTTGCTCCTGGCGCGCGCGCTTGGCTTGTAACAAGTCCAAAGAGGCTGTGATATCGCCGCCTTCGTCAAACTGTTGTTCGAATTTTTTAGCTTTCATACAGTGCCACCTCTTCGGTGCCAGCGCGTCGCACGGGTATCAGACGGACCGGGAGTTCACGACAGACAATGACGGCTGACCAATGTTTTCCGTCAATCATCCCGACAATCAAAAACCGCGGCTTATCTTCCGTTTTTGCTGGAATCGCAAGCAGCATCGGCTCATTTCAAAGGCTTTGGGCCTCAACGAAATCGATGCCATGTTTCGCGCCATTACGCTCGCTCTTCGCAGCGTCGAATTCGAAGGGGGTCATGGTGTAAAAACTATACCGTAATTGACATCAAATCACTAGCTGGCTTGATTTTTTAACACAACCCCAAAATACGGGTGTCACCGAGGTGGACTCGTTGTTGGCCTGGGTCAGTCTTTGAAGCGGAGCTTGAGCTGAAAACTCACCGCCCCATACAACCTGTCTTTCAGCGGTGGCACCAGCGCCACATTCAGGCCCCAGTGGCCTTGCTCCAGCGTGGCCACGGGCAGCACGGCGGGGAACCAGTCGCCGTTAAAGGCTTTGGGGTAGCCGTTGAACACTCCGGCGACCACGCCCAACTTGATGCCTGAAACCGTCCATGGTTGGTAGTACGCGCCCACATACCTGGAGTGAGCGCTGTCGCTGTTGGTAAAGCGCCCGGCTGTGGCGCTCCAATTGTCGTTCAAGCGGTATTCAAAACCCAGACCCGGATTGGCGTTGCGAAGGCCTTTGTCAGTGTCAAAGTGGGCCGAGTAAAAGCCGGCGTTGAGCCACAGGCGGTTCGCCTCAAATGCCGTGTCTTCATCCCCATGGGCCGCGCTGCACAGCAGCGCGAAGCAGGCCAGCGCCGCAGCGTTCAGATGAATACGGCTGAAGCGCATGAAGCTCACAGCGTTTTGAAAATCTCTCGCGCCGCCGCCACGGTCTGGGCAATGTCGGCGTCGCTGTGCGCGCCGGAGACAAAGCCCGCTTCGTACAGGGCAGGGGCGATGTACACGCCGCGGTCCAGCAGGCCGTGGAACAGGGTGTTAAATTTTGCGCCGTCGGTCTTCATCACCTGGCCGTAGTTGGAGGGCAACTCGGGCAGCAAAAAGAAGCCGAACATGCCGCCTTCACAGTCGCCCACAAACGGCACGCCTTCGGCCGCGGCGGCGCTGCTTAAGCCGTCGACCAGTTGGCGGGTTTTGGCGCTGAGTGCGTCAAAAAAGCCGTGGCGGCTGATTTCTTTCAAGGTCGCCAAACCGCAGGCGGTGGCCACCGGGTTGCCGCTCAAGGTGCCGGCTTGGTAGACCGGACCCAGAGGCGCGAGTTGTTCCATCACGGCGCGCTTGCCACCAAACGCGGCCAGCGGCATGCCGCCGCCAATCACTTTGCCCATCACCGTCATATCGGGCTCAAAGCCGGGGATGGCTTTGGCGTACACGCTTTGCGCACTGCCCAGCGCCACGCGGCAACCGGTCATCACTTCGTCAAACACAAACAGCGCGCCATGCTCGGTACACAGTTCGCGGCAGCGCTTCATAAAAGGCACGCTGGCGCGCACAAAGTTCATGTTGCCGGCAATCGGCTCGATCATCACGCAGGCGAGTTCCGGGCCATACAAGCTGAAGGCTTCTTCCAGCTGCTGGATGTTGTTGTATTCGAGCACCAAGGTGTCGCGCACCACCTCGGGCGGCACGCCGGCGCTGGTGGGGTTGCCAAAAGTGGCCAGGCCCGAGCCGGCCTTGACCAGCAAGGCGTCGGCATGACCGTGGTAGCAGCCTTCAAACTTGATGAACTTGCTGCGCCCGGTGGCGCCGCGCGCCAGGCGCAAGGCGCTCATGCCCGCTTCGGTGCCGGAGCTGACCAAGCGCACCATGTCCATGGACGGCACGAGTTGCAAAATGGCTTCAGCCAGTTCGATCTCACGCTCTGTGGGCGCGCCAAACGAGAAACCGTCAAGCGCGGCTTTTTGCACGGCTTCGAGCACCGCAGGGTGGCCGTGGCCCAAAATCATCGGCCCCCAGGAGCCGATGTAGTCGATGTACTGCTGGCCGTTGGCGTCCCAAAAATAAGCGCCCTGTGCGCGCTGCACAAAACGCGGCGTGCCGCCCACGGCGCGAAAAGCGCGGACTGGCGAATTCACGCCGCCAGGGATCACGCGGCGTGCGCGCTCGAACAAGGTGTCGTTCAGGTCAGTGTTTGGTTTCATTGGAAGGAAATTCAAAAAAATCGCCGGTCGGGTGCAGACCGTCTTCGCTGTCCAGGGCATCGTCGGTTTCGGGCTGAGCCCAAAATAAACGATCAGGAATGACTTGGCCCATGCCGGGGCGAAAGCCCTCGTCCAGGCTGCGGTCCAGGTAGTTCAGGGCTTCGCTGAAGGC
>CANGEG010000154.1 GCA_947452725.1 Comamonadaceae bacterium | reverse complement strand
CTTGTGAGCGCGGGGTGACCCGCTCCATGGCCGCGGTTTGTTTGGCGGAAAACGGAAAGCCGTCGGGATCGATCACAGAGCGTCCGCCCAACATACCGTCCGAGCCGGCCAGCTTACCCATGGTCACGTTGCTGTGCGAGGTAGGCCGAAAATAGTCGGCAATGCTTTTGCGCTGGTCGGCGTTGGACGCGCCGAGCAGCCACATCAACAAGAAAAAGGCCATCATGGCGGTCATCATATCGGCTAGCGCGATCTTCCAGGCGCCACCGTGGGCACCGCCGTGCCCGTCGTCCATGATCTTCTTGACGATGATGGGCGCCAACGGCGCGGCAGCAGCCTCGGGTTCGGGCGCCGCGGCCGGTTTCACCTCTTCGGCTGGAGCTTGTGCTTCTTCCGCCATGGCGATTAACCTCGCATGCCGTCAAAGACTTCCGCAAAACTCGGCTGATTGTGATGGCTGATGCCGACACGCGCTGCCTCGATGATCAGCGGCATGGCATGGCCATTCAAGGTGCCGACGATGATCTGTTTGACCACGCCATAAATTTCACCTTCGTCGTTAATGATTTCGGTCAAGCGTTTGGAGAAGGGCTCGAAAAAGCCATAAGCCAAAAACACGCCCATGAACGTGCCGACCAGCGCGCTACCAATCAAGCCACCCAACACGGTTGGGGGTTGGTCAATCGCGCCCATGGTTTTAACCACACCCAAAACGCAGGCCACAATACCCAGCGCAGGCAAAGCGCCGGCCAGCGTACCTAAGGAATCAGCCGCTTTCAGCGCGCCGTGGTGATGGGTTTTGATGCTCAAATTCATCACGTCCTCGACCGCCATCGGGTCCAGGTTACCGGAGGACACCACCATCAAACGCACGGTGTCAGTGATCAGATGCAAAAGAGAATGCTCTTTCAACACTTTGGGGAATTCGCCGAAAATGGCGCTGGCGTCGGGGTTCTCGATATGGGCCTCCAGGGCCACGGCGCCTTCAGCCTTGAGCACTTTCATCAATTTGGAGACCAAAAAGATGGTGGCCAAATAATCGGCTTTGTGGAAAGCGGGACCTTTGAAAACTTTAGCGATACCGGCTATGGTCGCTTTGACCGTGTCGCCGCTGTTACCAATCAGCATACCGCCGATAGCGGCGCCGAAAATGGTGAACAACTCATGCGGCGCAGCCTCAAGAATAGGCCCCATCTCACCGTGCATCACGGGTGCGCCAAAGACGCACACCATCAAAACAACTACACCTATGATCGCTACCATGGTCCATCTCTCTCTTTAAGAGCAAGACAGGTAGTGCCGATGGGCTAATCTACAACTGTCTTACCTTTACATACAAGTCACTGGGGCCATGAGACTTGTATCTCACAGCTTCAGTGAACCGAACTACCACCCAAATTCATAGCCAAGCTTTTTGCAGCTGGCAACAAATTAGGCACATCACGCCAAGCCTGACGAATTTCACCCATCAGGGTTTGGACTTCTTGCAAAGCCACCAAATCGTTGCGGGCGTTGACGTGAATCAAACGACGCGTCACGTAGCTGTACAACTCGTGCAAGTTGCTGGCCAGCTCGCCACCCTTATCCAAATCCAAAGCTCCTTGCAAACCAATCACAATGCGACCGGCACGGGTCAAACTCTTGTTCTTGTCCTCAATCGAGCCGTGCTCAATGTGGCCACGCGCGGTGACCAAGCTCTCGATCAAACCGTCGAACAGCATCTGAATCAGCTCGACTTTGTTGGCCACTAACGCCTGTGACGTCCGGTTGCCTTCGCCGTAACCTTCGATAGCTTTGAAATGAACTCGCATGATCTGTAACTCCTGTTGAATCTCTTACAAAAGGATTCGGTGCTGCTACAGAAAACTTGAGCGTCTTCGCCACTTGATTTCTCACTATTTACGCTTTGCTCGCACGGGACTTGGATGAGGCCACAGGGGTGACATCCAAAGTGCCGCGCAATTTCTTCACCACCGCCGTCAGCAATTGGCTGACACGCGATTCCGTCACGCCCAGAACTTCACCAATCTCCTTCAGGTTCAGCTCCTCAACGTAATACAAATTCATTAGCAACTGTTCGCGCTCTGGCAGCTCACCAATGGCGTCCGTTAGGGCGCGCATGAACTGCTCGTGTTCCACAATGGCTTCGGGTTGATGAGAGGCGTCGCCGGCCATATTCATGACCTCTTCGGACACTACTTCCATCGAATAGGTCTCAAAGCGCCGGGCCTGGCTGCGCTCTTTGTGAAACAGCTCAATGTCTTTGCCCATGTGCTCGGCCAGCTCGGCCTGAGTCGGGGTGCGGCCCAGGTCTGCGGCCAACACATGAGTGGCCTCACTGTGCGATTTGTTGATGGCCACGGCCGAGCGCGGCAAAAATGACAGTCGCCGCACTTCATCCAAAATCGCGCCACGCACTCGGCTGTGTGCGAAATTTTCAAACTCAATGCCTTTGCCGGGATCATAGGCGCGTGAGGCTTCCAGTAAACCAATCATGCCAACCTGGATCAATTCATCCAATTCCATGAAGGGCGGCAACCGCACCTTCAAATGCAGCGCCACTCGTTTGACCATGCCCAGATGCGCCAACACCAGCGCTTCGCTGTTGTTTTGCACCTCTTCATACAAACGTGTTGTGGTGGCCATAGGAAATTCAGGTCCTCGAAGAGACCAGCCTTTCCACAAAAAACTGCACCCCGCCACTGGCATGGTCAATGGGCGTCAAGTCGTTGGTCGCCACAGCCAAACGCCTGAAGTCGCGCGCACCGGCGCTGCTGGGTGCGAACTCCAAGGTGGATTGGTGTTTCTTCAAGGCCGCCAAAATCAATTCGTCTTGCTCGATTGAGCCAAGGTACTGGATAGATTTGTGCAGAAAGCGGGTGCAGACTTGGTTGATGCGTTCAAATAATTTACGCCCCTCTTGGGCGTTGCTCACGCCGTTGGGGATCAGGTAAATGTCTTCCAGGCCGTAATCTTTGGTCAGCACCTTGATCGTGCCGTAGGCGTCTGCAATGGAAGAGGGGTCATCGCGGACCACGATGAAGCGCCGACTGGTGGCGGCCATGAAAGAGAGCACAGCGGGGGCAATACCCGCCGCCATGTCGACAATCAAATAATCCAAATCGTCTTCCAGTGCGCTGAAAGCCTGCACAATGCGAGCAGCCTGCAACACGCTCAAATTGGCCATCTCGCGCATGCCCGATGCGCCAGGCACCAGCTTCACGCCGTAGCGGGTGGTCACGATGATTTCTTCCAGCGTTTTCTCTCCGCTCAAGAAATGGCTCAGGTTGTAGGGGCAACGGCAACCCAAAGCAATTTGTGCATTCGCCAAGCCCAGGTCAGCGTCAAACAGCATGACCTTGAAACCCATGCCTTGCAGGGCCACGGCCAAGTTGACCGAGATGGTGGTTTTACCCACGCCGCCCTTACCACTGGCAATGCCAATCACTTGGGTTTGAGTCAGTTTTTGCATGGGCGGCTTAAGGACGGGCGGGAGCCGTATTGAAGGTCATGGCGCGGGCGTTGAATGCGGTGGCATCCGACAGGCCGCCAGCATTGGCTTTAGCGGGCACCATATTCGAAGCCAAAGAAGAAGCCAGAGAAGAAGCCATCGTTGGCGCCCGGTTGGGCAACGTAGGGGGGACGGCGGGCATCAACTGACTGACCGCTAAATTAACGAGTTGTGCGGGGGTAAAGCCCATGACCAAATCGGTCAACCGCTCGGAAGCGCTGGCGGCCGACAGGACTGGCACATCGGCCTCATTGCACATGAATTGCAGCAAAGCCCAAGGGGCGCTGGATTCGTCCAACTTGCTGATCATTAGGCTGTCCCACTCCATGGCCGCTTGCTGGGCCGCATCTTTCAAGATGCGTTGCACGCTCACAGCCGAGGCGTCAGCCGGTAACACTGCGTGCATGATGGCTTGAGGCTGTAATTTTTTAATGTCTTTCAGGCGTTCCACCATCTGCACGCCGGGGGTATCGATCAGCACCAGTTGGCGCTGCGACAACTCGGCCAGCAACAGACTTAAAGTGGACACATCTGGGGCGCGAAAGCAGTCCACGCCCATTTGTGCACACAGCATTTGTGTCTGGCTCCATGCGCCAATGCGGGCGTCGTGAAAACTGATGAATGCCACTTGATCGGGGCTGGAGTTGACGGCAGTGTGCAAAGCCAAGCGTGCAGCCATCAAAGTTTTTCCTGCGCCAGAGGGACCGGCGATGGCATGCACACCTTCAAACGCACCGGGCGCACCGCCTCGCTGCAAAGATGATGTCAACAAGGCGCGAATGGCTTGCATGGCCTCTTGCACGCTGTCGTGGTCTTTGACGGCATCGATCAGCAAAGTGCGCAGACCGGCCGGCACTTCGGCCTGGTGCATGGCTTGGACCAACGGCTGCATAGCGGGCGATATCGTTTGGCTGCTCTGCCATTCAGCGGTTTGCTGGCTGACACGGAACTCTCGGCGCAAGGCGGCCAATTCTTCCACCACAAACGCCACAATTTCTTGGCTGCGAACCTGATCGCGCAGCGCTTCGGCCGGCTGTACCGGCTCGGTGACCAATAAGGGATCTTGACGAGCCGCGTTCAACAAAGGATCGTGGCGCAAAGCGCTCGGGGTGGGCATCTGCTCTTTGCCGCGCAGGGCTTGGCCCAACTGGTCGCCAAAGCTGGCGCCCGCCTCCAATGTCGGCTCGCGATGCGTTGGCGCAGCAGCGACAGGCGCGGCTTTGGCAAACGGGTTGTCGCTGTCAAACACATGGCCGTTCGCGTCGGGTTGCGCCGAAGCCAACTCGACCGCCACCACGAGCTCGGTCTGTCCACCCACTCGGTGGTTGGCAATGATCAACACGTCGGGGCCATACAAACTCATGGCTCGCTCGGTCGCGCTGCGGGTATCACGTGCAAGAATGCGTTTGAGTTCCATGGCGTTGATGCAATGTGTTCAAAAAATTAGCGGGTTTCGGCATGCACGGTGTGCACAACCTTGACGCTTTGATCGTCTGGAATCTCGCTGTAAGACAGCAAGGTCAAATCGTTTACGCGGTAGCGCGCAGCGCGCGATAACCAAGGGCGAATCGTGGGCGAGACCACCAACACAGCAGGGTGTCCCAACTCCTCCACAGCCCGCGCACCTTCGCGCAAAGCGGCAAACAACCGTTCGGCCAAACCGGGTTCAATAGCCATGTTTTGACCTGGCGCGCTTTGCTGCAACACGTTGTGCAGCAGTTGCTCCAAACCCGGATCCAACGTCATGACCGACAACGCGTTGGACTCATCCACCAGGCTTTGCACAATCATGCGACCCAACTTGGGACGCACCAGCGCCGTGAGTTGATCGGGCTCTTGGGTGCGACTGGCCACTTCAGATAAGGTTTCCACAATCGAGCGCATGTCACGAATCGACACCGATTCATTGAGCAAGTTCTGCAAGGTGCGTGTGACCACGCCCAGAGACAATTTGCCCGGCACCAGGTCTTCCACCAGTTTGGGCGATTTGGCGGCCAATTTGTCCAGCAGTTGCTGCACTTCGTCGTGGCTGAGCAAATCTGAGGCGTTATCGCGCAGCACTTTGTTTAAGTGAGTAGCCACAGCGGTGCTGGCGTCGACCACCGTGTAACCCAAAGTGCGCGCATGGTCGCGCTCGGAAGGATCAATCCACACCGCGTCCAGACCAAAAGCGGGCTCTTTGGTGGCTTGACCTTCCAGCGGGCCGTAAACTTGTCCGGGGTTGATCGCCAGTTCTCGACCGACCTTAATCTGGCCTTTGCCCCTCGCCACGCCTTTGAGCACGATGTGGTATGCGTCAGGATCAATGTTCAAAGCGTCGCGAATGCGCACCGGCTGGACCAAAAAGCCCAACTCGGCTGACAATTTTTTGCGCACGCCTTTGACGCGGCTCATCAACTGACCGCCTGTCTCAGGATTGACCAGGGGAATCAAGCCATAACCAATTTCCAAACCAATCAGGTCAACTTGGTCGACATCGTCCCAGTCAAGCTCTTTGGGCTCGTCCAGCGCCGCTTGGGCTGCCGCACTGACCGGCTCCACTTCGGGAACCGCTTGTTTTTGCACGATGCGCCAGGCCATAGCGGCAGCGCCCAAGGCCAGCGTCAAGAACACCAGATGCGGCATGCCCGGCACGATGCCCAAAATGGCCATGATGCCGGCGGCCATAAAGAGCGCGCTCGGATTGGCCAACTGGGCTGTGGCCTGCTCGGTCATGTTCTCTGAAGTCGTGACGCGCGTGACGATGATGGCCGTGGCCAAAGACAGAAACAAGGAAGGAATTTGCGCCACCAAGCCATCGCCAATAGTGAGCAAGGTGTAGATGCGACCGGCGTCGCCGAGCGATAAATTGTGCTGCCCAATGCCGATGGCCAATCCGCCGATCAAGTTGATGATCAAAATCAGCAAACCTGCGACCGCGTCACCGCTGACGAATTTAGAGGCACCGTCCATGGAGCCGAAAAAGTCAGATTCTTGGCCCAGTTCTTCGCGGCGTTTTTTGGCGGTTTCTTGGTCGATCACGCCTGCGTTCAAATCGGCGTCGATCGACATTTGTTTACCGGGCATTGCGTCCAAGGTGAAACGTGCATTCACTTCAGAGACGCGGCCTGCGCCCTTGGTCACCACAATAAAGTTGATGATCATCAAGATTGCAAAAATGATGAAACCCACCACGTAGTTGCCGCCGATGACGAACTCGCCAAATGCGGCCACCACTTTGCCAGCGGACTCATGGCCCTCATGGCCATTGACCAAGATCACCCGTGTGGAAGCCACGTTCAGACCCAAACGCAGCATGGTGGCAAACAACAAGACGGACGGGAAAGATGAGAATTCCAAAGGCTTGCGGGTGCCGATGGCGATCATGATGATGACCAGGCTGGACGCGATATTGAAGGTGAACAACACGTCAAGCAGCAACGGCGGCAGGGGCAACACCAACATGGCCATGATGAGCAGCACCAACGCAGGCAGACCCAGGCCGGTGTAATCAAACCGGGACAGGTTCTGTCGGAGAGTTGACCGGGTGAGGGTGCTCATGTTTCAAAGCCCCAGGCAGCGAGCCGGGAGGCG
>CANGEG010000153.1 GCA_947452725.1 Comamonadaceae bacterium | reverse complement strand
TGTGACGCAAGATGAAAATGGCGAGCAAGCCACAACCCGCACTTCAATGTCTTAAGATCAAGCCCTATGAATTGGCTAGACAAAATCAAATGGGATGACAAAGGCTTGGTGCCGGTCATTGCCCAAGAAAAAGACAGTGGCGACGTGCTGATGTTCGCCTGGATGAACCGCGAGGCCTTGCACAAGACCGCCGAGCTCAAGCGCGCGGTGTATTTCAGCCGCTCGCGAAACAAGCTGTGGTTCAAGGGCGAGGAGTCGGGCCATGTGCAAACGGTGCATGACATCCGCATCGACTGCGACAACGATGTGGTGTTGCTCAAAGTGACTCAATTGGGCCATGAGCCGGGCATCGCCTGTCACACTGGGCGCCACAGCTGTTTTTTCCAAAGTCTGCAAGCCGATGAATGGCAAGCGACGGATCCGGTCCTGAAGGACCCTGAAACCATTTACAAGTGAACGCCATGAACGCAGTGGACTCTCTGGCGCGATTGGCGCAAGTCATCGAAAGTCGCAAACCCGCGCAGGGTGGTGACCCCGAAAAAAGCTATGTGGCCCGCCTGTTGCACAAAGGGCCCGATTCTTTTTTGAAAAAGATCGGCGAAGAAGCCACTGAAACCGTGATGGCGGCTAAAGACGTCGACCACGGCGGAGACAAAGCCAAATTGGTCGGCGAGATCGCTGACCTGTGGTTCCACTGCATGATTGCCTTGGCGCATTACGAGTTGAGTCCTGCCGACGTGGTGGCCGAGCTGTCGCGCCGCGAAGGCCTGAGCGGCTTGGATGAAAAAGCCATGCGCAAAGTGCAAGAGCGTGAACGGTTGGGTGAGTAAACACCCCGACTAACCACAAGGTCTGCGCCATATGGATCCTCTGATGACCCCGCAAGAAGACGACGCTCTGAAAACCGTCAGCCTGATCAGCTACATCTTGCACTTGATTGTGGCTGTCAGCGCGGTGGTGCCCGGTGCACAAATGGGGCCGGTGTTGCTGGTGGTCGCACTGATTGTGGACATGGTGAAAAGGCATGACGCACAAGGCACTTGGCACGAAACCCATTTTCGCTACCGTATTCGCTCCGTGTTGTGGGCCGCAGGCCTGTACCTGGTCACTGCACCCTTATGGTTTTTGTTTTTACTCCCCGGCTGGTTAGCTTGGCTAGGCATTTCCGTCTGGTTTTTGTACCGCATCGTGTGGGGCATGGTGTGCCTGAACCGGCAGCAAGCCATTGAACTTTGAAATTTTCATGACCGATACCAACTGCCTTTTTTGCAAAATCATTGCCGGCCAGATCCCGTCGCGCAAGGTATTTGAGGATGAGCATCTGTTTGCTTTCCATGACATTGCGCCCTGGGCACCAGTGCACTTCTTGGTGGTGCCCAAGCTGCACATACCCTCCATGGCTCAACTCACCCCAGAACATGCCCCCTTGATGGGGCATTTAATGACGTTGTTGCCGCAACTGGCGCTGGAGCAGGGTTGCCGACCCTATCCTGAAGGCGGCTACCGCATTGTGACGAACACCGGCATCGAAGGCGGCCAAGAGGTGCACCACATGCATTGGCATGTGATGGGCGGGCCGCGCCCTTGGTTGCGCGGATAATTCCCTGAACGTTGGGGTGCATCTGGCCCTAGGGCCCAAGACCCTACCCACTTCGCACTTAGAATCACCGCAGATTGTTAGGAGATTTTCATGGGTTCTTTTTCCATTTGGCATTGGTTGATTGTTCTGTTGATCGTTGTCATGGTGTTTGGCACCAAAAAACTCAAGAACATGGGTTCTGATTTAGGCGGCGCTGTCAAAGGGTTCAAAGATGGGATGAAAGACGGCGCTGCGCCCTCAGAAGACAAGCCCACAGGGCAAGTGACGAATGCGACGGCCTCTGATAAAACCACCATCGATGTGGAAGCCAAGACCAAGTCTTGAGCTGAACTTGCTTGAACGGATGCTGTGCTTGATTTAGGGATTTCAAAAATTGCGCTGATTGGCGCCGTGGCGTTGATCGTCATTGGCCCCGAGAAGCTGCCTCGCGTGGCCCGCACCGTTGGCACGCTGCTCGGTAAAGCGCAGCGTTATGTGGCCGATGTGAAGGCCGAGGTCAATCGTTCGATGGACCTGGACGAGTTGAAAAAAATGAAAGAGACCATGGAGGACGCTGCGCGCGGGGTAGAGCAGTCTGTCCAGACCTCGGCGCTTGATTTTGAAAAGCAATGGCATGAAACCACGGCGGGTTTAAGCGGCGAAGATGCTGCAACGCCCTGGGAGCCTTTGGCCCCTAGTTACAAGCACCCTGGCAAAAAGTGGCGGTTGAAACAAACCGCCATGCCTCAGTGGTACAAATCCCGAAACGGCACCCGAACCCGGGCCTTGTCGGGTGCGGCCCGGGTTGCTCGTTATCGGCCCAAGCCCCTTAATTGAACCATGTCTGAACAACCGAAACATCCCGAAGACGAATTGGCCGGAACCGAGCAACCGTTTGTCACTCATTTGATGGAGCTGCGCGACCGCTTAGTGCGCGCCATGATCGCTGTGGGCGTTGCCGCGCTAATCTTAGGGTTCTTCCCGGGCCCTGCCGCCCTCTACGACATCTTGGCCCAGCCCTTGGTCGCTAACTTGCCCAAAGGGGCAACGCTGATTGCCACCTCGGTGATTTCACCTTTCATGGTGCCGCTCAAGATACTGATGATGGCCGCTTTTTTGATGGCCTTGCCCGTCGTGCTTTACCAGCTTTGGGCCTTCATTGCGCCTGGCCTGTACGCGCACGAGAAAAAACTGGTCATGCCGCTGGTAATTTCCAGTACGGTGCTGTTTTTTATCGGCGTTGCGTTTTGCTACTTTTTTGTCTTTGGCCAGGTCTTCAAGTTCATTCAAAGCTTTGCGCCGAAAAGCATCACGGCCGCACCAGATATTGAGGCCTATTTGGACTTTGTCTTGTCCATGTTCCTGGCCTTTGGCCTGACGTTTGAAGTGCCGATTGCCGTGGTGGTTCTGGCGCGCATGGGCGTGGTCAGCGTTGATAAACTCAAGGAATTCAGGGGCTATTTTGTGGTGCTGGCCTTTGTCTTAGCCGCCGTGGTGACTCCGCCCGATGTCGTCTCGCAACTGGCGCTGGCCATTCCGATGTGCATTTTGTACGAATTGGGTATTTGGGCCGCGCAGGTGTTCATCAAGCACACTCAGGCCCCAGCCGAGCCTTTCGCCGATTCCGAGTGAGCTGAACGCCGCAGTTGTAACAAGCCCCAAGCCCCTTGGGGTTTCTTGCTGCCGCCTCACAGCCTTACCTCATGTCTCTATCTGGGATTGGGTGCTCGATGCAGGGGGCGGGTGCCCGGACTGACCGTAAGCTGCAGTAATTTGGGGCCGCGCAGCACCTGCAGCTGCGAAGCTTCGCCTGGATGAAGTAAGGCCACTTGGCTCAGCAGTTCTGCCACATTGCCCACCGGATGAGTGGCCACTTGAGTAATCACATCGCCAGGCTTGAGGCCGGCCTTTGCGGCCGGGCCGTTTTGTAAGATCCCTGCAATCAAGACTCCTTGAGGCAGTTGCCCCGTCTGCGCATTCTTAACGATTCCAAACACCTGTGCTGAGTCCGCGGTTAACTCGCTCGGCTCCAAACCGAGCCAACCGCGGGTCACTTTGCCATCTTTGAGCAGGCTGTCCATGATGATTTTGGCGGTGGACACTGGGATGGCAAAGCCAATGCCCATGTTGCCGCCGGAGCGGGAATAGATGGCCGAATTGATACCTATCAGTTGGCCGTTCACATCCACAAGGGCCCCGCCGGAGTTGCCGGGGTTGATGGCGGCATCGGTCTGGATGAAGTTTTCAAAGGTATTGATGCCCAAGTGGTTACGCCCCAAAGCACTGACAATGCCCGAGGTGACGGTTTGGCCAACGCCAAAAGGGTTCCCAATGGCCAACACCAGATCGCCGACCTGCAAAGTTCCAGGGTCGCCCAGCACGATCGAAGGCAATTTGCCCAAATGAATTTGAAGCAAGGCCAAGTCTGTGTCAGGGTCCACGCCGATCACTTTGGCCTGTCCCGTGCGCCCGTCCTGCAGCACCACTTCGATGTCGTCGGCCTCTTCGATCACGTGGTTGTTGGTTAGTATGTAGCCTTCGGCGCTGACGATCACGCCGCTGCCCAAGCCGTCTTGATGAGGCTCCTCACTGGGGCCATGGAAAAAGCGTGACCAAGTGTCTCCTTGGCTATGAGAGCGGCTTTTTTTGCTGGTGTTGATGCTTACCACCGCGGGCGATGCCACCCGCGCCGCTTCACTCAAACTGCCTGCGGGGTGCCGCACACGGGTGGAAGCTGGCGCTTGCTGAACGGTCACTCCGCTCACAGCCCCGGAGGCACGCATCAGCCACAGAGGTTTGAGGGTTGCCATTACAAACACCATTGCCAGCAACACAGTCACACTTTGAGAAAATAAAAGCCAATATTTTTTCATGGGCTCATTGTCGGGTAATTGCACCATGTGCGCGAGGGGGCGCACAACTTCACTCACAATGGGGGCCGACTCTTATTTCTCAAGTCATGACCGAAGCCAAACAACTCACCCAGACTTTGGATGCTTTGCTGCAACCCGCCCGTTTCAAAGACTATGGCCCCAACGGTTTGCAGGTGCAAGGACGAGAGAAAATTCACACGCTCGTCTCCGGGGTAACGGCCAACAAGGCCTTAATTGAAGCGGCGATCGATTTGAAAGCCGATGGTATTTTTGTGCATCACGGGCTTTTTTGGCGTGGCCAAGATGGCTGCGTGGTCGGTTGGATGCGCGACCGGCTCAAGTTGTTGCTGACGCATGACATCAATCTGTGGGCCTATCACCTGCCCCTTGATGCACATTCCGAATGGGGCAATAACGCCCAGTTGGCCAAGGTCTTGGGTTTTGAAACCACAGGCCGCTTCGGCGATCAGGATCTGGGTTTTCTCGGTCATCCCATTAGGGGCACTTTTGCCAATGCCCAGTCGCTGGCAGACCATGCGGCGCAGCGACTAGGTCGCACCGTGACCTGTATCGACCCGACAGGGCGGGAGATTCGCCAAATTGCTTGGTGCACCGGCGGCGCGCAAGGCTATTTCGAGGGCGCCATCTCAGCGGGCGTGGACGCCTTTGTGACGGGCGAGATTTCGGAGCCGCAAATGCATTACGCGCGTGAAATGGGCGTGGCCTTTTTGGCTTGTGGTCACCATGCCACCGAGCGTTATGGTGCGCCTGCCTTGGCCGCGCATGTGGCCCAGAACTTGGGCCTGGCGCATCATTTCATCGACATCGACAACCCTGCTTGAACCACCATGACGCAACTTGCCACGTCTGTGAATGCCCCATTGCCCTTGGCCATCACCATGGGCGACCCTTGCGGCATTGGGCCCGAAATCATTGTCAAAGCCTTTGACCAAGATGCGCAGGCCACTAAAGGTGCATTCGTGGTGGGCGACTTGGGCGTGATGCGACATGCAGCTTTGCTGGTGCGCCAAGGCTCAGCGTGCACAGTGGTCGAAATCACGAGACCATCAGAAGCCTTTGGCTTGCCAGTCCATTTTCTGCCTGTATTGCAGGTGCTGCCCGCGCTGCCTCCACTGCCTTCGGGGCAAACTCTGGCGGCAGCGGGCCGTGCGGCCGGTGACTGTGTGTTTTGGGCGGCTCGTGCTGCCTTGCGCGGCGAAATTTGCGCGCTCGTCACAGCGCCCTTGCACAAAGAGGCCTTGGCAGCGGCGGGCGAGCCTTATGACCGCTACCCCGGCCACACCGAATTGCTTCAAGCCGAGGCGGCTGGATTTTTGGGTAAAACACTGGCCCAAGTGCCGGTTCGCATGATGCTGGCCAACGATGAATTGCGGACCGTCTTGGTCAGCATTCATGTGTCTTTACGTCAAGCCATTGAAGCGGTGACTTTTGACAATGTGCTGCAAACCATTTGCATTACCCATGAGGCGTTGAGTGCCACCTTGGGCCGCTCACCGCGCATCGCCGTGGCCGGCTTAAATCCGCATGCGGGGGAGGGCGGTTTGTTTGGTAGCGAAGAGATGGAATTCATCGCGCCCGCCGTGCAGCGGGCCAAGGCCATGGGCATAGAGGTGGTCGGCCCGATCGCGCCAGACACGGTGTTTATGCGTGCCAGAGCGCCTGTGGGTCAGTCTGCGGGGCGGAAGGGCGAATTCGATGTGGTGGTGGCGATGTACCACGACCAAGGATTGATCCCTGTCAAGTACATGGGGGTCGAGCGGGGTGTGAATGTAACTTTGGGTCTGCCGTTGGTGAGAACCAGTCCGGATCACGGCACCGCGTTTGATATTGCGGGCCAGGGCTTGGCGGACGCCTCTAGCATGCTGGAGGCCATTCGCATGGCGCGTGCACTGGTGACGCACCGGCCGTAGTTTTTTATTTGCGAAGGTTGTCGCGAATTTCGCGTAACAACAAGATATCTTCAGGCGTTGCTACGGGCGCCGCAGGTGCTGGGGCTTCGGCACGGTTCATGCGATTCATTTGTTTGACCATCATGAAGATGATGAAAGCCAGGATGATGAAGTTGATGGCCACAGTGATAAAACTGCCGTAAGCGAACACAGCGCCTGCTTTTTTGGCCTCAATTAAGGTCAAACCCGCAGCTTGTCCTGCCAAACCAATGAAGTAGTTCGAGAAATCCAGGCCGCCGAAAATTCGACTCACCAAAGGCATGATCAAGTCGCCCACAACGGAGTCGACGATTTTGCCGAAGGCCCCGCCGATGATGACACCGACTGCCAAATCGACCACATTACCTTTCAAGGCAAATTCTTTAAACTCTTTTGTAATTGACATAAATGTGTCCTTAATGGTTAAAACTGGCAATGTAGCATATTAGTGTCCAATTTTGATGGTGGGCGTATCCGTCCCAAGCATGTTTCACTCGGATACAATCAAAGGCTAACCCTGATTCAGACTCGCTAGAGGATTCCCATGAGTGACACCCCAGTCGACAACAGCAAACGGACTTGGCTGATTGCCTCCGTTGGCGCAGGCGCCGTAGGCGCTGGTTTTGTCGCCACCCCCTTCATCAGCAGTTTCCAGCCCTCCGAACGGGCCAAAGCTGCAGGTGCTGCGGTGGAGGTTGATATT
>CANGEG010000152.1 GCA_947452725.1 Comamonadaceae bacterium | reverse complement strand
CGGCAAAACAAAATGACCGGTGCTGCCGAGCAGTACCAGTACATCTTGCGCGATGAGTCCATGCATTGCAATTTCGGTATCGACTTGATCAACACCGTGAAGTTGGAAAATCCGCAACTGTGGACAGCAGAATTTAAAGAAGAAATCAAAGCTCTGTTCTTGCAAGCTGTAGAACTGGAATACAAATACGCCGAAGACACCATGCCCCGTGGTGTACTGGGCATGAACGCATCCATGTTCAAGGGCTATCTGCGCTACATTGCCAATCGCCGCGCGACGCAAATCGGTTTGGAAGCCCTGTTCCCGAACGAAGAAAATCCATTTCCATGGATGAGCGAAATGATTGATTTGAAGAAAGAACGCAATTTCTTCGAAACCCGTGTGATCGAATACCAATCCGGCGGCGCGCTGTCTTGGGATTGAGTTGCCTCATTCATCCATGCCATCCATATTCAAGCAACACCCTGATGGGCCTTTAAAGGCTGAAGCGGCGTTGCTTTCCCGTGTTCAAGGTGTTGGGGCTCGCCCCAACACCTTGAATCGCTTGATGCTGTCCAACAGGCATCCAGTGTTTCACTCTGTTGATTTTTCTACTTGATCAAGGAGAATAACCATGGCAACTGCAAAAAAACCAGCAGCTAAAAAAGCTGCACCCGCAAAAAAAGTCGCTCCAGCTAAAAAAGCCGTAGCAGCTAAGAAACCCGCCGCGAAAAAAGCAGCGCCAGCTAAAAAAGCTGCACCCGCTAAGAAAGCCGCTCCAGCCAAAAAAGCCGTAGCAGCCAAAAAGCCAGCAGCTAAAAAAGCAGCGCCCGCTAAGAAAGCCGCTCCAGCCAAAAAAGCCGTAGCAGCCAAAAAGCCAGTCGCTAAAAAAGCAGCACCTAAAGCCGCTGTTAAAAAAGCCGCTCCAGCGAAAAAAACAGCGCCTAAAGCTGTTGCTAAAAAAGCTGCACCAGCCAAAAAAGCTGTAGCAGCAAAAAAGCCAGTCGCTAAAAAAGCCGCTGCCAAGAAACCAGCTGCTAAAAAACCAGCTGCTAAGAAAGCGGCTAAAAAGCCTGCCCCTAAAAAGGCCGCCAAAGCTCCCGCTGCCCCTGCGGCGCAAACCACTTTGAACCCACAAGCTGCCTGGCCGTTTCCTTCGGCCGCCAAGCCCTAAAGTTCAGCACCCTTAAAAGTGCAAAGCAAAACCCGATGCGTCACCGCATCGGGTTTTTTTATGGTGCGCCCAGCATGGGCGCACTCCTACGGGTGCCAGTCCCGTCGCAAGTTGATCGCAACGAGCAAAGCGAAGGGGTGTATATCGGTATGCGTCCGGCGAACACACATTGAAGGCTTGCTGACATCCTGAGATAGTGTGCACGATGAACATCATGCACACCATGGCGAGCGATCCTCGCACCACCCAAGCCCCAAAGCGCCGGTTCTACAGCCCTGAACTCAAGTTGCAGGTTGTGAGCGCCTGCGCCCAGCCCGGCGTGTCCATTGCCGGGGTGGCAATGCAGCACAGCATCAACGCCAACATCGTGCACCGCTGGTTGCGAGAACATCTCCAGGGCACTTTAATTAATCGGCCCCAGACCTTT
This sequence comes from Comamonadaceae bacterium, assembly GCA_947452725.1. Classification (GTDB taxonomy): domain Bacteria; phylum Pseudomonadota; class Gammaproteobacteria; order Burkholderiales; family Burkholderiaceae_C; genus Limnohabitans_A. The sequence continues at coordinate 5,564 of CANGEG010000152.1, read as the reverse complement.
GTGCCGGTCACCTTGAACGCGGCTGCACAGCCTACAACCGTGCAGCCCACTGCGGACATCCGCGTCGAGGTCAAGCTTGCCAACGCCACCATCGTCGTGCACTGGCCACTTGCAGAAGGTGCGGCTTGTGCGCAATGGCTTCGCGAGTGCTTAGTGTGATCCGTATCGACGCAGTCTGGCTATCCACTTCTGCCTTGGATATGCGCGCCGGCACGGACACGGTGCTGTCCCGTGTGGTGGGCGTCTTTGGTGCCGCCCACCCGCATACGGCCTACCTCTTTGCCAACCGGCGCGCTAACCGCATGAAGGTACTGGTGCATGACGGCATCGGCATCTGGCTGGCCGTTCCACCCTGGCGCAATGGGTGGGTGTGTGCGGTGTGCATTTGCAACCACTGGTCGATGCACTCAAGAGCGCCATGCTCAAGTCGGCGGTGCTGCATGCCGATGAGACACCGATGGCGATGCTCAAGCCGGGCAACAAGAAGACCCACAGGGCCTACCTCTGGGCGTATGCGCCGGGGACCTTCGAGGATTTAAAGGGCGTGGTTTACGACTTCTGCGAATCACGCGCCGGTGAACATGCTCGAACGTTCCTGGGTGACTGGAGTGGTGGGCTGGTTTGTGATGACTTCAGTGGCTACAAAGCCAGTTTCGGTGCGGCCATTACAGAGGTAGGCTGCATGGCCCACGCCCGGCGCAAGTTCTTTGACCTGCATGTGAGCAACAAGAGCGAGATTGCTCAGCAGGCGCTGACGATCATCGGGCAACTGTACGAGGTTGAGCGGGAAGTTAAACATCTCAGTGCCGATGAGCGCGGCCGCATACGCAATGAGAAATCAAAACCACTGCTCGATGCCTTGCACCATTGGCTGCTGCTGCAGCGCCAACGCGTCACCGATGGAACGGCCACCGCCAAGGCGCTGGACTACAGCTTGAAACGCTGGGTTGCACTGACTCGGTTTGTGGGCGACGCACGACTGGCCATAGACAACAACTGGATTGAGAATCAGATTCGCCCGATTGCAATTGGCCGAGGCAACTGGTTATTTGCGGGCTCGCTGCGCGCGGGCCAAAGGGCGGCGGCGGTCATGAGTTTGATCCAAAGTGCCAAGCTCAATGGGCATGACCCGTATGCATACCTGAAGGACGTTCTGGCACGCCTGCCGACGCACAAGAACAGCCGCATTGATGAACTACTGCCCCACAACTGGACGCCACTTATCACGTAGCCGTTACTGCATCAACACACGGTTGCTCACTGCTTAATGTCCACCTAGAAATTGCGGCTGGCTGGCCCAATACAGCAGCGTCACAGAATATCGATTGTTGAACGCGATCCGCTTTAGACTGATAAGCTACGCAGATGGCATCGAGAAAAACCACATCAATCAAAAAACGCAAACAGAAACACGCCTACCAAATGTTGGTCAGGCTGGTCGATAGTGAGCCAAGCATCTGGCGCCAGATCAGCGTGCCAGGAAACATGACGCTAGCGGACCTAGACCGCATCATCCAAGCGGCAATGGGTTGGACCAATAGTCACCTGCACCTGTTCAGCGTCGAGGGGCAAGTCTACGGCACGTTTGATGACGAATGGGTGGATGAGATAGCCAACCTGGCCGACGACGAATTCACCTTGGATGAAGTTCTGGGAACAAAGGTTAAAAGCTTCTCTTACGAGTACGACCTGGGTGATGGCTGGCAACATGAGGTCGATGTACAGATGGTCATGATCGCGGACGAAGACCGCAACAGTTGGCCCATGTGCCTGGCAGGGGCTAATGCTTGTCCGCCCGAAGATGTGGGTGGATTGAGCGGTTATGAAGAGTTTCTTGAGGTCATTCGTGATCCCTCACATCAAGAGCACGAATCTATGCGCCGGTGGTGTGGCGGTCCGTTTGACGCAAAAGGGTTTGACGTTAACGCGGCAAATCGAGAGATTCGCAAATGGCTAATAGAAGGTGACTGAGTACCAGATACGTTTTGCGAAATCCCATCGTCAAGCTGTATTGGCCGGACGCTTACGAAGCACCACCTTGTCAGACACTTCCTTCGCGCTCGACGACGAGAATCCTTGCCTCTCCAATTGGGTGGACAATGTGCTCAGTTCCGACCGATGCGTGAAAAATATCGCCCGCCTCGAGGACTGTAGATTGTTCTTGTCCGTTCTCTTTGAAGCGCATTTCAACTCTGCCACTGAGCACTGCAAATACTTCTTCACCTTCGTTGACGTGCCACTTATAGGGTTGGTTGGTCCAATGAAGGCGGGTAGTGATGCCGTTCATATTGGCAATATCAAGCGCACCCCATGCCTGGGATGAACCTCAACCTCACGAACCGCCTAGTGCGGACCCGCATGCTAGGTGGTGGGCAGGGGCGCCGTCCTGTTGACTGCCCCCTATGCCGATGGTGACGAAACTTAAGCAATCAGGGATAAAAGCTGACCAGTCGGTAGCCAGAAATCTCGGGCTCCAATACAACAGGCTCAACCCACAGGACCCGCTCCCAAGCTTGGCCCGCAGCGAGCAAACCCGGCGCGCCCAACGCGGAGGGGCTGAGTACGCGGCGCATCAGCACCCGGTCTTGATCGTCCGTCAAGGTCAGCTCCATCGACGTCATGGCCAAGGGCACGTCCACAGAGTTTCTCAAAGACAAATTCAATATGTAGCCCGCATCACCTCGAACCAAAGATGAACTGTCGATGACGATGCCATTCCATCGGCGCAAAGGCTCAAGGGTACAAGCTGTGAGCCGGCACAGAGCTTCCAATGCGGGCCGACTAGCAGGCATCTGCGCCGCAAGCTCACTCCTGAAGAAAACAAGCGACTGAACGCACAGGCCAGCGGCAAGCAGCACCGCCATGGCGCGCAGCACCCAGGCGGTGCGCCGCGCGGCGCCAACCGCAGCAGACTCAATGCGCAAGTCGGGCTTCAAAGGCACAGTCGGTACAGCTGGCAGGGCCAATTCGGGCTGTTGCATAGGCACCAGGGGCGCAGCGCGCGCAGGCAAGGGCTCAGAGGCCACATCTTTGCGTCGCAGCAAAGCCTCGACATCGATGCGAGGAGAACTCAAAAGCGATTCAGTCGGCAATTGCATGTGCGAGTCAGCGTTCAAGCTCGGCTCGTGCGTCGGCACGGTGATGGCAAAGGCCTCGCCCGCAAACTCATGTGCACACTGTGCGCAGCGAACCCGGCCCTGTGACAGCGCCAATTGGTCGGCTGGCACCTGAAACAGCAGCGCGCATTGGGGGCACTGTGTCACCAAGCTCATGCGCAGTGCTCCTTCAACTTTGGGCCGAACGGGCCGTGGCAGTCATCAAAATCCAGCCCTCTTGGGTGTCACTGACTTGCAGCGCCACGTAGGGCGCGTAAGCCAGCTTCAGCTCTTCGGCTTGCCGCTCCAAGATACCGGCCAAAACCAAAGAGCCGCCAGCGGCCACATGGGCGCAGAGCAAAGGCGCCAGCACTTTCAACGGAGTAGCCAATATGTTGGCTACTACGGTGTCATATTCACCTTGCGCCAGCTCTGGCAAACCGGCATTCAACGTGACGTGATTGGCTTGAGCATTGAGCACAGTGGACTCTACCGCAGCCATGTCAATGTCGACGGCATCGATCTTTTGCGCCCCGTATTTTGCAGCGCCAATGGCTAAAATACCCGAGCCGCAACCGTAGTCCAACACGCGCTGGCCTGACACATCGTGCGATGCAATCCAGCGCAAACACATGCGGGTGGTGGGATGGGTGCCGGTGCCAAAAGCCAAGCCAGGGTCGAGCCGGATGATCTGTTTGGCCTGGGCTGGCGGCTCGTGCCAAGTTGGCACAATCCAAAAGTCCGGCGTGATGTCGACGGGCGTGAATTGCGATTGCGTCAGACGCACCCAATCTTGCTCGACCACGGCAACCACGGCAACAATGTTGCAGCCTTCAAAAAAGTCTTGCGCCAACAGCAGTTGCGCGGCTTCGCGTGCGTCAGCCTCATCTTGAAACAGCGCCACCATGCGCGAGCGCAGCCAGCCGTCTTTGGGCGCAGGCATGCCAGGCTCGCCAAACAGGGCTTGCTCGGCAGCGGTTTCCGCATCCGCGTCTTCGACTGACACACTCAACGCTTCCAAAGCATCGAGCGCATCGCTCAAGACCTCAACACGGTCTTCGGGGCACAGGAGACACAACTCAAACATGGTTATCGCTTGTGGTTGCTAAGCCACTCTTCCAAGTAGTGAATATTGGTGCCACCGGCCATGAACTTGGCATCGACCATCAACTCGCGGTGCAGCGCAATGTTGGTGTTGATACCTTCGACCACCGTTTCGGCCAGCGCCGTTTGCATGCGGGCAATCGCTTGTTCACGGGTATCACCGTGAACAATGATTTTGCCGATCATTGAGTCGTAATTGGGCGGTACAAAGTAATTGTTATAGACATGCGAGTCGACCCGCACGCCCGGCCCACCTGGAGCATGCCAAGTGGTGATACGCCCTGGCGAGGGAGTGAACTTGAACGGGTCTTCAGCATTGACACGGCACTCGATCGAGTGGCCATGAATCTGAATTTGTCTTTGTGTGAAGGGCAACTTCTCGCCTGCCGCGACCATGATCTGGGTTCGCACGATGTCCACGCCAGTGATCCATTCGGTCACTGGGTGCTCGACCTGCACTCGGGTGTTCATCTCAATGAAATAGAACTCGCCGTTTTCGTACAAGAACTCAAAGGTGCCCGCACCGCGGTAGTTGATCTTTTTACAAGCCGCCACACAGCGCTCGCCGATCTTTTCGATCAGTTTGCGCGGAATACCGGGGGCCGGCGCCTCTTCAATGACTTTTTGGTGGCGCCGCTGCATGGAGCAATCACGCTCGCCCAAATACACCACATTGCGGTGCTTGTCGGCCAGGATCTGAATCTCAATGTGACGCGGATTTTGCAGGTACTTTTCCATGTACACCGCAGGATTGTTGAACGCAGCACCCGCCTCGGCTTTGGTCATCTGCACAGCATTGATCAACGCCGCTTCAGTGTGCACCACGCGCATGCCGCGCCCACCGCCGCCACCCGCGGCCTTGATGATGACAGGATAGCCCACGCTCTTGGCAATACGGCGAATTTGCGCCGGATCGTCGGGCAACTCGCCTTCAGAGCCAGGCACACAAGGCACACCGGCGCGGATCATGGCCTGTTTGGCCGAGACCTTGTCACCCATGATGCGAATGGATTCGGGCGTGGGTCCAATGAATTGAAAACCGCTTTTCTCCACCCGTTCGGCAAAGTCAGCGTTCTCGCTCAGGAAACCGTAGCCGGGGTGAATCGCCTCGGCGTCGGTCACCTCGGCGGCCGAAATGATGGCCGGCATGTTGAGATAACTTAAACCTGAAGGCGCAGGGCCAATACACACGGCTTCTTCGGCCAACTTCACGTATTTGGCTTCGCGATCGGCTTCTGAATACACCATGACGGCTTTAATACCCAGTTCGCGGCAAGCGCGTTGGATGCGTAAAGCGATTTCGCCACGGTTGGCCACCAAAATTTTCTTGAACATGCAATCCCCGTGGTGGATTATTCGATGATG
>CANGEG010000151.1 GCA_947452725.1 Comamonadaceae bacterium | reverse complement strand
TGTGTTTAAGACTTAACCTTTGGAGCTTATTATGTCCGTTACTATGCGCGAAATGCTGGAAGCCGGTGTCCACTTTGGTCACCAAACTCGCTTCTGGAACCCCAAGATGGCCCCCTTCATCTTTGGTCATCGCAACAAAATTCACATCATTAACCTGGAAAAATCGCTGCCGATGTTCCAGGACGCAACCAAGTTCGTTAAGCAATTGGCTTCGAATCGCGGCACCATTTTGATGGTTGGCACCAAGCGTCAAGCTCGTGACGTAGTGGCTGCAGAAGCTGCTCGCGCGGGCGTGCCTTACGTCGATCAACGCTGGTTGGGCGGCATGCTGACCAACTTCAAAACTGTCAAGACCTCGATCAAGCGCCTCAAAGACATGAAGGCTCAACAAGAAATCGGTTTGGACAGCTTGAGCAAAAAAGAACAGCTGATGTTCAAGCGCGAGATGGAGAAGCTTGAAAAGGACATCGGCGGCATTCAAGACATGGCCGCTTTGCCTGATGCAATTTTTGTAATCGACGTGGGTTACCACAAAATTGCGATCTCGGAAGCCAAGAAATTGGGCATTCCATTGATCGGCGTGGTTGATACAAACCACTCGCCAGAAGGCATCGATTACGTAATCCCTGGTAACGATGACTCGGCCAAAGCCGTGGCTTTGTATGCTCGCGGTATTGCTGACGCGATCATCGATGGCCGCTCCAACGCTGTCAACGACGTTCTCAAGGCTGTGGCTGCTGCTGAAGGCGAAGACGAATTCGTGGAAGTCCAAGAAGCTTCCGCTTAAAGCCTCTTTCGACAAGATGAAAGGGGCTTTGTTGCCCCTTTTTTTTAATCTAACTTTGAACTGAATACGGAGAAGAACATGGCAACAATTACCGCAAGCATGGTCGCAGAACTGCGCGCCAAAACAGACGCCCCCATGATGGAGTGCAAAAAAGCTTTGACTGAAGCCGAGGGCGACATGGCCAAAGCTGAAGAGTTGCTGCGCGTCAAACTGGGCACCAAAGCCGGCAAAGCAGCATCCCGCGTGACTGCCGAAGGCGTCGTTACCAGTTTTGTCAATGGCAGCACTGGTGCCATGATCGAAGTTAACTGCGAAACCGACTTTGTGACCAAGAATGACAGTTTCTTGGCCCTGGCGCAAGCCGCCGCTCAATTGGTTGCCGAGCACAATCCGGCCGACGTTGCCGCCTTGGGCGAGTTGCCTTACAGCCAAGACAGTTTTGGTCCTACCCTGGAAGAAGTTCGCAAGGGTTTGATCGGCAAGATTGGCGAGAACATGAGCTTTCGCCGCTTCAAGCGCCTGTCGGGTAGCTCCAAAGTGGCCACCTACTTGCACGGAACCCGTATTGGCGTTTTGGTTGAATATGATGGTGAAGAAGTTGCTGCTAAAGATGTAGCCATGCACGTGGCTGCCATGAAGCCCGTGGCTTTGACCAGCGCTGATGTGCCTGCCGACTTAATTGAAAAAGAGCGTTCAGTGGCCACGGCCAAAGCCGCAGAGTCGGGAAAACCGGCCGAAATCGCTACCAAGATGATCGAAGGCTCAGTGCAGAAATACCTCAAAGAAGTGTCTTTGTACAACCAAGCTTTTGTGAAGAACGACAAGCAAACGGTTGAGCAAATGCTCAAGGCTGCCAACACCTCTCTCAAAGGCTTCACGCTGTATGTGGTGGGCGAAGGCATCGAAAAACGCGTTGATGACTTCGCAGCCGAAGTCGCTGCGCAAGTCGCTGCAGCCCAAAGCGCAGCCGCTTAATTGCTGCTCAAGGCCCTCAGCGTGATCGCTGCGCCGCTGTTGACTTGATCCACTGACCCTTCTTCTATAACTGTCCAGGAGCTTTTCATGACCCTCACCCAACCAGCCCACAAGCGTATTTTGCTCAAGCTGTCAGGTGAGGCTCTGATGGGTGATGATCAGTTCGGTATCAACCGTGCCACTATTGTGCGCATCGTGGACGAGATAGCGGAAGTGACTCGATTGGGTGTGGAAGTGGCCATTGTGATTGGCGGCGGCAACATTTTTCGCGGTGTCGCTGGTGGCTCCGTGGGCATGGACCGCGCCACAGCCGACTACATGGGTATGCTGGCCACCGTGATGAACGCCCTGGCCTTGGCCGATGCCATGAACAAAGCGGGCCTCACGGCTCGCGTGATGTCGGCCATTGGCATTGATCAAGTGGTTGAGCCTTATGTGCGCCCCAAGGCCTTGCAATACCTTGAGGAGGGCAAGGTGGTGGTGTTTGCGGCTGGTACTGGCAACCCGTTTTTCACTACCGATACGGCCGCGGCTTTGCGGGGCGCCGAAATTGGCGCTGAGCTGGTTTTGAAGGCTACTAAAGTGGACGGGGTGTATACCGCCGATCCGAAAAAAGACCCGAACGCCACGCGTTACGACAAGATCACTTTTGATGATGCCATTTCTCAGAATTTGGGCATCATGGACGCCACCGCGTTTGCGCTGTGCCGCGATCAAAAGCTGCCTGTCAAAGTGTTTTCTATCTTCAAAAATGGCGCACTCAAACGTGTCGTGATGGGCGAAGACGAAGGCACATTGGTGTACGCTTAAATCTTGACACGTGCAGGAGAATTCCATGACTATTGCTGACATCAAAAACACCACGCAAGCCAAGATGGACCAGTCCATTGCGGCTTTCAAAAACAACCTCACCAAAATCCGCACAGGCCGAGCTAACCCAGCTTTACTGGACTCGGTTTTGGTCGACTATTACGGCTCCAGTGTGCCCCTGTCTCAGGTGGCTAACGTGGCGCTGATCGATTCGCGCACTATCAGTGTTCAGCCTTGGGAAAAAGGCATGGGCGCAAAAATCGAAAAAGCCATTCGCGAAAGCGATTTGGGCTTGAACCCCGCTTCAATGGGTGATTTGATTCGCGTGCCGATGCCAGCCATGAGCGAAGAGCGCCGCAAGGAAATGACAAAGTTGGTACGCAACGAGGGCGAGAGCGCCAAGATCGCCGTGCGCAATTTGCGCCGTGACGCCAATGAGTCTGTGAAAAAATTGGTGAAAGATAAATTGGCATCGGAAGACGATCAAAAACGCGCAGAAGCCGATGTGCAAAAAGTCACTGACAAGCACATTGCTGAAATTGACCAATTGATTGCCGGTAAAGAACAAGAGATCATGGCGGTTTGAAGCTGGCTTGCTTGCACGGTGCGCATTTTCACCGTGCGCTAGTCAATGTGACATGCGGGGAGTCGCTTAGCAACTCACGCAGGTTTTATGCGCAACGGTGCCATCCAAATTTTGGAGAGATCTGATGCTCAAACAGAGAATCATTACGGCCTTGCTTTTGCTGGCCCTGCTGCTCCCCTCGCTGTTCGCTAGCCGCCCCGAACCCTTTGCTTTACTCACCCTGATCTTGATAGCCGCTGGTGCTTGGGAATGGGGCCGCATGAACGGTCTTAACCGCATCACCTCACTGCTCAGCGGCACCTTGGGCTTGGCAGGCTGCGCCGTTTTGTGGTTTTTGGGCTGGATCGAGCAAGCTACGGCGCAGCTTTGGCTTTTCGCCGGTGCAGCCTGGGTGTTGCTGGGCGCATGGATGCTTCTTCGCGGAGTGGCTGGTTGGACGCAATGGCCCCTAACCCTGCGCTGGCCGCTGGGGTTGATCGCGCTGTGTCTGGCTTGGCTGGCTTTAGCCCAAGCGCGTTGGGTTGGGTCTAACTTTTTACTCTCTGTGCTGGTCCTGGTGTGGGCAGCCGATGTGTTTGCCTATTTTGCGGGTCGTGCATTGGGCGGCCGCTGGTTTCCTGATAAGTTGGCGGCCTCCATTAGCCCAGGAAAAACCTGGGAAGGTGTTGTGGGTGGCATGGTCGGCGTCTTAATCGTATCGTGGTGCTGGATACAGGCGGATCGGTATTTTGAATTGACTGTACCTAGTTTTCACACGCGCTTATGGCGCCAAGGCGCTTGGTTTTGGCTGGCTGCCTTGGTTTTTATGACGGCCATGAGCGTGGTTGGTGACCTGGTGGAATCCTTGATTAAGCGCAGCGCAGGTGTCAAAGACAGTTCGGGCTTGCTGCCCGGCCATGGCGGTGTGCTGGATCGCGTGGATGCATTGCTGCCCACATTGCCCTTGGCCATGATGTTGGTCTCCTGGACATCATAAATATTCCAAAGACCCAAGGAAACACCGTGCAACAGATTACAGTTTTGGGCTCGACTGGCTCCATTGGCGGCAACACGCTGGACGTGATCGCCCGGCACCCAGATCGTTTCAGCGTGTTTGCGCTCAGCGCAGCGACGCAAGTGGATTTAATGTTGGCGCAATGCGCCCAGTTCAAGCCACGCGTTGCAGTTATGGCAAATGAGGATGCGGGCAGGCGATTGGCCGATAAAGTAGTTGCCGAAGGATTGAAACTGGAAGTGCGTTGGGGTTCGGAAGCTTTGGTGGGAATTTCAGAGCATCCGGAAGTCGATGCTGTGATGGCAGCGATTGTGGGTGCCGCTGGCCTAGCGCCTTGTCTGGCTGCTGCCCGTGCAGGCAAGCGCTTGCTGCTCGCCAACAAAGAAGCCCTCGTCGTGGGCGGCGATGTCTTTTTGGCCGCTGTTGCCCAAGGCGGCGCGCGCTTGCTGCCGATTGACAGTGAGCATTCGGCGATTTTTCAATCCCTGCCTGAAGATCCCAAGACCTGGGGTGATCGAATTGCAAAGCTGATTTTGACCGCCTCAGGAGGGCCGTTTCGCACTCGGCCCGTTGAAACCTTGCGGGATGTGACGCCTCAAGAGGCTTGCGCGCATCCCAACTGGGTCATGGGTCGCAAGATCTCGGTGGACTCAGCCACCATGATGAATAAGGCGCTGGAAGTGATTGAGGCGCGTTATTTGTTTGGTGTGCAGCCTGAGCAAATTGAAGTAGTGATTCACCCTCAAAGTGTGGTGCACTCGATGGTGCAATACAAAGATGCTTCTGTGGTTGCGCAAATGGGTACGCCTGATATGCGCGTGCCCATTGCCTATGGACTAAGTTGGCCTGAACGTGTGGTGTCCGGCGCGCCGGCCTTAAATTTCCGCCAATTGGCGCCAATGACGTTTGAGTCGCTTGAAGAGTTGGGGCATGGGCAGCGCTTTCCTGGTTTGAAGTTGGCTTGGCAATCACTGGAGGCGCCTTTTGGCACTTGCGCGGTTTTGAACGCTGCCAATGAGGTGGCCGTGGCTGCCTTTTTGGATGGGCATATCCGCTTCGATCAGATCCATGTGGTGAACCAGGACACGCTTTCCAAGGTTGTTTTTACTTCTCCCACCACGCTCGATGCGTTGTTGTCGCTTGACCAAGAAAGTCGTGTGGCGGCCATGGCGCGGGTTGCCCAGTTATCGCTCTGATGTTGAATTTTTTGGCCTTCTTGTTTGCTTTGACGCTCTTGGTGTCGGTGCATGAATGGGGGCATTACCGCGTCGCCGTGGCTTTGGGGGTCAAGGTTTTGCGATTTTCTATCGGCCTAGGGCCCCCGCTGTGGCGTTGGCGCAAAGCAAACCAGCGACAAGGACAGGACACCGAACTGACGATTAGCTGGTTGCCCTTGGGGGGCTATGTCTTGATGCTGGACGAAGCTGATGGACCCGTCAGTCCTGAGCAGGCCCAACAGGCCTTCAACCGGAAGCCCCTGTGGGCTCGCGCCCTGATTGTGGCAGCGGGTCCTGTGGCCAATTTAGTCTTAGCGGTGCTGCTTTTGGCTGCTGCTGCTTGGTGGGGTCAGGCGGAGCCAGCGCCGATTTTATCGACGCCCGTGGTGCATTCTGCAGCAGAAATGGTGGGTTTGATGGGCGGTGAAAGTGTGGTTGCAGCAGGTGTGATCTCGAATAATGCCAGCCGCGCCTCTCTTGAATCCTTAACCCTGGAACCCATTTCCAGTTTTATCGAGTTGTTGCCCACGGCCACCGAGGCGTTGAGTCACGGGAAAGATTGGGTATTGGAGGTTCAGGCTCCTGAAGCTTCGGGGTCAGACCTTAGACGCGTTCGTTTGTTATTCTCCCATCTGCCCCCCTTGAACCCGTCAGCGAAGGAGGAACAAGTCTCGCCTTTAGAGCGCTGGGGTTTGGGCGGTCCGCGAGCGGCGGCTTTGATCGGCAAGGTTGAGTCTGGCAGCCCCGCTGCACTGGCGGGATTAGTGCCAGGTGATGAGGTGCGTAAGGTTTTGGGTCGGTCTGTGCCTGATGCTCAGTTTCTACGCCAAACGATCCGGCAATCCGTCGATTTTGGCCATGCTAAGCCTTTGGTTTTGGAGGTGATTCGCTCAGGCCAGGTGCTTGAGGTGCAAGTACAACCTGTTGTGGTGATGCAAGGGGTCCAGCAAATTGGGCGTATTGGCGCGGTGGTGGGCTCTACACCCCGCATGCAGTGGGTGGCGCACGGCGTGATTGATGGTTTGTTATTAAGTATTCAAAAAACACAAGCATTAACTACGCTTACGGCGCAAATGATCGGTCAACTTCTCATCGGGCAAGGGAGCCTTGACCAACTTGGCGGGCCCTTGACCATTGCCGATCAGGCGGGGCGTTCGGCCCATTTGGGGCTTACGGCTTACCTTGGATTTTTGGGCTTTCTGAGCATCAGCCTAGGGGTGTTGAATCTGTTACCTTTGCCCATGCTTGATGGGGGTCACCTGATGTATTATCTTTGGGAGTTGCTGACGGGAAAACCCGTGTCTTCGGACTGGGTAAATGTGTTGCAAAAAGTGGGACTGGTGCTGTTGGTAGCCGTGATGGTGACGGCCTTGGTCAACGACGGGATTCGACTTTTACGATGAGTTTCACACGCCTCTATCTTGTCAAACCCCTCAGCCTTTGAATCTACTGAAATTTCATCATGACATCGCATTTCAATCCATTTCGCTTGCGCCGCCTGGTCGCTTTGACCGCTTTGGCGTGGGCGTCTTTTTCGGGCTGGGCGGCTGAACCGTTTGCGGTCAGTGATATCCGTGTTGAAGGGCTGCAGCGCGTTGAGTCGGGGACCATCTTTGCGTCGTTGCCCGTGCGCGTAGGGGAAACATACACGGATGAAAAGGGCGCTGCCGCCATTCGGGCCTTGTTTGCTTTGGGCCTTTTTAAAGATGTGCGTCTAGAAACGCAGGGCGATGTGCTTGTGGTGATTGTGCAAGAACGCCCAACAGTTTCTGGCGTCGAGTTCGTCGGCTTGAAAGAGTT
>CANGEG010000150.1 GCA_947452725.1 Comamonadaceae bacterium | reverse complement strand
TAGCTTTGCTGCATGAGGCTAGCGATGCTCATGCGGTCTTCAGGCTTGAGGTGGCGATACGAATTCGTAGGTTTGAGCATCTTCTGACCTTAACGGATCAGGTGTTGCACTTCACTTTTGAATCCGCCGAGTTTTTCCTTATGAAAAGATCAAGCCCTGAAAAACCCATTGGACTGACGCCAAAGTCAATCGCCTGGTGGGATGCGCTAGTTGCCGAGTACGACATTTCCGACGCTGCCGGTTTGTTACTTCTTGAGAACGCAATGAGAGCCCGTGACCGAATGGAACAGGCCAGCACTCTCATCGCAGAACACGGAGCAGTCACCGTTGACCGATTCGGACAACTCCGGCCGAATCCCGCCACCACCATCGAGCGCGACAGCCGGGCTGCAATGCAGTCAGCGCTGAAAGCACTGAACCTCGATTTAGAGCCACTTAGAGACACCGCCGGAAGGCCACCAGGGAGATAACCATGCCAACAAAACGCACACGTACGAATCGCAGTATGAACACCTCAAGCCTCATCATTGCCCAACTTGGCTTCGGATGCGGTATCAACCACATACCGGACGCAGAACTCAAGGCGCTTTGGCAAGAGCACGGCCAAAACGTCACTGACCACTGGTTCCGCAAATGGGGCGAAGAACCATTTGTTGCACGCATCGCCAGGATGGAGAGGTGGCCAAAGTTGAAAGCAAGGAAAACTTGAGCTAGTCGCAGCTGAACTTTTTTGAGCAATGTACGTAGCAGATCAAGAAACAACCAAAAATCACTTGCACGCAACAAATACTGGAGCAAACTGCCGTGAAAGAGGTAAATATGAAAAAAATTGTAGTGTTCTTGATGTCGATTTTTTTGATGCATTTAGGTAATGCAATGGGATTGGAACAGGATTTCCAAAGTTCTTCATGGATTGTTTATCGCAACTCAAATGCTATGACAGACAAGGTCTATTGCTTGGCAGTTTTGAAGGACCGTCCTTATATCAGCGCTCGATCTCATTCATTCACGGTAGATGCTTCTACGCGTGGTGGAGTTAGAAATTACACTATAAGGATAGATGATTATCCAGCAATGCCAATGCAATTTCCGAATCACATTGAGAGAGAAGTTAATGCTGTTATTTTTAAAAATGAATTTAATCTTCTGTTGAATGCTAATAGGCTTCGGGTCCAGATTTTGACAATCCTAAATTCAGTCATTGATGAAGACATTGACCTTACCGGCTTTAGTCAATCGATTGAATACATGAGAGAAAACAATTGTTAAAAACTTCAAAATACTTATTTCCAGTATTCAATAATCCAGCACAACTTCTATCTGCGGCTGTTTTAATTTTTTAAATTAAAATTTCAGACATTTATATAAAAATTCATATATTTCGTCATACATTTCGGGGGCTCTGGTTGGGTCTATTCGGTCTCCATGAGGAACATAGATTGCCAAGCCTTGCCTAGCACGCGTGAGTAGCACTCGGTAAGCGTTTTTGAGATGTAGCTGCCTATCAGCAGCACTTACCCGCTGCCATTTCGTCCCGCGAAAGTTGAAATAATTCCACTGATTACTTGTATACCTGAAGTCAGCATCCCAGCAGACACAAGTCCAATCAAGTTCAAGCCCTTGGATATCAAATTCACTGGCTGTTTCTTCAAGGTAATAGGATGACCGGACGTCACTTTTATCATTCAAGAACCAGACCGGCGCGTCGATTTTTGCCTTGATCCAAACCCCATCTGTTCGTAGTCGCGTTGCACCGGATGATGCAGTCAAGCCATACCGTTCACTTCCGCGTGCTTTGCTGCGCAGCCATGAACGCGCCTCGTCTAAATTGCGCGTCAGAAAGATTGGATATTTATCGGAGATTGCCTGATAAGTAGTTCTCGCTTTTTCAGGTTTGTTGTCCACCACATGACCAATGAACTCCGAGAGTGCTTCTGCGCGGAATGACCGAATTGATACACCCAAATGCAAAGACTCATCCCAAGATGCCGAGGTAGTTTCCAGGGACTTTGCCATATCCTCGTCCCAGATGTAATCACGGTCATTTAGACGGCTGGAGACATGCACATCCCAATCAGCATGCTGATCACGCATGACCTTGATCCACTCTGCCAATCCAGCTTCACCAGTATTGATCTCTTGCCCTCCTCCTACCAAACAAATCACGACGCACCAATCTTTGTGCCGATTCATTGCACCTATCAGAAAGGATGGTTCCGACATATCGAAGTCGGCATGCCCGCGCTTTTGTTGCATGAACTTACTAGCCATCTGCTTATCCCAAGCCCGCTGTGCTTCATCAAAAATAACGACTTTCTCTATGGGCGCTGCCTCATTCGCAAGAGCTTCATCACGGAAGTGGTGGATGTTTTGGACAAAGGTCGAAACTTCACGATAGGCTTTTGTTCGGGGAATGCTCTCCCTAATTGATTTATCCCGTGCCAGCGCCTCTCTTAGAACATCAACTAAAGGGCCGTTCCCAGACAAAAATACAGCATGTTCATCAGAATGCTGCTCTGCCCGCGAGGTTGCAATGTTTAGTCCAGCTAGTGTCTTACCCGCCCCAGGAACACCAGTGATAAAGCAGATCGCTTTTTTATTGTTTGCCTTGGCACTGTCAATGATCTGCTGAACCCGTGCCGCTGTGACACCAAGGTTATCTGCCCCAGCTTCAGACCTTGTAATTTCCTTAACATCATGTTGTCGGTAAAGGGCTAAGGCTGCTTCGACGATGGTAGGTGTAGGTTGATAACCTGAAGTCGACCAAGTTGGAATGTCAATTGGTCGACCACGACCAGAGTTGGCTACTAATTGAATTACCGCCGGCAACTCCTTTGGTGATATGCACATTGGCTCAGCAACCTGATCACCACCCCAGCTTAGTTTCAAATCAGTTTGAAGCGACGCTGCTGTTGCAATCAAGACTGGAACAACTGGAAGACTATGGCTTCCTTTGTGAAAATTCTTAAGGTCTAGCGCATAGTCAAAAACCTGCTCAATGGCATTCCGATCAAAAGTGTCCGAACCGACCTTGAACTCAATGACAAACACGATTCCGCTAGATGCAATGACAACATCGGCTCTTTTCCCCATTCTGGGTATCGAAAACTCAAAATAAATCCAGCCATCAGTTGCAGCTGATAGATGTTTGCGAAGAAGCTGAATTTGTCCTTGCCACGCATGCTTTTGTTGATGCTCTAAAGCAAAGCCGTGACGCATGCTGAGTGCGCCGAGTATCGAATCTTCCTCAGCTTTCAAGAAGTCCTGAATATCTGCTGCGTAGTAGGCGATGTTGGTCATATGGTCAATGCAAGCCTATTCGATTGATCGGTTTAGGCGCCATCGCCAGGGTCAAATTCATGCTCAGGCTCCCATGCCAACAAAGGATTCAACTGCACTTCTTGATAAATTTTCGACAAGAACCCTACCCGCTTGTCCAAAGTGTCACCCGTCTGATTGATGAGCGTTTCCCGAAGTGGATGATGACTTCCAATCAGAAATTCATTGCGTGTATGCAGACGCTCCAAAAGTCTAAGGGAAGGGATACGGTCGAACTTTCCATTCACCCCTCTATTACAAGACTGGCAGGACAGGACCAAATTCCAGACGCCATCTAAGTTCAAGTGCAAGCTCGACTGTTTCAACTTGTGCGGAAAAAAGTGATCGACATCCGTGTTGAAGTCCTCACCCAAAAGATGAAGATTGGCGTTGCAATAAAAACAGCGTCCCTTTTGGTAACCGTTCAGAGCGCCTCTGCTACTGGTTACAGTCTTGCGGCGGCGGGCTGAGTCGAAGGTAAAAATTTCTCCAAGTTCGTGGTCGTGCTGCACTACAAGGTGGTTCGCAGCAATGCCAAGGTTCCAAGCAGTTTCAACGAGTCGCCATCGAGAGTTGACCTCTTGGGTGATGTTTCCGATTTGCAGGCCTTCAGAGAGCTTGGAAAACTCATCTGTGATTCGTATGCCTTTGTTGTTTTTGCGCTCGTCGATGAAGAACTTGTGCAAGACCGAGCTGGAGCCAATGTTGTGAAACGCATCAATTACGTTCTGGAATCCGCCAGCGACGGTTGCCTTCACCAATGCATCAAGGTTTCCATCAACGTTGTAGCCTTGTACACTTTGCAAAAACTTCCCAGGATTTGTACCTTGCTTTGGTGAATGGCTGATGTGCTCTGCAATCGCCTTTCCAAAAGCTGGGGCTAGGTCTTCCAGTTTTATAAGTTGGCCAGATCGCGGATTAAGTTGCAGCAAGGACTCCGCTAAGGCAAATTTATAGGATGCTGAGTTCTGTCCGTAAAGGATGATTCCACGCCAACAGTCTTCCACTGATGGATTGACCGGGATGAACGTTGGAGTTGCCATCGTACTCAGTCGCCCGTGAGTTCCATCAATACTGAAATCCATTCGACCGAGTCACGGCCCATGCTGTCGGTGTTGACCCATTTTGAGATAAGACTGAAGCCCTGATGCTCAAAAATTGTTTGCAACCGATCCGATTGGTCGGGAATAAAAAGCCGCCCGTTGGCATCCCTGTTTTCGGTCACTACGTCTAAACGCTTGCACGGAACAGAATAGAGAAGCCGCCCGCCTTTGTTTAGACACCTTTTTATTGTCAGTGCAGCAGGGACAAGCTGATCTTCAGGGATATGCATCAAGACCGCCGAGCAAAGAATTCCATCGAACTTCCCACCAAACGGCGGATCAAAGTCCGGCAATGCGCCTTGAACGATCTTCCCCTTTAGCTCCGGGTGAATAGTTTGACTGAGCTCCACGAATTCTGGGGTGGCATCAAGCCCAAAGCAGTCATGCCCAAAACTGACCAACAAGGCGAGATCACGGCCTGAACCACAACCTATGTCGAGCAGCTTAGAACGGGCCTTGAAAGCGTCCTGAAAACTCTCTGACAGGCTGCTAACCACGGACTCATATCGCGCAGCAACGGCTTGTGCGTTCTTTGAGTAGTAGTTGACGGTTGTGGCATCCATTTGATTATTGAGCAGGTTCCCCAGCGCTACCGAGTTGAAGAAAAGTCATTTCTAGAATGAAAATCCAATTATGGGTTTATGGGTCTTACATCCGCCCTTACATACCCCAGAAACAAAAAAGCCCCGCTCTTGTGAAGCAGGGCTAAGTTGTTGTTTTATATGGGGTGGCTGATGGGGCTCGAACCCACGACAACAGGAATCACAATCCTGGACTCTACCAACTGAGCTACAGCCACCGTAGGTGCAAATTATAACCTAGCCAAGGCCTAATTTTGAGCCAAGGATTCGGTTTTGCCTTCAGCCTTATTCGGTTTGGGGACCAAAATTTCTGCCTTCAACTGTTGCTTCAATTGAACCAAGTAGGCTTGGGCTTCGGCTGCAGCCCACAGCTGGGTAAATTGCTGCTGGGCTTGTTGCTCTTTTTCTTTATTGTCGAGTTCGCGGACCAGCACCTTGTTGATGCGGATCACTGCATAACCATGTTCACCTAAGTCCACGCCTGTCCACGCGGGCAAGGAGGTGGCGTTGACGCGCAGTGCGGCATCAACCAAGACGGGGCTCTGCCTTTGAGTTTGATCACGCGAAACCGTGATGGCCTCGCCCAAACGGGCGCCGTCGGCGTTGCTTCGCCAAGCGGTCAACCGCACTTGACCTTGCTCACGCGCTAAGGCTGCAGCTCGGTCAAGTTCCAGTTGCTTGCGAACCTGGTCTTTAACCTCGGCCAGAGGTCGGATCGCAGCGGGGCTGTAAGTCAGCACTCGGCCAGACACCAAGGTGTTAGGCGCGATTTCGATGGCTTCTGTGTTGCGGTGTTTCTGGGTGGCATCTTCAGAGAACAAAGCTTGTAAGAACTTGGCGTTAACCAAGGGACCGCTACTTCCCAATGCGGGCGCGCGGCTGATTGACGATGCCTTTTGCAGCGTCAACTTCAGGCGCTCGGCCACCGGCTTCAAGCTGTCGGACTGCTCGTAGACGCTGTTGGTGAAGGTTTCAGCCAACTCGGCGTATTTGCGAAGAGCTTGTTGCTTCTTCAGGTCAGCTTCCAATTGCGGACGCATTTCTTCAAAGCTCTTGGTTTTGGGAACTTTAATATCGGTCAGCATGATGATGTGAAAGCCGAACTCGGACTCAACGAGATCGCTGATCTCTGACTTTTTCAGCGCAAAAGCGGCATCTTCAAAGGCTTTGACCATGGTCCCCCGGGCGAAGAAGTCTAGATCCCCGCCTTTGCTGGCAGAGCCGGCGTCTTGCGAGTTTTGCTTGGCCAACTCTGCAAATGAAGTTGGTTTTTTGCGCACAGCAGCCAATAAGACTTCAGCTTTGGCTTTGGCTTTTTCTTTGTCTGCTGCTGGCGCATCCTTGGCTGCATTGATCAAAATATGGCTGGCACGCCGTTCTTCTTGCGTGGCCGTCTTTTGCACATTTTGTTCGTAATAGGTTTTCAGATCAGCTTCATTGACCGTCACGGCTTGGCGTACGGTGTCCAGATCCAGCACCAAGTATTCCACATCCGCCGATTCGGCTGACTGAAAACGCTTTCCATTGGATTGGTAGAAGGCTTTGACGTCGTCTTCAGACACTTGCACTTTGCCCGCGAACTCTTCAGGGGTAAAGCGTTGGATCTGAATTTCACGGCGCTGAAAGTACGCATTCAAGGCCGCATTGGTTTGAGCTATCGAGGTCCAAGCGGAATTTTGTAGGCCTTGCATGACCTGGCGGGTCGATAAGTCGTTGCGCACCTGGGCTTCAAACATATCGGGTGTCATGCCTTGACTCGCCACCAATTGGCGATAACGCTCCATGTCCAGCTTGCCATCGGCTGACCGCAACGAGGCGATTGCGGGGTTTTGTTGCAGCTCGCGAGCCAAACGGGCGTCGCTGGCGGTCAGATGCAGCTTTTGCGTCGCCGCCACGAGCACCTGTTCACGCACCATGCGGTCTAGTGTGGCATAACGCGCCTCGGGCGAATCCAATAACTTGACGTCGATGTTAGGCATCGAAACGCGAATCCGCTCGACTTCGCGTTTATGGGCGTTATCCCACTCAGCTTGAGTGATCTTGTTGCCGTCCACCTGGGCCACGACCGCCCCTTGATCTTTGAAGCGGCTGTAACCGTCAATGCCAAACATCACAAATGAAGGGATGATGAGCAGGAACAAAAGCCCCATCATCATCTTGGTGTTGTTGCGAACAAAATCAAACATGCGCGATCTCTCTGAGAGACAAACTCGT
>CANGEG010000149.1 GCA_947452725.1 Comamonadaceae bacterium | reverse complement strand
TCGGCATCGCCTTCTATGCAGTTCTTGTTCATCAGCTCGTGGTTTACGCTCTACGCTTCCTCCCCACGCTCGGTCGCCCTCACGCAGTTGCGCTTCACTTTGCTCACTGTGACCAGCTCGCAGCGGGACTTGCACCCGCAGGTATGCGACCATGTCGAGCACACCAGGTGTGCGCCCATGCTGGGCGCACAACATAAAAAAACCCACAGCTTTCGCCATGGGTCAAATGAACCCTTCCAGATTCAGGAGGCATTTTTGTTATACGGGCTCAGAACGCCTGATCGGCAGTGAAAGTGATGCGGTGCAGCTTGCGGTGCTGCGGGAAGTAGTCGCCCACGGCGTAGTGCTGGGTGGACCGGTTGTCCCACACGGCCAGGGTATTGGGCTGCCAGCGCAGGCGGGCTTGGTACTCAGGCACGGTGACGAGCGCATACAGCTGCGTGAGCAGCGCGTCGCTCTGTGCGCGGGGCAGGCCTTTGATGTGGCTGGTGAACGTGGGGTTCACATACAAAATCTTTTTGCCGGTCACGGGGTGCACGCGCACCACGGGGTGTTCCACCGGAGGGTATTTGGCGCGGGCATCGGCCAGTTGTTGGCCGCTGCTGTCTTTGCCCAGCAGGTACTCGGTCCAGCGGCTGACTTCCCAGGTGTGCACGGCGGTGAGCGTTTCCAGATAGGTCTTGAACTCGGCGGGTAGCTTGTCAAACGCCGTGGTCAGGCTGGCCCAGATGGTGTCACCACCATTGGCCGGGATGACTTGCGCATAGAGGCTGGTACCCACGGGCGGGTTGTCGCGCCAAGTGATGTCAGCGTGCCAGTTGTTGGCGGCGCTGGGGCGCTCGGCGGTGCTTTCCACAATCTCGATTTCGGGCTGGCTTTCCACTCGAGGGAAGAAGGCTTTGACTTCGTTCACATGGCCAAAGATGCGTGTGAACTCGACCTGTTGCGCGGGCGTGAGTTGCTGGTCGCGAAAGAAGATGACTTCGTGGCGGGCCAGCGCGTCTTGCAGCTCGGCTTTGGTCACGTCGCTCAAGGGCTTGGACAAGTCCAGCCCATGGATGGTGGCGCCAATGGTGAGGGTGTAGGGCTCGACCGCAAAGCTGGTGTAGGCTTGGGGCAGATCGTTGAGTTTGGACATCTCGTGTTCCTTTCAAAATTGACTTGAGATGGCTCTACCTTAAAAACCATTCGCGCTCAGGTCAAAGAAGGATTTGGCACTTCTATATTTGCAAATCAGCGCTGCGTTTGTTCATGCGGCTTGCTTCCTTGTGCGGGCGCTTTGGCCGCCCAAGAATGTCTGTCTCTTCAACTTTTACGGGACACCACATGAGCCAAACCCACACCCCAAAACGACAACTGCGCCTAGGCGCATTCATCATGCCCACGGGCCACCACATTGCCGCCTGGCGGCACCCTGGCTCGCAGGCCGACTCGGGCGTGAACATTGACCACTACATCGAGGTCGCCAAGACGGCCGAGCGCGGTCTGTTTGACCAGGTGTTTGTGGCCGACAGCCCCGGCATCTGGCACCAGGGTGATGACGAGTCATTCAGCCGCCAGGGCCGAGTGTCGCACTTCGAGCCGGTCACGCTGTGGGCCGCGCTGTCTGCCGTCACCAAACACATTGGCTTTGTGGCCACGGCATCGACAACTTACGAAGACCCGTTTTTGCTAGCGCGCAAGTTTGCGTCGCTCGACCACATCAGCAAGGGCCGCGCTGCCTGGAACGTGGTCACGACCAGCGCCGAGTCGGTGCATGGCAACTTTGGGCTGGACGCACACCCCGACCCAGCCACGCGCTACGAGCGTGCGCACGAGTTTGTGGAGGTGGTCAAAGGCCTGTGGGACAGTTTTGAAGACGACGCCTTCAGCCGTGACAAAGAGAGCGGCGTTTACTTTGACCCGCAAAAGCTGCACAAGCTCAACCATGTGGGCAAGCATTTCAAGGTGTCGGGGCCACTCAACATCGAGCGCCCGCCGCAGGGCCACCCCGTGATTGTGCAGGCGGGCTCCAGCGAAGACGGCAAGGAGCTGGCTGCCGCGACGGCCGAGGCGATCTTTACCGCCTGGACCAGCCTGGCCGAAGCCCAGGCCTTTTATGCTGATGTGAAAGGCCGCCTGACTAAACACGGCCGTACACCCGACCAGCTGCTGGTTTTGCCCGGCATCTCGCCCGTGGTGGGCCGCACGCAAGAAGAAGCCGACGCCAAATGGGCCGCGCTGCAAAAACTGATCCACCCCGCCGTGGGCCTGGCCACGCTGGCCCCCTTCTGGCCATTGGACGAATTGCAAAAGTGGGACTTGGACGCCCCACCGCTCTACTACCCCGAGCCACTCAAGGGCATCAACAGCCGTGCCCATGTGGTGATCGAGCTGGCCCGGCGCGAGAAGTACACCATCCGCCAGCTCTACGAATACCTGGCCGGTGCACGCGGGCACCTGGTGGTGGTGGGCACCCCGGCCAAGATTGCCGACACGATTCAGCAGTGGTTCGAGCAAGGCGCCGCCGATGGCTTCAACGTCATGCCGCCTGTGCTGCCCGAGTCGCTCAACGACTTTGTGGACCTGGTGATCCCCGAACTGCAGCGGCGCAGGCTGTTTCGCACCGCCTACGAAGGCAAGACCTTGCGCGAGAACCTGGGCCTGGCTCGACCTGAGAGCCGTTATGCCAGCGTGCTGAAGGTGGCGTGAACTGGGTAGGAGCGACGCCCCCGTCCCGATGGAACACCCGCAGTATGCAAAGGCGCCATCGCGGCGGGGCGCCGCGCCTTCAGAACGTGGGGTCAGCTGACGGCCAGCGCCTGTTCCACCGCTTCACGCGTGAGCGTGGGTGCAAAGGTTTCGATGAAGCTGTAGGCAAAACCGCGCAACCAGGCGCCGCGCCGGATGGCCAGACGCGTCTGGTTGATCTCGAACAGATGGCCAGCATCCAGCAGGCGCAAGTGTGTGTCGCGCTCAGGGTCCACTGCAATGGAGGCGACGATACCCACACCCATGCCCAGCTCGACATAGGTCTTGATCACATCGGCATCCATCGCACTCAGGACCACATTGGGGCTCAGGTCTACTTTGGCAAAGGCGTCGTCGATGTGAGAGCGTCCCGTGTAGCCGTGCTCGTAGGTGATGATGGGGAACTGTGCCAATTGCTTCAAGGTCACGGGCGCGGCGTGGTCTAGCAGTGGGTGTCCCGGCGGCACGACGATGCTGTGCGTCCAGCGATAGCACGGCAGCGCCACCAGTTGCGGGTATTGCGCCAGCGCCTCTGTGGCCACGCCGATGTCGGCCTCACCCGAGAGCAGCATTTCGGCAACCTGTTTAGGTGAACCTTGATGCAGGTGCAGCGATACGTTGGGGAACAGTTGTCGAAAGTCGCGCACCACATGCGGTAACGCATAACGCGCCTGCGAGTGAGTGGCCGCGATGGAAAGCTGCCCATTCAGTTTGGCACTGAAATCATCGCCCACGCGCTTGATATTTTCTGCACCCAGCAACAGATTCTCAACCAATGGCAGCAGCGCCTGTCCGGGTGGCGTGAGACCTGTGAGGCGTTTGCCGTTGCGCACAAAAATCTCAATGCCCAGTTCGTCTTCCAACTCCCGGATCTGTCGACTCACGCCGGGTTGTGAGGTGAACAGCATGTTGGCCACTTCGGTCAAGTTGAAGCCACAACGCACGGTCTCCCTGACAGATTTGAGTTGCTGAAAATTCATGCGGCCACCGCTTGTTTTGTCTTGACTGATGGGTGTACCGGACGTTTCAAGCCCAAGTGATCACGCAGGGTGCGCCCTGTGTATTCGGTGCGAAACAGGCCGCGTCTCTGCAACTCTGGAATGACCAGATCGGCAAAGTCTTTCAGGCCGTGTGGCAAGGTAGGCGCAAGCACATTGAAGCCATCGGCCGCGCCGGTCTTGAACCAATGCTCCAGTTGGTCGGCAATGTGCTCAGGCGTGCCCACCAGCGTCCAGTGACCGCGGGCACTGGCCACGCGTTCATACAGTTGGCGAATCGACAGGTTCTCGCGCGCTGCCAGTTTGGCAAATAACTCTTGCCGACTTTTCCAACCCTCGGTCACGGGCAGGTCTTGCGGGAACGGGTCGTCCACTTTGTAGCGCGATAAATCGACGTTGCCCAAAAAGGTCGACAACAAGCCCAGACCCAGCACCGGGTCGATCATGCTTTGCAGTTGCTCAAACTTCTCTTGCGCCTCTTGCTGGCTGCGGGCCACAAAGGGCGAGATGCCAGGCATGATTTTCAAATCGTCGGCTGTGCGGCCATAGGCGGGCAGGCGCGACTTGAGCGAGGTGTAAAACGCTCGCGCGTCTTCTACCGTTTGCTGTGCGGTGAACACGACTTCAGCAGTCGCAGCGGCCAGGTCTTGGCCGTCATTGGACGAACCGGCTTGCACCAGTACCGGGTAGCCCTGCGGTGCGCGCGGGGCCTGCAGCGAGCCTTGCACATTGAACTTGAGGCCCTGGTGAGCCACGCGGTGGAGCTTGGCGGTGTCAAAAAAGCGGTTGTTTGTTTTGTCGTGAATAAAGGCGTCATCTTCCCAACTGTCCCACAGGCCTTTCGTGATCTTCACGTATTCGTGGGCAATTTTGTAGCGCTCAGCATGCTCAAGCTGATGCGGCAAGCCAAACGCTTTAGCTTCAAACTCGCTGCCCGAGGTAACCAGGTTCCAGCCGCTGCGCCCCTCGCTCAAGTGGTCCAGCGTGGCGAATTTGCGCGCCAGGTGGTACGGCGGCAGGTAGGTGGTAGAAACGGTGGCCACCAGCCCGATGCGCTCGGTCACACCCGCCAAGGCGGATTGCAAGAGCAAAGGATCAAAAGGGTAAGGCAAGGCGTTGCGCGTCAGCACATCGGCCGGCCCGTCGCTCATACCGACGTTGTCGGCGAAAAAGATCGCGTCGAATTTCACGGCTTCAGCTTGGCGCGCCCAGTCTTGCAGGGTGCGCAGGGTGGTGGCGGCGGTGGGGTCCACATCGGGGTGGCGCCAGGCCGCCAAGTGGTGACCGACGCCGAAAAAGAAGGCCCCCAGATGCAGTTGCCGTTTTTGTTGCTGAGTCATATTTTCTTTCACTGGGGGCCTGAAAGTTCAGGCGTTAAGACTGATTTCGGGGGTCTTTACAGCTTGGCAATAGACACTTCGGTCGACTTGACCAAAGCGACCACTTCGGAGCCGACCTTGAGTGCCAGGTCGTCCACCGAGCGGGTGGTGATGACTGAGGTGACGATGCCCCAAGGGGTTTCGACATCGATCTCAGAGACGACGTCACCGCGGATGATCTCTTTGATCTTTCCTTTGAATTGGTTGCGAACGTTGATGGCTTGAATGGACATGGGTTTCTCCTTGAAAGTCCGTTGAAAAAAATTAGATGGCCCAGCGCAGGCCGTTGACAGGGGTGGTGATCCACGAGGTGTCGACGCTGGTTTGTGTGTCTTGGCGTTGCAGCACGCGGTCCAGAATGCGTTTCTCAATCGCCGCAAAGCCGGCATCGCCGCGTGAGTGGGGTCGCGCCAGGGGGATGCGCTCGTCCAGCGCAATCACGCCGTCTTCGATCAGGATCACACGGTCGGCCAGGGCCACGGCTTCTTGCACGTCGTGGGTGACCAGCAAAGCGGTAAAGCCGTTGGCCAGCCAGAGGTTCTCGATCAGCTCGTGCATTTCGATGCGGGTCAGCGCATCGAGTGCGCCCAGCGGTTCGTCGAGTAGCAGCAGTTGCGGCTTGTGCACCAGGGCACGGGCCAGGGCCACGCGTTGGCGCTGCCCGCCCGACAGACGGGCCGGCCATTCTTGCAGCCGGTCACCCAGACCGACCTGCTCCAGCACCTTGGCGGCTGCGGCCTTGCCAGACTCGGGCAAGCCCAATGCCACGTTTCCCAGCACACGGCGCCAAGGCAACAAGCGCGCCTCTTGGAACATGATGCGGGCGTTGTCGCTCAGGCCTTTGACGACTTTGCCGTCCAGCAGCAGTTGCCCTTGCGTAGCCGGCTCCAGGCCCGCCAACAGACGCAACAAGGTGCTTTTGCCGCAGCCACTGCGCCCAACGATGGCCACAAATTCGCCCGGCTCGATCACCAGCTCGGTGCCTTCCAGCACGCGGCGCGTGCCGTAGGCTTTGCCCAAGCCTTGGGCCTGCACGCGCACGCCTTTGGTTTGGCTTGCGGCTTGGCTCAGTTCAGTGTGATTCGTACTCATCTTGTATGTCCTGTGTTCACTGGTAGCCGGGGTGCCAGCGCAGCCAGTACTTCTCAAGGCCCTTGGCAAACAAGTCGGCCAATTTGCCCAAAATGGCGTAGAGCAAAATGCCCACCAACACCACATCGGTCTGTAAAAATTCACGTGCATTCATGGTCAGATAACCGATACCCGCTTGCGCCGAGATGGTTTCGGCGACGATCAAAATCACCCACATCAAGCCCAGCGAAAACCGCAGGCCGACCAAGATGGACGAGGTGGCACCGGGCAAAATGATCTGGCGGTACAAGCCCCAGCGCGTGAGGCCATAGGTGCGGCCCATTTCAATCAAACCCGGGTCCACGTTGCGGATGCCGTGAAAGGTGTTGATGTAGATCGGAAAGAACACCGCCACCGAAATCAAAAACAGCTTGGCGCTTTCTTCAATGCCGAACCACAGAATCACCAAGGGGATCAGCGCCAGCGCGGGGATGTTGCGGATCATTTGAATGGTGGAGTCGAGCAAGGTTTCCAGCCAGCGCACCGAGCCCGTGAGCAAACCCAGCACCAACCCCAGGCTGCCGCCTACGGCCAAGCCGAGCAAGGCGCGACCTGCGCTGACGCGAACATGGGTCCACAACTCACCGGTCTCGGCCAATTTCCAGGCCGCATCCACCACGCTCAAGGGCGCAGGCAACACCCGCACCGACAACCAACCGAGGGAAGAAGACATCTGCCATAACGAAACCAGAAACACCGGCACCACCCAAGGCAACAAGCGCTGGCCTACGCCAGCTAAAAAAGACAGCAAGGGCTGCCAGTCCACGGGCGACGAAGCGATATTGAAAGCCCACGGGTATTCGGTATTCAGAGCCGGCGTATTCAGGCTATCGAAATCCGCCAGTGCAGCAGGTGTTTCGGTTTCGACAAACAGGTCCGCCTTCTCTTCAAAGGCATGAGCAGGGGTGCTTAAAGTGGTCATGACTCGCCTTAGCTTTGCGACACTTTGGCCACTGGGGGCACATAGGCATTGCCCATGGTTTC
>CANGEG010000148.1 GCA_947452725.1 Comamonadaceae bacterium | reverse complement strand
TGTGGAGAGGAAGGCTCTGGCCTTGCGCGTAAGCGTAAGACGAAACCAGCCTCTGTGAAGCAGGAACCCACCGAAGCGACTATGCGTGAGGCAACTCATGTGTAGCACCGTAGGAATCCCCTGCCTTTAGGCAGGGGAGGATGTCAATGGGTCGACAAATCCTGAAAGTCGATGGCGTAGGCCCGAAGCCGCTGAATGGCTTTGAGGCGCTGCGCTGCGCTGCTGGTGTTGTGCAGCTGGGCCACATTGGCACAGGCTTCTTGCTTTAGGCGTTGGCGCATTTCAAAGCCATAGCCTTCTGTCGTGGAGGTCCAGCTTTGAACGATGGACTGCAGCGCCTCTTGGGCCAGTGCGGGATTGGGCGATTTGATTTGGAACGAGCGCAAAAGCTCCAGCAGCAGTTGTTGCTTGTATGCGCGGTCGCGCCAAGCCCAGGGCGCCGTCCACACCGATTGCTGAACCTGTTGTCGCAAGAGCTGCACTTGCGCAGGCGTCAAGGGGCCATAAAAAGACTCATAGCGTTCGAGCGCATTGTCCAAGCGCTTTTTCTCCCGCTCCGCGCCTGAAGGTTTGAGCCAGTCGTCTTGCCAGGTGGCGTTTTTCTTGGCCCATTGCCGCTCCATGTGCAGCAACTGCTTGCCAGACAAGTCCACGGCCACGGCCGTGAATGCGGGCATGGCCTTGGCCGTCAAGGCGTTCAGGTGCGACTGTGCGGCGTCAGCTAGGCTGCAAACTTGCGCTGCGCTGATGTTGTCGGCGGCCAAGGTTTGGCCTTGCAGCAGCAGACCCGCATACAGCGGCAGCTCTTGCGTGCGGTGCCAGCGATGCACATCGCTCAAGGCTGCGCGCATTCGCTCAGACTGAGGCTGTGAAAAATCGGCATAACCGTCCAGCCACCAGTAGGCCAAGTCATCGGCCTTGTTGTAGCCCAGCTTGATGGCGCTGCAGCCTTGCAGCAGGGCGAGCACAAATGCCAATAGCAACACGCGCCAGTTCCCGCCGCTGGCCAAGAGAATGGTTTGGGGCATATAAAAGGGGAATTTAAAAAGCATTTTCCGGGTCAGTTCCACGAACGATAATTGACAGCTACGATTGTTTAAAGATCAACCGTCAAGTTTGACGGTAACGTGATGCGCAGCATGAACCAAACTCTTCATTCCCCCCCCATTGATGTGGTTGTTATGGCCGCTGGCAAAGGCACCCGCATGAAAAGCCGCTTACCCAAAGTGCTGCAGCGCTTGGCCGGCGTGCCCTTGGTGCAGCACGTGCTAAATACTGCGGCCCAACTGCAGGCTCGTTCGGCGGTGGTGATCACTGGGCACGGTGCGAAGGAGGTGCAAGCCGCTTTGTCTACGCCTGATGCATTTTCAAGCCAAACCACTTTACAGTTTGTGCGGCAAGACCCGCAACTGGGCACCGGCCACGCCGTGCAGCAAGCAGTACCGGCCTTGGCTGATGACGGTTTGGTGGTGATTTTGTCAGGCGACGTGCCTTTGACCCAGGCCGAAACCTTGCAAGCCTTGATTGCAGCCAGCGCTGGCACCCGCTTGGCGTTGCTGACCATTGAATTTGCTGACCCCACCGGGTATGGTCGCATCGTGCGCGATGGCTCTCAAGTCAAAGCCATCGTGGAGCAAAAAGACGCAAGCGACGCGCAGCGCGCCATCGGGGAGGTCTACAGCGGCATCATGGCCGTGCCAGCGCGCCTGCTCAAGCCCTGGCTTGCGCGCCTAGACAACCAAAACGCGCAAGGCGAGTTCTACCTGACTGATATTGTGAAATTTGCTGTGGCCGACGCCGTAGAGGTGGTCGCGCACACCATCACTGACGAGCTGCAAGTGGCCGGTATCAACAGCCCGGCGCAGCTGGCCCAGTTGGAGCGGGCGTACCAGCTGCGCCAAGCCCATGCGCTGATGGCGCAGGGCGTACGCCTGCAAGACCCGGCGCGGTTTGATTTACGCGGGCAACTGGACTGCGGCCAGGACGTGGAGATTGACGTCAATTGCATTTTTGAAGGCCGCGTCAGCCTGGGCGAGGGCGTGCGTGTGGGGGCCAACTGCGTGCTGGCCAACTGCACCATTGCAGCCGGTGCGGTGATTTACCCCTTCACGCATATCGACGGCGAAAAACTCGGTGTGAGCGTGGGCGAGGGCGCCTTGATCGGCCCGTTTGCCCGCCTGCGCCCCGGCGCGCAATTGGCGGCTGAAGTGCACATTGGCAACTTTGTCGAAGTCAAAAACTCCACCATGGCCAAGGGCTCAAAAGCCAACCACTTGGCCTACTTGGGCGACGCCACGGTGGGCGAGCGCGTGAACTACGGTGCGGGCAGCATCACCGCCAATTACGATGGAGCCAACAAACACCGCACCGTGATTGAGGCCGACGTGCACATTGGCAGCAACTGCGTGCTGATCGCGCCTGTGACCATTGGCGCGGGCGGCACCGTAGGCGGCGGCTCTACCATCACCAAAAGCACCGAGCCCGGCGCCCTGAGTGTGGCGCGCAGCAAGCAAGTGAGCATTGCCAACTGGGCGCGGCCACAGAAAAAGCCCAAAGCAAATTAAATCGCACGAATCGAAGGATTCGTGCGGGCTTGGCGGTGCGCACCCTTTTTCTGCCAAGAAAGCTAAAACCCAGGTCGGGCATTACATCGACGTGGCGCAGCGTGGGCCGGTGCGAGTGTTGCGCCGCGATCGCGCGATGGGCGCGATGGGCGTGATGGATGGGCGTGATGGTGTCCGCGCAAGACTACGAAGTCATGCGCGAGTTTTATGCCGACCGCTTGCAACGCACCCTGGCCGACACGGCTGTGCAGGCTAAACGAGCGAGCATGACCCCTGAATTGCTCAAAGACTTGCTGCGTGACGCAGTCTTACGCTGGTCATTGGCACCCCTATTTTGACCCGTGCCGCGTTGTCTTAGTAGGGCGCCCCCGCCAGACGGGTGAGTAGTGAGTTGTGCGTTGTTCGATGTTCGATGTTCGATGTGCGCTGGCGCAAAACTCGTGGGTGTTTTTGCAGGCCACCTTTGAAGAGCTGCGCAGGCAACTGTATCGCCCCAAGTTTGACCGGTACATCCGTCTGGATAATCGTGAGCGTTTGGCGCACCACATGAGCGCCGCCGCGCATTGGGTCCAGGCAGGTGAGCCGGCTTTTCTTTGCTGAGGCCGAGATGACGACAAATTCATTGAGACGGCCCTTAAGGCGCAAGCCCTCTACTTGGTGAGCGGCAACAAGGAGTTGTTTGACGAGACGGAGATTGTGGGTCTGCGCATCATTTCGGCTGCGCAGGCGCTGGCAGCGTTGGGACTTTAGGGCACGGACTGCACGGGCCAAGTGGTGGTGAACTTGGCCCGCTTTGTGGCAAAAAATGCCTTCACGTTGCGCACATTCGCGTCTTGGGTAAATAGCGTTTGGGTGATGCTCAGATAGTGCGGCATGTCGCGAGCTTGCAACACCAGCATGAAGTCCGGTCCGGGCGAGACACGCCAGCATTGCTGCACAGCATCAAGAGCCACGGCGCGCACTTCAAAAGCGTCCAGGTATTCTGCGCCTTGCTTGTCCAGTGAGACTTCCACCAAGGCCGTGAGCCCTTGGCCCAACGCGGCCCCGAGCTTGTCGGCATTGAGCACCGCCACTTGGCGCTCGATCCAGCCGTCATCGATCAGCCTTTTCACGCGGCGCAGGCACGTTGGTGGCGATACGTTCACCTTCTCTGCCAGCGCCACGTTGCTCAGGCTGGCATCGTGCTGCAAGCTATCGAGCAGTTGCAGATCAATGGCATCGAGTTCAATTGGTTTCATTAAGAGTATTTTAATGAAATTTAATTTCATTGATATATGGAAATGAAATTAAACACAAATTTCATTTGTAAATTGATTGGATATTTTTCATTGACCGTCCTAATATCCAACACATTCTTTGTTTTGGAGCATTTTTATGTGTGGCATCGTCGGCGCCGTTTCTTCCCGCAACATCGTTCCTGTCCTGGTACAAGGCCTGCAGCGCCTGGAATACCGGGGTTATGACTCTTGCGGCGTGGCCGTGCACGCGGCCAGCCTGAATGGCGCCGCGGGCGGCTTGCAACGAGCCCGCAGCACCTCGCGTGTCGCCGAACTGATGGACCAAGTGACGGCTGACCACATCGAAGGCGGCACCGGCATTGCCCACACGCGTTGGGCCACGCACGGCGCGCCTGCGGTGCACAACGCGCATCCTCACTTTAGCCACGGCACGGGCGCGGCAGACGCCAAGCCGGGCAAGGTCGCGTTGGTGCACAACGGCATCATCGAAAACCACGAAGAACTGCGCGCCGCCCTGCAAGCCAAGGGGTATGTGTTTTTGAGCCAAACCGACACCGAAGTCATCTCGCACTTGGTGGACAGCGTGTACGACGGTGATATCTTTGAAGCGGTCAAAACCGCCATTGTTCAACTGCATGGCGCCTATGCGATTGCGGTGTTTCACAAAGACGAGCCGCACCGCGTGATCGGCGCACGCGCCGGCTCGCCCCTGATTTTGGGCGTGGGCCTGGGCGAAACCTTTTTGGCCAGCGATGCCATGGCTTTGGCCGGTGTGACCGATCAGATCGTCTATCTGGAGGAGGGCGATGTGGTTGACATTCAGCTGGGTAAATACTGGATCGTGGACCGTGAGCACAAAGCCGTGAGCCGCGTGGTCAAAACCGTGCATGCGCACAGCGGCGCGGCCGAACTTGGCCCATACCGCCACTACATGCAAAAGGAAATCTTCGAGCAGCCCCGAGCCATTGCTGACACGCTTGAAGGCGTGGAGGGGATCACGCCTGAGCTGTTTGGCGACGGTGCGTATTCCACTTTCAAAGCCATTGACAACGTGCTGATCCTGGCCTGCGGCACCAGCTACTACAGTGGCTGCGTGGCCAAATACTGGATCGAGGCGATAGCCAAAGTGCCCTGCCAGGTGGAGATTGCCAGCGAATACCGCTACCGCGAATCGGTGCCCAACCCCAACACGTTGATCGTCACCATCACCCAAAGCGGCGAGACTGCAGATACGTTGGCCGCGCTGCGCCACGCCAAAAGCTTGGGCATGTTGCACACGCTGACCATTTGCAACGTGTCCACCAGCGCCATGGTGCGCGAGTGCAGACACGCCTATGTAACGCGGGCCGGCGCCGAGATCGGCGTGGCTTCGACCAAGGCATTCACCACCCAGCTGGCTGGGCTTTTCTTGCTCACGCTGGCGCTGGCGCAGACCAAAGGTCGACTGTCCGACAAAGAAGAGGCCGGGCACATTAAAGCCATGCGCCACTTGCCTGCTGCATTGCAAGCCGTGCTGGCTCTAGAGCCGCAACTCATCGCTTGGGCGCAAGAATTTGCGAGCAAGGAAAACGCTTTGTTTCTGGGCCGCGGCACACACTACCCCATTGCGCTTGAAGGCGCTTTGAAGCTCAAAGAAATCACCTATATACACGCCGAAGCCTACGCCGCAGGCGAACTCAAACACGGCCCGCTGGCCCTAGTGACCAGCGCCATGCCGGTTGTGACCGTCGCCCCTAACGACCAGTTGCTGGAAAAACTCAAGAGCAATATGCAGGAAGTGCGAGCCCGCGGAGGTGTGCTTTATGTTTTGGCCGACGGAGACACGAAGATCGAAAGTAGCGAAGGTGTGAATGTGATCCGCATGCCCGAGCACTACGGTGTGCTGTCACCCATCTTGCACGTGGTGCCGCTTCAATTGCTGGCGTATCACACGGCCTGTGCGCGAGGCACGGATGTGGACAAGCCTCGCAACTTAGCCAAAAGCGTCACAGTGGAGTAGTTTCACCAGTGAGGTTTTTGACGATTTTTCAGCACTGCTGATGGTTGTCAACCGGTAAAGCCGCGCGCTTTACATAGACCCTGTTCAAACAGTCGGTAACGGCTCTTTGAACGGGGTCTTTTTTTGTGCAATTTAGCGCGCAGCAGCTCTGAATTCCCCCCCCCTCGTACAGCGATTTAGTTCCCTTTAGTACGCCTGTGTATTGAGCGTATCCGGTTGCAATAAATCATGGATCGTCAATTTACGAATTTTTCATTATTCGTATTTTTTAATACATTTATTTACATGTTTGATTGTTTATAAGCGGCTTTTCATACATCGAATCTAGAATTTGTATGTTTAAAATGAGCTACTTAGAAATCATTAAATCTGTTAATCAACTATTTAAAAGGTACTATTCATGAAATTAACGCTCAAAAATACACAAGTCACAGGTCTTTCCGAAACGCAGGGTTACCTGATCGCTCCTAACAACCCCGTCAAGATTCAAGCCGTACCCAACAGCAAGGTTGAGCTGTTTATTGATGGCGTTAAGCAAACCGGTAGCGAGTTGATTAATGGTAAACCCGCGCAGCTTAAGAAGGTTGATAAGAATTTGGTGCTCACTGTGGATGGCGAGCCACTTGTGGAAATCAACAATTTTTTTGATGCTGAAGGCGTTTCTTTGGACGGGACGGGGTGGCAGTACACAGACTCTGAGGGATTGAGCGCCCAAAACGGTAGCCTGTATCCTGTGCCAGGTGCTGAGATCGTTCCTCAGGCCCTGCCCTTGGTGGCGGTGGCCGGTGCAGCGACAGGTGCCGGCGCTCTCGCATTGCTGGGCGCTATCGGTTTGGCCGCCGCAGCGGGTGGTGGGGGTGGAACTTCGCCAACCACAGAGGCCGCGGCGCTGGCCAAGATCGAGGCCTACAACAACGGTAACGGAACAACTCCCCCCGCGCTGACAATTGCAGATTACACGGCCGCGGGAGTGACGGGCGTAACGGCCGACAACTTGGCCGCTGTGAATGCTCAGGTACTTAAGCAATCCGCCGGCGGTGCAGACACTGCCGAGGAAATACAGGCATTGGTTGCGGTATCCAATGTGGCCTTGGCCAAAATTGAGGCGTACAACAACGGCAACGGCACCACGCCCCCGGCACTGACTGCTGCCGACTACGCTGAGGCTGGCATTGCCGGCGTAACAGCCGACAACTTAGCCGCTGTCAACGCGCAAGTGCTCGGTCAAGCCCCAGGCGGAGCAGTCACCAGCCCGTTAATTCAAGCCCTAGTGACAAACGTGTCGTCGGCCTTGACTGCGATTCACGATGCGGCGCAAAACGACAGCGCAACTTCCACCACGCCCAGCGTGGCCACCTACACCACGGCGGGCGTGAGCGGCGTGAACGCAGGCAACTTGGTCGCCATCAACAGCGCGCTTGACAGCACTTTGGTTGA
>CANGEG010000147.1 GCA_947452725.1 Comamonadaceae bacterium | reverse complement strand
GCTCTTGGGCGATTTGTCGGCGATGGTGGAAAACCATTACACCAACAGTTATTTGGTGCAGCTCAATGACCGTTGGCAGACGCAGGTGGATGCAGCGCTCAATTGGGAGGCCGCGCCCGCTTTGCTGCAGCGCGACTTTTTCAAGCAAATGGTACAGCCCTATCTGGACCGCAAGAACAAGGTGTGCGTGCTGATTTCTGATGCGTTCCGGTTCGAGGTGGGCGAGGAAATGGCCACCCTAATTCGCCAGGAAGACCGCTACGAGGCCGAATTGCTGCCGGGCCTGAGTATGCTGCCCAGCTACACCCAGCTGGGCATGGCGGCCCTGTTGCCCAACACCGACTTGGCGATTGCCGTGAACGATTCGGGAGATGCCTTGGTAGACGGGCAAAGTGCCAAAGGCACCGAGAACCGGGCGCGCATTTTGGCGGCCACGGTGCCTGCTTCCAGCGTGGTGCTGGCCAAGGATTTGATTCTGATGGGCCGCGATGATTCGCGTGCTTTGTTCCGCGACAACGATGTGGTTTACGTTTATCACAACCTGATCGACAAGACGGGCGACACCCGCGATACCGAAGAGCGCGTGTTTGATGCAGCAGAGCAGACGCTGGATGAGTTGATCAAGCTGGTGAAAAAACTAACCAACGCCAATGCGACCAACTTGTTGGTCACAGCAGACCACGGTTTTATCTACCAAGCCAAGCCTTTGGCTGAGAGCGACTTTTTGAGTGCAGCGCCTGAGGGGGCCGAGATTCTCTATAAAGATCGCCGTTTTGTGCTGGGGCGTGGGCTCAAGTCGCAAAGCGGTTTTCGGACCTTTGAACCCGTGCAAGTGGGCTTGGCCGATGGACCGGAAATCCAGATACCCAAGTCTATAAACCGGCTGCGTTTGCAAGGCTCTGGCAGCCGCTTTGTGCATGGCGGGGCGACGTTGCAGGAGCTGGTGATTCCGGTGATTCGCATCAACAAGAAACGCCAGAGCGATATTGGGCGTGTGGATGTTGACATCGTCTCTGGCGCAGGGCGCAACATCACCACCGGCCAGGTGGCTGTGATGTTCTACCAAATGCAAGCGGCCAATGACAAGTTGCAGTTGCGCAAGTTGCGGGCTGGCATTTACAGCTTAGAGGGAGAGTTGTTATCAGATCAGCACGAGTTCACGTTTGACATGAGTTCGGACAACCCGCGTGACCGTGAGATCCCCGTTAAGTTCATCCTAAGCCGCAAAGCCGATTCGGTGAACAATCAGCAGGTGGAGCTGAGGCTGGATGAGCCGGTGGACGGGACCACCCATTTCACCAAGTACAAATCCATTCGTTACACATTGCGTCGTTCGTTCACGAGCGAATTTGACTTTTAAAGAGAACCGCCATGAGCCAGCTGGATGCCAAGATCAATCAACACTTTGCGGGCCTGGTGGTTCGCAAGGATTTGGTGAAAACCGTCAAGGGCAACGCCATAGTGCCTTCCTATGTGCTGGAGTATCTGCTTGGACAATATTGCGCCACAGACGATGAGGCAACCATTGAGACGGGCATTGACACCGTCAAGGACATCTTGCGGAAGCACTATGTGCACCGCAATGAGGCAGGCCTGGTGCGATCCACAATTAAGGAAAAGGGGCGCCACAAGGTCATCGATCGAATCAGCGTTGAGCTGAATGACAAGACTGATGCTTACGAGGCAGAGTTTGCCAATTTGGGCATCAAAAAAGTCGTGATCGACTCGGCCACGGTCAAGGCGCACCCCAAATTGCTGGTGGGTGGTGTGTGGTGCATTGCAGACTTGGAATACCTGTTCACCGAGGACAAGACAGCAACGCCTTGGATCTTGGCTTCCATCAAGCCCATTCAGTTGTCGCACTTTGACTTTGAGGGCTACCTGGCGGCACGCAAGCACTTCACGACCGAGGAGTGGATTGATCTGTTGATTCAAAGCGTGGGTTTTAACCCCCAGATGTTTGGCAAGCGCAACAAGATGAGCCAGTTGGTGAGGCTGGTGCCATTTTGTGAGCGCAACTTCAACTTGGTGGAGCTGGGGCCAAAGGGCACGGGCAAGTCGCACATTTATTCGGAGTTTTCACCGCACGGCATTTTGATTTCGGGCGGTGAGGTGACTGTGCCCAAGCTGTTTGTGAACAACAGCTCTGGCAAATTGGGGCTGGTGGGTTATTGGGACACCGTGGCGTTTGACGAGTTTGCTGGCAAAAAGAAGAGGGTGGACAAAGCGCTGGTTGACATCATGAAGAACTACATGGCCAACAAGACGTTTTCACGCGGTGTGGAAACGCTGGGTGCCGAGGCCAGCATGGTGTTTGTGGGCAACACTGATCACACTGTGCCTTACATGCTCAAGCATTCAGACTTGTTTGATCCACTGCCCGAGTCGTTCCATGACTCTGCATTTCTAGATCGTTTGCACAGCTACATACCCGGCTGGGAAGTTGATGTGATCCGTGGCGAAATGTTCTCCAGCGGGTTTGGTTTTGTTGTGGACTACATCGCTGAGATTTTGCGTTCATTACGCAGCCATGATTTTTCTGATCGTTACAAAGGCAAGTTCCGTCTATCGGATGAGATCTCAACCCGCGACCGGGATGGAATCAACAAGACTTTCTCGGGCTTGATGAAGATCCTTTACCCCCACGGCGAAGCCTCCGATGCGGAAGTGGAGGAGGTACTGCGTGTGGCCATTGAAGGCCGCAAGCGGGTGAAAGACCAGTTGCTGCGCATTGATTCCACTTACCCTGCTGTTCGTTTTTCGTATTTCACGATGGATGGTAAGGAGCACTTGGTCAAGACCCTGGAAGAGGAGGAGTACCCAGCTGCTTACCATCGACAAACATCCGTAACCGAGGAGTTGCCGTTTGAGGGGGGCCAATCTGAGTCAGGTGATGGTGGGCTCAAAGCCGCACAAGCGACCCCGTCGGCGCGATATGACCGGCCAGCAGAGACACCGATGCGTGTTTTGGAAGAAAAGCATCTGGTCTTTCAGGAAAACCAGAGGGGCGTGAGTTTCGACAAGCTGTTTGGTCCCTATATGGCGGGTGCCAGCAAGATCACGATAACTGACCCGTACCTGCGGCTGTTTCATCAACAACGCAATTTGATGGAGTTGCTGGAGACTATCAGTAAAAACAGTAGCCCGGAGAGCGAAGTGGCTGTGCATGTGTTGACTGCTGAAGATGAATTCAACGGCGATAAGCAGGGAGAGAATTTCCAGAAAATGGCCGAAGCCTGCGCAAGCATTGGTCTTCGATTTACTTGGGAATACGACAAGTCAGGCACCAAACATGATCGGGACATCACCACCGACCATGGCTGGAAGATTGTGCTCAGCCGGGGGCTGGATGTGTTTCAACGCTATGAGCTGAACGAGGCATTCAGCTTCACCAATCGTTTGCAACAGCAACGGCAGTGCAAGGAATTCAATGTGACTTATGTTCGGGTTTGAATGGTTACTAATTCTTATAATTAATTTTATGAAAATACCTGACCCAAGCGCTGCGAAAAAACTGACCTTGACTAGTCAGAAAAGAATTGCGGAAGAGGAAGAGGAAGAGGAAGAGGTGAGCCGTTCAAACCCAGGGCGCTTCATGATTTGGATTGGGAAATTTGTATGACTTTGGCTTCTCAGCTTAAGCAAAAATCAAAGTCTATAAATTTAGACCGCCTGAACAATGCAGCAAAGGCTAAACAGGCCGAACGCGAAAAAGCAGCTCGCATAGAGGAGAAGGCGCGTGCCCGGAAAGAAATCGAAAAGGAAAAAGAGAAAAGGCGCCAAGTAGATTTGAAACGATTGATTAAATGGCTTGCTCCTGGACTGCTTTCAGCTTGGAATCAAGAAGATCACATTCAATACAACGCTTTTTCAAAAGAGGAGCGCACAACCGCGAAAAAATACCTTGGGTTTACTGACAGTCATGATCATGTCTTAATCTTGAATAAAGAGCTAAGAGCCTTAGAAATTGAAATTAATGCTCTTCTGAATCGTTTGGAAAAGCTACGGGTTTATGCGGTTACTTCAGTCCCGTCGATCGTGTTCGATACAAAGATTTTGCTGCTTAGCAACAAAATGCAGGATTGGCTTTTCAGTAAAGAATGGCGAGGAAACTTCCGACGTGAACTGTTACAGTTTGAAAAGTCAGCGATAGCAAGCCATGCAGCCAAAGTGCAGGAGTTAGCGGCAAGAAAAAAAAAGGAAATAGCTCAAATACAATTTGATCCAGACATTTTGGAGGTTTCAAGATTAGCCGAAACTCTTAAACCACGGATCGACACTTTCCGTAGTCAATATCAATCCTTGATGGCTTCGCCATCATCCTATTACCGAGTTCGATCTGGCGCAAATGAATTTGATGGCGTTAACTATGTAGAGTTAGTTACAAGCAGGCAGTACCAGTTTGCTGTTGCTCAGTATGTTTTGAAAGAAATGAACATAAATTGCATTATTTCACCGCCCGATGTTGTCGGTAAGTCCATGGCGGCATTTCGAGTTGCGGCAGGTGCGAAACTATTTAACGCGTTACTTGAACATGTTAATGATTCAGATTTAACTCAAAAATTTATTAGCTATAGTCGGCTTTTAGATGAAAAATCAAAAATTCATAAAGGTCTTCAACTCCCTGAAATTGATAGTCCTGATGCGTCAGGAATTCTGAACTCTATTTTCATTTCTGTGGGAAAAATAGACAAGACTCTGAAAGCTTTAAAAATTGAGAATTTGCAAATTAATCATGGGCAAATTAGCTTTGAAACATCTGTACGGATCGATGAACTTTACGAAACAAAGCAATATCCTGAAATTGATAGACTGGCTTATGACATTCAGTGGCTTAGATCACCTCCAGGGCAAAAATTCAAAAAATCATTCACAAAATATCTAGATGAACTTGCCGGGGATGGAAAGTACTCAGCGAAATTAAAAATCTTTACCGAAGATGGTGAATTGTTAATAGAGCTTCCTTCTGGTGAAGAAATATTGTGTGATATGGATTGGGATTCATTCGAGCAGTTGATGCACTTACTCGAACTCAAAATAACAGAAACAACTGCAAGCGGGATCGTAAAGCTCAAGTGGGGCTGAACCCTGCGCGCAATGCGCATATAACAAGATCACCACGGCTCCTTAGTAAATTTTAAAAGCCTCCCAGGTATGCCCGCAATGAAGCTCTACTTGTAGTATTAATTTTGCCTAGAGGGCCGTTTATCTTAATTTCCCCAATAGGGGAACATTTGTTCTGATATGCCTCTTATTGCTTTGTATTCCTTTTCGGTCAAAGGAAATTCCTCTTCCCCAGGACCTCCGGCATCATTCGCATCTAGCCAGCAGAATCTATTGTCACCCTCGGAGTTTGGAATTCTGCAGTAATATATTTTCCCCGTCATTTTTATGTAACGGACAAATTCGCCATCTTCATGATAATTTTTGAACTTGTACATGGCGATTAAATGAGTTAGAGTTTTAAAATTGTTCACTATTTTCTGAAATATGATTTCAATCTTACCGGATTGAAAGCAGTCATTTGTTTAGTACCTTGCGACTTAATGGGCATGTCTGCAATTGCGCAATGATCACGCCCATTAATAAAATCATTCGCAATTTCTTCAGTTAATATTGGAGAATTCCAGTCTGCATATCCACGTCAACGTTCAAAGTGTCTTCGTTGATGTGACCTGTTAACCCGAGTTCGACTACAAGGACTTCCCCTTCTTTGTCAAACACTTTCCCACCGTGGGTAAATCACCCAAGTGATTTACCCACGGAATTCTTCGTTTGACCTATAGCACCTTACGTTTTCAGCGGCTTGATTTCTTTAAAAGATTGCGGACTGCGAGACTACAATCGGCCATTTTTGCAGCATTCTTGCTGCGGACCCTGATGAAAGACGCGCGCCAAGGGCTCCAGTCACTTTCGGGGTTTGAGCCAAATCCTTAGCCCTTATCCACCATCGAACTCGTCGAGCATTCCCCAGCGCAGGTCCAAACCTTTTAAACATCACAACTGCATTTCACGCGGCGGTATTCACTTTTACTTTTGCTGCTCTGACTGCCAATTGCAATCAGTTTTTAATCTATTTTTAGGCAGGCATCTTAAAT
Source organism: Comamonadaceae bacterium (assembly GCA_947452725.1). Taxonomy (GTDB): domain Bacteria; phylum Pseudomonadota; class Gammaproteobacteria; order Burkholderiales; family Burkholderiaceae_C; genus Limnohabitans_A. The sequence goes on along the minus strand of CANGEG010000147.1, from coordinate 1,197 downwards.
GCTTCCCCTCGCTGCAACATGGCCCAGCACATCCGTGCATTTTTCGCAGCCAGCGCAACTACCGCCCTCCAGTAACCCCTGCGCTCCTGCAGTTGCACGGCCCATCGGCTTACTGCATCTTCTTTATTCTTTGCACGTAGCAACATTGATCTAGCGCCCTGAACCAGCATTCGCCGCAAATAGCTGTCGCCCGCTTTGGTTATGTGCCCCAATTTGGCTTTCCCGCCTGAGCTGTGCTGCGACGGCGTTAACCCCACCCACGCGCTGAACTGGCGACCACATTTGAAGTCAAGACCATTACCGTTTCCAATGGTTGCAATTATTGCGCTGGCCGTTATCGGACCCACTCCGCTCAGATTCATTAACTGGCGCGCTCTGTCATCTTCTTTGGCCATGCGTGCGATATGGTGGTCGTATTGCGCTATGCGCTCATCCAGCTTATCCAAATCACTCAGCAAATCACCGATGACCCTATTGCACCAGCCAGGCAAATCTTCCAAATATTTGCAGGCCTCCCTGCGAACCGTGTTTGCACTCAACGCCATCACAATGCCCAACTCACTGAGTAGCCCTCTTATTCTGTTTAGCAGTGCGGTGCGTTCATCCACATACGCTTGCCTTGCGCGGTGAACAAATAGTTGGCCATGTTGCTCAACAGTTTTGACAGGAACAAACCGCATATTCGGCCGGGTCACTGCCTCGCAAATCGCCGCCGCATCGGCCGCATCATTTTTGCCCTGTTTGCCCCCCATGCGATAGGGTGCGACAAACTTTGGCGCCATCAGTTTCACAGTGTGACCAAACTTTTGAAATTCCCTTGCCCAATAGTGCGCCCCAGAGCATGCCTCCATGCCAATGAGGCAAGGCGGCAAATTGGCAATGAGCTCCAACAACTTGCCGCGCCGCACCTCCGGGCGGAGTAACTCAGGCTTGCCAGAAGGGCCTACACCGTGAACTGCAAAACAGTTCTTTGCCAAATCAATTCCGATTGTTACGATTGCCATGGACTTCCCCTTTCAAGTGAATGGATGAGATTTTGAGAACCCCATCTTGTCACTCAGTTACCGGTTGCCGCAATAGCAGCAACCTCGAAATGGGGAAGTCCTTTTCATTCACCAAACTGATTATTTGACTGTTCCACTTCAATAAAATCAAGCACTTATAGTTGATTTTCTGATTTTTCTGTAGTGGCAATAT
>CANGEG010000146.1 GCA_947452725.1 Comamonadaceae bacterium | reverse complement strand
GACCCTCGGCATTGCGACCGACCTGCGCCTGCACTTCGCAGCGAATCGGCTCGGGTGTTAGCTTGAATTTGCGAAAGGCAAACAACAGCGAGTCGCTCAAGCAGTTGCCGACCGCTGCACACAGCAGCTGCACGGGCGATGGGCCCAGGCCCGTGCCCAGTGGCGGGGGCTCGTCGCTGGTGACAATGGGCATGGCCGCATCGAAGTGGATGTCAAAGCGGTAGTCCGCTTGCTGGCGCAGCTCAACGATGACGGTTTTTTCAGACATGGGGCGCTTTCAAATTAGGGGGTCAGTTTACGAGTTTGGCATTGACGCTTTGCAGGCTGTCGATGGACAGTTCGCCGGTTAGCGCATCGAGCTGGAGTCGGCTTAGCAGCAGCTGCAACTGGGCTGAGAGCAAGGTCAGCTCGGCGTTGGCCGCGTCATTTTCGGCATTGAGCAGCTCTTGTGTGGTTCGATCGCCCACTTGGCGGCCCAAGCGGGTGGCCTCCAGTCGTGCGCGGCTGGCCGTCAGGCCTTCGCTCCAGGCGGAGACTTGGGCCTGACCATTTTGCAGGGCCAGCCAGCGCATCTGTGTTCGCTGGCTCACTTGCAGGCGCTGCAAGGCCAGTTCTGCCTCTGCTTGGCCTTGCGCGCTGAGCGACTCTTGGAGTTTGCCCTCACGCCAGCCGCCGGTGTATAGCGGCATGGAAAAACTCAGACCTATCATTTGCTGGTTTTGAATGTTGCTGGCCGAGCCAAAGTCACCGTTGCCGCTCAAACGGTCGCGGCTTGCGATGGCCACGGCGTCCAGTGTGGCGCTGGCACTCAGGTGGTGCTTTCGCGTCTCTTGCTCCGCCATGGCCACGCGGGCTTTCTGTAGGCGAAGGCCCAGGTTGTTGTCTTGTGCTTGTGCTTGCAGGCTCGCTGCATCGGGCACGTGTTCGATCATCTCGCCTGCCCGCGGGCTCATGACCTTCAGGCCCTCGGGGCTCAAGCCGGTCGCCTGCGCCAAGACCAAGCGGGCCATTTGCAATTCACTGTCTGTTGCCAAGACTTGCGCCTGTACGCCCCGCGCTCGCGCGGCGGCTTCGTGGGTATCGGTGATTGGGGTGTCCCCCAGGGCGAAGCGGTCTTTGGCCTCGGTCCAGGCGCGGGTGATGGCTTGGTATTGCTTTTGCATCACGGCCAGCTTACGCTCGGCCAGCACCAGATCAAAGTAACGCTGCACTGTCTCGAGCATTAAGTTTTGCTGTGCCAGATCGGCCTGCAACACCACGACTTCAGCTTGCTTTTTCAGCTGTGCTTGCTGAGCGTCGCGCTCGGGGTTGTACAAGGCTTGCTTTGCACTGAAGCTCAAGCGCGTGGCCGTGCCTTGGTGGATCGAGGTGGAAAACGAAGCCCCGTTGGATTGGCCAAACCCTGGCGCCGCAAACTGCGCACCCGTGATGTCGCTGGAGGAAGTGCTCAGGCCTGCGCCCGCGCTGGCCTGTATTTGGGGCCGCCACAGCGCCGCGGCCTGGGTGCGCAAAGCCTCAGACGAAGACAAGGTGGCTTGAACCACCGCCATTTGCGGGTCATGCGCACGCGTGCGCTCCCACGTTTGCAGCAAGTCCAAAGCCTGGGCCGAGTTGGCCGCCGACAAACCCAGGGCCAAAAGGCTGAGCTGAGTGATCTGAATGAACCGGGGGCGCTGATTTTTGCGGGGCAACATGGGCATCAAAGTTTCTTGTTCCAAGTGAACCAAGTCAAGCAGTTCAGCAACCGCGCTGCACGCCGAATTTGCGCAGAATCGATTCCATCATGCACCACTGGGTGAGCGAACTTTGCAGCAAATTGGCGCCGACAAAAGCGGTGAATGCGAGCCACCAAGGGCTGACAAAGACGGGACTGGCTTCGATGCCCATGGCCAATGAGGCCAAGATGAAAGCGCCTGCAACAAAACGCACAATTTGCCAAGATTTCATGATTCAAGCTTTCTAAAGAACAAAAAAATTCAGATTTCGTAGCTACGGCGGTAAGCCACGTAATACAAGGTCGGAATGACCACCAGCGTGAGCACGGTGGAGACGGAAATACCAAAGATGAGCGAGATGGCCAGGCCGTTAAAAATCGGGTCGTCCAAAATGAAGAAAGCGCCCATCATGGCGGCCAAACCGGTCAGCATGATCGGTTGAGCCCGTGTAATGGCTGATTGCACGATCGCTTGCTTGAAAGGCAAGCCTTGCTGAATTTGCAGGTTGATGAAGTCCACCAGCAAGATGGAGTTGCGCACAATGATGCCGGCCAGCGCGATCATGCCGATCATGCTGGTGGCGGTGTACTGCGCACCCAGCAATGCGTGACCAGGCATCACGCCAATGATGGTCAGCGGGATTGGCGCCATGATGATCAACGGCGTCAGGTACGAGCCAAACTGCGCCACCACCAACAAATAAATCAAGATCAACCCCACCCCATAGGCTGCGCCCATGTCGCGGAAAGTCTCGTAAGTCATTTGCGACTCGCCGTCCCACTTCAGGCTGTAGCCGCGCCAGGCGTCATCGGGTTGGTGAATGAAAAATTCTTCCAGTCCCAATCCATCTGGCGTGGCCACGGCTTGGACGGCGCTTCGCATTTTGAACATACCGTACAAAGGGCTGTCCACCTTGCCCGCCATGTCGGCGGTGACAAAGTTCACCGGCAGCAGGTCTTTGTGGATCACGGGTTGCTCGCGCTCGCTGTCGGTGACCGTGACCAGTTCACTTATCGCGACCAGCTTGCCGTTGGCTGCGCGCACGCGCAGTTGCAGCAACGCATTCAGGCTGCCATGCTGGGCGGCGGGCAGTTGAATCAAGGCCGGTACAGGGTACTTGCTGCCGTCATGCAAATAGGTGCTGGCTTCACCGGTCAGACCGGCGCGCAAGGTGGTGACGATGGCCTGCTGGCTGATGCCCAACAGTGCCGCTTTGCTGCGGTCGATCAATAGCATCTGGCGAGGGGCTTGGGCAATGGTGCTGTCGTCCACATCGACCACGCCTTGCGTTTTTTCAAACACGGCGCGCACGGCTTTGGCGACTTGGAGGCGACCTTCAGCTTGCGGGCCATATATCTCGGCGACGATGGGTGACAACACCGGCGGGCCGGGCGGCACTTCAACCACCTTCACATTCGCACCATGGGCTCGGCCGATCTTTTGCAAGGCCGGGCGAACGCGGGTGGCTATGGCGTGGCTCTTTTCACTGCGGTGCGTTTTGTCCACCAAATTGACCTGAATGTCGCCCACTTCGCCGCCCGCGCGCAGGTAATACTGGCGCACGAGACCATTGAAGTTGATGGGCGCGGCGGTGCCGGCGTAGGCCTGGTAATTCGTAACCTCGGGGACAGTAGCCAAGTAGCCTCCAAGATCGTGCAGCACGGCGGCAGTGGCTTCCACCGGCGTGCCGGCAGGCATGTCGACGATCACTTGGAATTCTGATTTGTTGTCGAATGGCAGCATTTTCAACAACACCAATCCGGTGGCGGGCAAGACCAAGGACACAGCAATCAGCGCAACAATTCCAAGCCCCAGCCACTTGCGGTTGCGGGCCCCTTTGGCGTTGTCCAAAAGAGGCTTGAAAACCCGCTTAAATAAGGGTTCGAGTTTGGCGCTCAGGCCCGTGTGGCCCGTGGCTTCGTGACCCGTGGATTCTTTCATCCACAAGCGCGCCAGCCAAGGCGTGACCACAAAGGCAATCGCCAACGACAGCAGCATGCCCATGCTGGCGTTGATGGGGATCGGGCTCATGTAGGGGCCCATCAAGCCGCTGACAAAGGCCATGGGGAGCAGAGCAGCAATTACCGTGAACGTGGCCAAAATGGTGGGGCCGCCCACTTCATCCACCGCGCCAGGAATGAGTTCTTGCAAGGATTTGCTTGGAAATAATTTCTGATGGCGGTGGATGTTTTCCACCACCACAATCGCATCGTCGACCAAGATGCCGATGGAAAAAATTAAAGCAAACAAAGACACGCGGTTCAGTGTGAAGCCCCAGGCCCAAGAGGCAAACAGTGTCACCGTCAAGGTCAAGATCACGGCCGTGCCCACAATTGCTGCCTCACGCCGACCCAGTGCCATGAAGACCAAGGCCACCACAGAGGCCGTGGCGAACAACAGTTTTTGAATCAACTTTTGCGCTTTGTCGTTGGCGGTAGCGCCGTAGTTGCGAGTTTCCGCCACCTCCACGTTGTCAGGAATTACCGTGCCTTTGAGTTGGGCTACGCGCTGAAGCACCGCGTTGGCCACATCAATGGCGTTTTCTCCTGACTTTTTGGTGATCGACAACGTGACGGCTGGGAACTCGCCTCCGCCATCTTTGTTATTTTTGCCTAGCCAGACGTAGCGCGTTGCAGGCATCGGGCCGTCGCTCACATCGGCCACGTCTTTCATGAACACCGGTTTGCCGTCTTTTACATGCACCACCAATTCGGCCACGTCGCGAGCCGAGGCCAGGTAGGGGCCGGCCTCAATCGCCACGCTGCGGTTGCCGCTGAGCAGATCGCCCACGGGCAACCCCATATTTGCCGACTGCAAAGCCTGGCGCAGATCGTCCACGGTCACCCCCGCGCCAGACATGCGCTGCGCATCGATTTGCACCAGCGCTGCGCGGTTAGGTCCGCCCAGGGTCGTGACATCGCGCGTGCCTTGCACGCGTTTAATGTCGGCCTCTATGCTGTGCGCCACGCGCTCCAGGTCAAAGCCGCTCACCTCAGGCGTGACGCCATGCAAGGTTAGGGTGACGATGGGCACATCGTCGATGCCTTTGGGTTTGATCAGGGGCTCGAGCACGCCTAAGCTGCGCGGCAGCCAGTCGGTGTTTTCACGAATTGTGTCGTGCAGCTTGACCAAGGCCTCGGTGCGCGGCACGCCCACTTTGAACTGCACCGTCAAGATTGCCACGCCTGGGCGAGACACCGAATACACATGCTCGACGCCGGCAATTTTGGACAGCACCTGCTCACCCGGAATAGCGACCATTTGCTCCACGTCACGCACCGAGGCGCCCGGAAAGGGGGCGATTACGTTCGCCATGGTCACATTAATTTGTGGCTCTTCTTCACGCGGCGTCACACCCACGGCAAAAATACCCAGCAGCAAAGCCACCAAAGCCAAGAGAGGGGTGATTTGCGCGCTTTGAAACAGCGCGGCCAGACGACCGGAAAGGCCTAATGCAGAACGCTCTGAAGCAGGTGGCTTGGAGGAAGATTTGTTCATGTGCAGGCTCTCAGCGCTTAGGGGCCAGACGAGTGGGATCAGTCACTACCTGCTCGCTAGGCCGAACACCACTCAGGACCTCCACCAAGTGGCCTTGCACGGGGCCGAGCCGCACTTGGCGCAAACGCGCCTGGCCTTGCGCGTCCAGCACATAGACGCCACTCATTTCACCGCGCTGCACGATGGCCTGTGAAGGCACAAACACTTTAGGGCTGCCGCTTTCTGGATCCTGCTTTTTTGACGGAATCCATACCCGTGCAAACATCCCCGGCGTCACGCCGCGCATGCTGGCAGGCAGAGCAATGCGCAGCTGCGCGGTGTGCGTGCTGGCATCGACCGTGGGCAACAACTGAACTTGGGGGCTCAGATCTGCCGAGGCCGACTGGCCCTGAACCTCGTAGTGCAACCCTTTGAGGCTCGCCGTTAGACCGCCCAACAGGGCTTGCGGCACCTCTGCCGTGATGCGTAGCGCCGAAGGATCGTGCATCACCACAAGCGGGCGACCGGGCATGGCCATGTCGCCCAAAGTCACTGGCAGTTCGCTGACCACGCCGTTGAACGGGGCTTGAATCACAAAATAGCCCGTTTGTGTTTTGGCTGCTTGGGTTTGCGCCTGCACAGCCTGCACCTGCGCTTGTGCCGATTCCCACTGGGCTTGGGCGCGGTCCAGCCCGCCTTGGCTGATGTATTGTTTTTGGAATAACTGTTTTTGCCGCTCCAACTCTTTGGCTGCAACGCGTTGTGCAGCCTGCGCCGCATCAAGCTGGGCTGAGCTGCCCGCTACTTGCTGCTGCGCCGCACGCGCGTCAATTTGCATCAAAGATTGGCCGGCGCGTACGCTATCTCCCGCTTTCACATGAAGTGCCACGATGGCACCTGGCACCTGGCTCGACAGTGTGGCTTGGCGCACGGCTTCGACCACCGCATTCAGGCTGACTTCGCTCACACTGGTCGCATCGGATTGCGCAGCCGCGGTAGCCGCGGATGCAACCCTCGGGGCGCCGGTAACGGCGGCTGAGAGCGCGATGACCAGCGCAAGAAAAGAGGGGCGCGGCTTATGAAGGGTTTTGGTCGAAAACATGTATTTGTTTATTTGCTTGTTTGCGTATATATGCAATGATACAATGAATCAGCCTAACGCCAATCTTTATTTCAGCTATTGCAAAGACAAACCCCATGAAAGACCTGCCCGAACAAGCGCTGCAAGAAATTGCGGCCTACTTCCAAGTGCTGTCTGAGCCCACGCGGCTGAAGATCCTCAATTTGCTACGGGACAAGGAGAGCAGCGTGGGGGAGTTGGCGCAGCAAACCGGTTACTCGCTGGCCAATGTGTCGCGCCATTTAGCGCACATGGCCCAGCACAACATCGTGGCCAGGGACAGTCGGGGCACCAGCGCGTTCTACCGCATCGCGGACGAATCCATCTATGGACTGTGCGACCTGGTCTGTGGCAGCATTGCGCGGCGTTACGAAAAAATTAGCGCCGACAAAGCGGCGTTCACCGCAACGTTCAGTTGACTATCTTCATTTTTTAAGGGGAATACATCATGATGAAAAACGTTGGCGGTATAGACCGCGTGGCCCGTATCGCGGCCGGTTTGGTGCTCATTGCCTTGGCCGCATCCGAGCAAGTCGGCGTGTGGGGTTGGATTGTGGGCGCGATCGTGTTGGCCACAGGTGTGTTTAGTTTTTGCGGCCTGTACACCTTTATTGGTGTCAACACCTGCCCGCTGCGCAACGAGTCCAAGCACGCAGAATAAATCTTCAACTGCGCTTTGCAGGGGCTGGTGCGTGCACTGAATATGTTGTCGTGATGTAACTGGTTTCGTGGGAAAATTGAAACCAAATTACATGGAGATATGCATTTATGGCCCGAGCCACCAAAATTGTTGCTACTTTAGGCCCCGCTTCAAGCGATCCGGCTTTGCTCGAAGCCATGATCCGCGCAGGCGTGAATGTGGTTCGCTTGAACTTCAGCCACGGCAAGGCGCAAGACCATATTGACCGCGCCCGCTTGGTGCGCGAAGCGGCGGTGCGTGCGGGCCGCGAGGTCGCCATCATGGCCGACCTGCAGGGCCCCAAAATTC
>CANGEG010000145.1 GCA_947452725.1 Comamonadaceae bacterium | reverse complement strand
TGGCCTTGAGCCAAGCCCACTATTCTAACCTGTGAGGGCGGTTTGTCCTTGAGGGCTTGCCCGGTGTCTCAATCCCGGGTGGTCCAGCCATGCGCCAGAGCGCCCAGCACGATGCCGCCCAAAGCCCACAAAATATCGGTGTTGCCCGTACCCAAAGAGGCAATCGCCGGACCGGGGCAGACACCCGAGAGGCCCCAGCCGATGCCAAAAATGGCCGAACCGATCATGGTCTGACGGTCCCAGCGAGCCGGCTGGGTCAGGAACTGGCCACCTAGCAGCGGGTGGGCCAACCACCGCGAAAAGCCTTTGTAGGCCAGCATGGCCAAACCCGCGGCCCCGCCCATGACCAGCATCAGGCCCCAGTCTTTAAAGAGCAAAAAGCCAATGACCACCTCGGGCTGGACCATGGTGGCCAATGACAGGCCAAAGCCAAAAAGCGCCCCGGCCAGCAAGGTGATCAGCGCTTTCGGCAGGGCCAGGGTGTACGGGTTCAAGTTTTGTGTGTTCATGCCAGGCTCCAAGCCATCAGGTTGGCGGTCAAAAATGCAGTCGCCATGAAAGTGAGTACCGCGCCCAGCGACGGCCATTGCAACGCGCCCAGCCCGCAAATACCGTGGCCCGAAGTGCAACCGTTACCCAAACGGGAGCCAAAGCCCACTAAAAAACCACCCACCAGAAACTGCCAGACTGGCACGTTGGTGTGCTGCGCCTCACCATCGGCCAACGAAAAACGCCAGGCCAGCGCGCCCAACACCACGCCCAGGGCATAAATTAACCGCCACTGACGGGATTTGAGAAAACGCGCTTGCTGAAAAAACGGGCGCTTGAAAATATACGACCACGAACTGGAAAAGACGGTGCTCATGCCGCCAACCCAACCGTTGAACAAGTACAGCAGCGCCACGCCAGTGCCTATGCACAGGCCGCCCAGCAGATAGTGCTGCCAGCCGAAGGGAAATAGGGTGTGGATAAGCGTCATAGGCGGGATTATCTTGTCGCGGCGCATGCCCACAAAGTTGGTGCGCCGGTTTGATAGGCTTATTTATTCCTCATTTCCTCGTCCACACTTGTACCATCGACTCAACTGGCTGAGTAAATCGTCCTGCTCTAGCAACCTCTGACGCGCTGACACCACGCAATCACCCCATTGACTCAGCATGGCTTCATTGAGCGAAGGCAAAGCGGCCACTTCAATCCCATTCCACACCCGATGAAACCGCCGCAGGCTTTGCGGCGCTTCTAGCCACTCCAAAAAGGCTTCGAGCTTGGCGAAGTGGGCGTCGCCCTCTTGCGGGTAGATGTTCCAAATGAAGGGCTGGCCGGCCCACAGGGCGCGTACCAGTGAGTCTTCGCCGCGCACAAAGTTGAGGTCGCAGGACCAGAGCATCTCGTCAAAGCCGTTTTGGTCGGTGTAGGACAGGGCGCTCCATTGGGGGAGCGTGGCCTGGGCTGGCAGTTGACTCAGTGCTTGTTTCACAGCCGCCAGGGGGCGGCCTGGCGTGACCAGCAGGTGGTGGGATGTGCTCGCCAGTTGAGCTAACAATTGGGGCATGGCGGCGGGTTCGTAGCAAAAAAGGCTGATCAGCAGGCCGCCTGGGGCCAGGCCCGCAGTGTGTCGATGGCGCCATGCCGCTTGCTCAAAGCTTTGTAGGCGGCGCATTAGGTCGGATTCGCGCAGCAGGCCGCCTGTGCCCGGTGTGAAACCGGGATAAAAGAACGTTTTGGTCCAGCCTTTGGCCGGGCCGCTCATCACGGGGGAGGGCAGGCCGTGTATGCGGGGCACCCAGCCTTCGGCGCTCAGGTATTCGAGGTTAATCCAGGCGGGTTGTTGCTTACGGGTGGCGGCGGCGTAGGTCACAAAGGCTTCGGGCAGTGTGCAGCCAAAGGCTTCGATCCAAATGTCGGCGCCAGGCAGGCGGGCCAACAACTCAGGGTCGCTGGCGACTGCCCAGGCCCGTACTTGGATATTAGGTAGGCTGGTGCGCAGCGCGACCGGTGCCATCCAAGCCAGCGCAGAGGCGTCGTCCACCCACAAGCGCACTGACTGCCCGGCTTGCGCCAATTGCCTGGCCAGCCGCCAGCACACGCCCAGATCGCCGTGGTTGTCGATCACGGTGCAAAAAATATCCCAGGTGCGGTGCGTGTTCATTGTGGGAGATTGTCGCAGTGCCCGGGGTCTGGGCGTGTTTCAAGGTGACAATACGCGCCATGACAGCGGCACACGACGAATCTTTGCTGGCCCAAGTGGCGGCGCTCCCCGCCTTGCCGGGGGTGTACCGCTATTTTGATGCGCAGGACCAATTGCTCTACGTGGGCAAGGCGCTGAACTTAAAACGCAGGGTCTCCAGTTATTTTCAAAGAGATCATGGTGGCACACGCATTGGCCACATGGTCAGCAAAATTGTGCGCATGGAGACCACGGTGGTGCGTTCGGAAGCCGAGGCGCTGCTGCTGGAAAACAACCTGATCAAGACCTTGAACCCCAAGTTCAACATCTTGTTTCGGGATGACAAAAGCTACCCGTATTTGAAGATGACCGGAACGGTGACGCAAGCGGCTGTGTCTAAATCCGGTAAAGCTGAAACAGGCGCGTCGCCTTTGCTGTTCTCGCGCATTGCGTATTACCGCGGTGCGGTGGAAAAAAAGCACCATTACTTTGGGCCGTTTCCCAGCGCCTGGGCTGTGAAAGAGTCGATCCAGTTATTGCAAAAAGTGTTTCGCTTGCGCACCTGTGAAGACACGGTGTTTGCCAACCGCTCGCGGCCTTGTTTGCTGTTTCAAATCAAACGTTGCTCCGGGCCCTGCGTGAACATGATCACGCCAGAGAGCTATGCCCACGACGTGCGCAATGCAGAGAAGTTTTTGCGTGGAGAAACACAGGTAGTTTTGAAAGAATTGGAGGCGCGCATGATGGCGCACGCCGACCGGCTGGAGTTTGAGCAGGCCGCCGAAGCGCGCAACCAAATGACGGCGTTGTCGCGCGTGCTGCACCAGCAATCGGTAGACACGGCGACCGACACGGATGTCGACATCTTGGCGGTGAAGGTCCAAGGCGGACGCGCCTGCGTGAACCTGGCCATGGTGCGCGGTGGGCGGCATTTGGGAGATCGGCCTTATTTCCCTTCGCATGTGGACGATGCCCATGCGATTGCGACCTTGATGCCAGCAGAGGGCGAGCCAGTTGACGAAGTGGACCGCGCCAAAGCGGTGGAAATTCAAGTGCTGGAGGCCTTTATTGCCCAGCATTACTTGGGCGTGCCTGTGCCACCTGCCTTGATCACCAGCGAAGCGGTGAACAAGCATTTGATAGAAGCCCTGTCTTTGCAAAGCGGTGTCAAGGTCTCGGCGGTTCACAACCCCCGTGAGCAGCGCCGAGTCTGGCTGGAGATGGCTGAGAAAAACGCGGCGATTCAACTTACCCGTTTGCTGGCCGAGGAAGGTTCGCAGCAGGCACGTACGCGGGCGCTAGTGGAGGCGCTGGATCTTGCGCCGGATGATATTGATACCCTGCGCATGGAGTGTTTTGACATCTCGCACACTGCGGGCGAGTCCACGCAGGGTTCTTGCGTCGTGTTTCAACACCACAAAATGCAAAACAGCGAGTACAGGCGCTACAAGATTGAGGGCATCACCCCGGGTGACGATTACGCGGCCATGCGTCAAGTGCTGCAGCGGCGTTACACCAAATTGGCCGAAGCCATTCGCGCTGGCGAATCGAGTGTGCGCATGCCGGACGTGGTGCTGATCGATGGCGGTAAGGGCCAAGTCTCTATGGCGCGCGAGGTGTTCGCAGGCCTGGGGCTGGACTTGTCACTGATTGTTGGCGTTGAAAAAGGCGAGGGCCGCAAAGTGGGCTTGGAAGAGTTGGTCTTTGCCGATGGCCGCGAGAAAGTCTATTTGGGCAAAGACTCTGCAGCATTGATGCTGGTGGCCCAAGTGCGCGATGAGGCGCACCGCTTTGCCATCACTGGCATGCGCGCGCAGCGGGCCAAGGTGCGCATGGGCGGCAGCAGCATTGAAGAAATTGCTGGGGTCGGCCCCAAAAAACGTGCCCGACTGCTGCAACGTTTTGGTGGCGTTCGGGGGGTGGAAAGCGCCAGTGTTGAAGACCTGATGTCGGTCGAAGGCATTTCACGCGATCTGGCTGAAAGTATTTACAACGCCTTGCATTAAGGCGCAGTGTCCGCCCCTTGAACATGCCACAATAAGCCACCCATGTTCTACACCATCCCCACCCTCATGACCTTGGCGCGCATTGTCGCCATTCCCCTGATTGTGGCCGTGTATTACCTGCCGATTGCACAAGAAACCCGGAATTTGGTGGCGACCAGCATGTTTGTTGTGTTTGCAATCACCGACTGGCTTGACGGCTATTTGGCCCGCAAACTGAACCAGGCTTCTGCCTTCGGCGCTTTTTTGGACCCCGTGGCGGACAAGTTTTTGGTCTGCGCTGCCTTGCTAATGCTGGTGGACATGCACCGGGTGCATGTTCTTGTGGCACTTGTCATCATTGGCCGAGAAATTGCGATTTCAGCCCTGCGTGAATGGATGGCCCAATTGGGAGCCAGTAAGAGCGTGGCGGTGCACATGGCCGGCAAACTGAAGACCACCGTGCAAATGGTCGCCATCCCTTTTTTGCTGTATGACGGCACGCTCTTTAATTTGATCGACACCCGGCAATGGGGGGAGGTTCTCATCTGGGCTGCGGCAGTATTGACCATCTGGTCGATGGTCTACTACATGCAAAAAGCCTTGCCAGAAATTCGTGCCCGAGTGAAATGAGCAGCGCTGACGATCGCAGCGCATGGATCCATGCCATGCCCGCCGTGTTTGTGCTGATCTGGAGCACTGGTTTTATCGTGGCCCGATTTGGCATGCCTCATTCCCCGCCTTTCACTTTCTTGTTGATGCGTTACCTGCTGTCCATGGCCTGCTTTGTGCCTTGGATCCTCTGGGCAAAAGTGCCATGGCCCAAAACCCGTGCACAATTTTTGCACTTGTCAGTGACCGGCATATTGATGCACGCAGGTTATTTGGGGGGCGTCTGGGCTGCCGTTAAAGCCGGCATGGGCTCAGGCCTGTCTGCTTTGATCGTGGGCATTCAACCGGTATTGACCGCTATTTGGTTGTCTGCTGTGCATGCGCGCTCTGCCGCAGTGGCGACCTCTGCAGAAGGCAAGGGCGTTCACGTCAGCGCTGTCACGCCTCGCCAATGGCTGGGCTTGATGCTCGGTTTGGCTGGCCTCTTGATGGTGGTGTGGCGCAAGCTCACCCAAGGCAGTGCCTTGGACCATGTCAACTTCTTCAACATAACTTTCGCGGTGGTGGCCTTGATGTGTATCACCGTAGGCACACTTTATCAAAAACGCTTTGTCCAGTCTTGTGACGTGCGCAGTGCCAACACGGTGCAATTACTGGCCGCAGCTATTGTGACGCTACCATTGGCACTTTTCGAAGTTGAAAACGTCGTTTGGGTGCCCGAAACTGTCGCTGCCTTGGTCTGGTCGGTCCTGGGTTTGACGCTCGGGGGGAGCTCGTTGCTGTACGTGCTGATTCAGCGCGGCGCCGCCGCTTCGGTTACGAGTTTGATGTATTTGGTCCCGCCGACCACCGCCGTGATGGCCTGGGTTTTATTTGACGAACCGATTACCGCAATGACCCTGGCCGGCACTGCTTTGACCGCGCTGGGCGTCAGCCAAGTAGTACGAGCCCCAGTCGTGCGTGTGACCCCGACTTGAAGTTGAGCTGCTAAGCTCAAGCCCAATTATTTTCCGAAAGACAAACCATGACAAAGCACCGCATAGCCGTGATCGCCGGCGACGGCATTGGCAAAGAAGTAATGCCTGAAGGCTTACGTGTGATGGAGGCCGTTGCGCACAAGTTCAACATTGACTTGCACTTTGACCACTTCGATTTTTCGAGCTGGAATTATTTTGAAAAGCACGGCAAGATGCTGCCTGACGACTGGAAAGACCAGATCGGCAGCCATGACGCGATTTACTTTGGCGCTGTTGGTTGGCCTGACAAAATCGCCGATCACGTGTCGTTGTGGGGTTCATTGTTGTTGTTCCGCCGTGAGTTTGATCAATACATTAACCTGCGCCCTGCGCGCCTGATGCCCGGCATTATTGCCCCCGTGGTGCGCCGTGACGGTAGCGCGCGCCAGCCCGGCGAGATCGATATGTACATCGTGCGCGAAAACACTGAGGGCGAGTACTCCAGCATTGGTGGCCGCATGTACCCTGGCACCCCGCGCGAGATAGTGATGCAAGAGACTGTGATGTCACGTATCGGTGTGGACCGAGTGCTCAAGTTTGCGTTTGAGTTGGCCCAGTCGCGCCCTAAAAAGCATTTGACAAGTGCCACCAAATCCAATGGCATTGCCATAACCATGCCCTATTGGGACGAGCGCGTTGTCGAGATGGCCAGGAACTATCCGGGTGTGAATGTGGACAAGTTTCACATTGATATCCTGACTGCGCACTTTGTGCAGCGCCCCGACTTTTTTGACGTGGTGGTTGCCAGCAATTTGTTTGGTGATATTTTGAGCGACCTGGGACCGGCCTGCACCGGCACAATTGGCATTGCACCGAGCGCCAATTTGAATCCTGATCGCCTTTTTCCGTCGCTGTTTGAGCCGGTTCATGGCTCGGCTCCTGACATTGCTGGTAAGCAAATTGCTAACCCAATTGGTCAGATCTGGTGCGGCGCGCTGATGCTGGAGTTCTTGGGTTACAAAGAGGCGCATGATGCGGTTTTGGCTGCGATTGAGAAAGTGCTGCATCCACAAAGCGGCGCACCGCGCACGCCCGACATTGGTGGCACCGCGACCACGCAGGACTTAGGTAAAGCTATCGCCAATGCTCTTTGAAATCCAAAGCGTGTATCGTGAAACACGGATTTTCAAAAAAATATCCGTTTTGTCATTCTTGGTCAGAGGTTTGCGTCTAGAATTTGAGCCGCAACAAGCTGCGCGCTGAAGCACAGAGATTGACAGATCGGCTCGCCGATCTTTTATGATTTAAAGAGGCACTTTGTGAATAAAACAGAATTGATCGAGCACATCGCGAAGCAGGCAGACATTTCAAAAGCTGCTGCCGGTCGTGCATTGGAAGCCCTAATGGGTGGTGTGCGCGCGACTTTGAAAAAAGGCGGCACCGTTTCTTTGGTGGGTTTTGGCTCTTTTGCTGTGACTAAACGTGCCGCTCGCACGGGGCGCAACCCCCGCACCGGCGCTGCGATTAAAATCAAGTCTGCCAAAGTTCCCAAATTCCGTCCAGGCAAAGCTTTGAAAGATGCTTTGAACTGATCTAGTTTCAGGTGGGGCGCTTAGCTCAGTTGGTAGAGCGGCTCCTTTACACGGAGTAGGTCGGCGGTTCGAGACCGTCAGCGCCCACCACCCC
>CANGEG010000144.1 GCA_947452725.1 Comamonadaceae bacterium | reverse complement strand
GGAGATGTGAGTTTTGCCGAGGTTGCTGTCAACAGGAAAGGGGGAAGGTTAAAGCGACTCCATCGGCTGATCATGGCGGCCAGACTGGCCAACCCCTCGGGTTCGCGAGCGGGCCACATCAGATGCGGCAATTGTTCCTGCAGCCACAGGTGCACGTCACGGCAGCTTTGCAACCAGCGGCCCTTGAGGCCCGTTTTGATTTGAGCCAAAGGTATCAAGGTGGGGCCACACAGGGGCCGGCGAATCTGCGTGCGGCAGTCAGGGCGGGAGTAAGTTGCGGCGACAGTGCAATTCGTTAATCGCTGAAAAGGTGTTGGAGCGCTCCAAATAATTTCCACATCAGCGATCTCGATCCAGTCCAGTAACAACAGGCAGCTGAGCAACCGGGCATGAGCCTGAGCGGGCCCCATGCCATTGAGCAACAACATTCGCAAGTGCTCCACCACGGTAATGGACAACAGGGTGTGATGGTCGATTGGCTTGGGCAGCACGCGCGCAAATTCACGCGCGCCGCAGCCCGTTGAGGCAAGCCGAGTTGGCACTCGTGTGCGCGGTTCGGCGAGAGACAAGACGGCAATGGGCACGTTGGGTGCGAAATAGTCCGCACAAGGGGGGGCAGTGTCGGGGGCGGGGTCCAGCACCGATGGCGTCAAAGGGCGCAACGCCCATTCCATGGCCTGTGCCAGTTGCGCGAGGGCCTGTTTGGGGAAGTAGGTTTGTCCATCTGCAAACGGCTCGGCCCGAACTCGTGCGTGTCCGGTGAGCGTTTTGATCAGCCAGCGATCAACACCCTGAGCGAGCAGCATCGAGACCCAGGTGTGTCGGCCCACGTTGGATTTGCGGCCGAAGAACTGCCGGCTGATGGCCTCCACCGCCGCCCAGCGCACCTCCTGTCTGACCAACAGCCGCTTATTTTGGGGTACAAGATCAGAATGCCGAGCGGTCTGACTCGTTGCCGCGATTGAGAAGAAACAGACCTTGCTACGTGCCCGACCAAAGACACGTTGCCTATCGACATCACTGAATGTCCATCCCAGCCGATCGGCGGCACTTGAGGCCAGATGAATCTCCTGCGCATGGCTGTCCAGGACCCGGCGCAAGACGGCGCCAATGGGAATGACGCGACTGAGCGAATATTCATCCGTGTCCTTGTCACTCACGAATGCATAGGCGGCATGGCCGTACAAGGCTCCCCAGGTCATCCGGTCCAGCCTCTGATTGCGTGCACCCGTCAGGCTGATGACCGTCAAAAGTCGGCAGTGGACCAAGCGATCGTAGGCGGCGCACAAGGCTTGCAGGGTCTGGGCCTGGATCATTTGGCGACGTGCCGTTGACGCCTCCTGCAGCAGTTGACGGATTGCCGCGAAAAAATCGTCTGGCGCCATCGCATGCCGTGAACCCAGCATTGGCTTCGTGTAGATGAAGGCCGTGGCATCGCCCAGACCGAGGTCCACGTAGACTTGTTGAGTCTGTTGATATAAGAACTTCGGCTCGAACTGGGCGTAGTGCAGCATGCCCATGGCGCACTCGGAGAAATCCAGGCCGAGCACCGCAGCCATCACGTCACCATGCTGGTTGAGATACATCTGCCCAAGTGCGCGGGCGAACCGGGCATCCAGCGCGCCGTGGCGCGATTGGTATCCAACGCCACAGAGCCACGTTCGGTAGCCCTTGATCAGGTCCATCGCCGCAGAGTCACCCGATTGAGCCGAAATGAGCTCGGCCAGCGTTTGCGCGTTCGGATGCGCTTGGTGAAACTTTCCAATCAAGTCGGCGGCCAACGCCGGGAGCCAGATGTCAATGGTCTGCTTGGGCGCAGGCGCCCGCTTCGATAGCGGCTCGTTTGGGTCCAGCACCGCTCTGAGGTTCCAGCGGATAGACTTTCGAGCCATGTCCAGCCAAATCTTATTATTGGGCAAGAGGGGCAGCGTGGCCGCCTTTTGGGAAGGCAGGGAACTGCAAAGCGAGATCACTGCAAACAAGGCGTATCGACAATCTGGATCGCCAGGCATGAGGTGCCCAGCGATGCGACTGCACATGGCGCCGAGCTCAGCGCGCGAGAGCCTCTCCCATCGGTCACTTTCGCCAAAGAAGCTGATGTAGCCGCCATGGTTGGCGCGTTGCAGCAGCCAGCCAATGAGGTTGTTGCCCGGTTTTTGTTTCTCAGCGACGTCGGCCTCCTGGGCCGCAAGCGCTTGCGTACGGGCATGCCCTGGCTGACCGCTGGCGGGGCTGAAGTTGACCAGATCTGGAAAGTCCCCTTTCCTGGTTTGCACGAGCGAGGCAGGCGGCGGGATCGGTTTGGCCAATGCCCGCCCATACCAATGCAGGAAATCCTGTATCACGCCAACGCCAGATCGCTCCTGCCACTTATGAACCTCGGCCAGATTCGTTGGAAACGCACGTGCGAGGTTTTCCCACTCAGGATTTTTGCTGCGGCGATGGCGCCCAACTTTGCGAAGCTGAACCCAGGCATCGATGGTGTTCGTAGGAATGATCCTGGTCCTTGAAATGCAATGCGCTGCAATCAAGCCAAACGCGCCGTTGATCTGCTCTTCAATGGCTCTGGTTACCCCCACTTGATGTGTGCCAATGAACAGGTCATAGCCGCGATTGCCCGACAGCAGCCTGTTGGCAATGAGCGGGTTGTGAGCGCTCAGAGTCTGGAGTGTGCTGACAAGGGTGCCCGCTTCCTTGGCCCATTCAATAGAAACATGTGGACCAAAGAGGTGGCTTGCAGATTGGAAACATACCGACAGCTTGTCGGCAGCGAGGTAGGCCCCCTGAAGATCTTGAGGCGTACCAAGGCAGCCAAGCAAAGTTTGGTGATGCGCAGGAAGGCTAGTCAGCATGTCGTTTGCTGGAAAACTTCAAATGCCTCCCCATGGTGACTGCTCACCAATGTAAGAGGCGGGTGCTATTTCGGTGCCAGTTGAAACTTTGACACCAGCGGATTAGTCGTTAAGGCTATCCTGATATTCATTAAATATAGTAAATACAGGTATATAAATGGTAACTATTTGATTGAAAGCTGACTTTGGAGGATGCTTTTCGCCTGATGTATCCAGTGCGAGGGGCACCAGGGTTTAACGCAGCAACGCCTCGCCGGCGTTTCGAATCCGCCCCTGAGCTTCGTGTGTGTGTGTTTTGAGAATTTCCCGCGACGGCCTGACTGGCGCTTCATTTGCGCGTCAGTCGGTCAGTTGGTCAAACGGTCAAACGGTCAAACGGTCAGTCAGTCAGTTAGTTAGTCAGTCGTTCGGTCCTCAGTCTGACTTCAGTTTGGCCGGTGTGCCAACAGGTCAAGCAGCCGACTCAGCGCGTAGCGCACGCTCGCCTCACGAACCTGGGCCCTGTCCCCTGCGAATTGCTGGCATTGTGAGAAGACTTGACCTTGAATGGCCCAACCGAGCCACACGGTGCCGACGGGTTTATCGGCGCTGCCCCCGCCTGGCCCGGCAATGCCCGTGACAGCGATCGCGACCTGCGCTTTCGCATGAGTCAAAGCACCCAGGGCCATCGCGCGCACGACAGCCTCGCTCACCGCGCCGTGGGTCTCGATCAGCTGTGGCGGCACAGACAGTAATTCGGATTTTGCGGCATTAGAGTAGGTCACAAAACCGCGTTCAAACCAATCGCTTGAGCCGGCCAGATCGGTGCAAGCGGCAGCAATCAAGCCGCCCGTACAGCTTTCGGCTGTGGCCAACATCCAACGCTGTGGGCGCAAGCGCCGTGCAAGCTCTTGGCACAGGGCTGTCGTGGTTGTCATGCAAATAACCTAAGGCCGATGGCCATCACCAGCAGCGTGCAAAACGCGGCCACAAAGTCGTCAAAATAAATGCCCCAGGCGCCGCGCCAACCAAAGCCTTTGAAGACTTGGTCTGCCCAACCCACGGGCGGGGGTTTAACGGCGTCAAAAAATCGGAACACTGCAAAGGCGATGACTTGCAGCGTAAAGCTGCTGGGCATCAGCAGCCAAAGCACGAGCCAAAAAGCCACAACCTCATCCCACACGATGGCGCCGGGGTCGGCAATGCCTAAATGCTGTGTAGTGACCTTGGCCGCCCACCAGCCCAACAGCGTGGCCAAGACAATCACCGCCCCCTGCTGTGCGGGAGACAGGACATTTTGTAGCAGCAACCAAGCCAGCCAAGCCCAAAGCGTGCCCACGGTACCGGGCGCCTTGGGGCTTAGCCCCGAGCCCAGTCCCAAGGCAATGAAATGCGCCGGATGTGACAACAAGAACTTGGCGTTGATATGGGCGAGTGGCGTCGGCGCAAAAGGAATGGGCATGGGCATGGCTCAGGCAAAGTGGTCGAAAGACTTGAACTGATGGGCCATGGGCTGCCCCGCCGCATCGCGCAGTTGAACGCCCTGACCTTCACGCACAGCGCCGATGCGGGTAATGGGGGTGTGAGATGCGAGACCGGCGGCCACTACTTGAGCGCGGCATTGCGCTGGCGCCGTGAAAACCAACTCGTAATCGTCGCCGCCAGACAAAATCAGTTCAAGCTGACGAGCCTGCGGCAAATGCAGATGCGACGCGCAAGCCAATAGGGGCAAAGCCAGTGCAGTTTCGATGTCCGCCCCGACCTGGCTGGCTTGCAAAATATGACCCAGGTCGCCTAAAAAACCATCGCTGATGTCAGCCGCTGAAGTGGCCAAGCCGCGCAAGGCCACCCCCAAGTCGATGCGCGGTGTGGGCTGCTCCATGCGCGAGCGGGTGCTTAAAAATACGGATTCAGAAACTGACATGTTGCCGCGAAAAACCTCCAGTGCAACGCGCGCATCCCCCAAGGTGCCGCTGACGTAAATATCGTCGCCCACTTGAGCGCCCGAGCGCAGCAGGGCCTGGCCTGTTGGCACATCGCCGATCACGGTGATGCTGATGTTCAGTGGCCCTTGGGTGGTGTCGCCCCCAATCAACTCGCAGCCGAACGTATCAGCCAAGGCCCAAAGACCTTGGGAAAACCCAGCCAGCCAAGCCTCATCTGCGCGGGGCAAAGCCAAAGACAGCATGAACGCGCGGGGCTCAGCGCCGCAAGCGGCCAAATCGCTCAAGTTGACCGCCAAAGCTTTGTGCCCCAAGAGCACTGGACTGACTGTTGATAAAAAATGACGGCCTTCGACCAGCATGTCGCTCGACACAGCCAGTTGCATGCCGGGCGTGGGCGCCAACAACGCGCAGTCGTCACCCACGCCCAACACCGCGCGGCGTGCGGGGCGCGAAAAGTAGCGTTTTATTAAATCAAACTCACCCATGAGCCAAGCTTAACCGCAAAGGCCCGTGGCGCCGGCGTTCAGTGCAGGGTGCGTGAGGGCGTCGTTTGCCCATGCGCTTCCAGCACAAACAGCGGCACAGGCACATCAAAGCGATGTCCGTCTGCGGCCACAAAAAAGAAGCTGCCGTGCATGGTGCCTTGCGCAGTGCGCAAGCGCGAACCGCTGGCGTACTGAAAAGACTCGCCGGGATTGAGCAGCGGTTGTTGGCCGATCACGCCCAGCCCTTTGATCTCTTCGCTGTGGCCTTGCGCATCATTGATGATCCAGTGGCGCGAGATCAATTGAGCGGGAACTTCGCCCGTGTTGGTCACTGTCACGGAGTAGGCAAAAAGGTAGAGGCTTTGCCCAGCCTCTTCAGAAGAAGAAAGGTAGGTCGGAGTGACTTCAATTTTGAATTGGTAGATCGGCATCTCTGGATGGTAACTGCGACAATATCGCCATGAGCACCACTTACCGAATTGCCCCTTCAATTTTGTCGGCTGATTTCGCCCGTTTGGGCGATGAAGTCAAGCGCGTGATCGCCGCCGGCGCAGACTGGATTCATTTTGATGTGATGGACAACCACTACGTGCCTAACCTCACGTTTGGCCCCATGATTTGCCAGGCCTTAAAGCCCCATGCCCTCACTGCAGCCGGTGTGGCCGTGCCGATCGATGTGCATTTGATGATCTCCCCAGTCGATGCCTTGGCAGCCTCGTTTGCCCAAGCCGGCGCTGACTTGATCAGTTTTCATCCTGACGCCAGCGCGCATGTGCACCGCAGCGTGCAGGCCATCAAGGGCAAGGGTGTGAAGGCCGGCTTGGTGTTCAATCCAGCCGAATCGCTGGACGTGCTGGAGTGGACGATTGACGAGATCGATTTGATTCTCATCATGAGCGTCAACCCCGGCTTTGGCGGTCAAAGCTTCATCGACTCTGCGCTGCGCAAAGTCGAGCAGGCCCGCAAATGGATCGAGCGCAGTGGCCGCGACATACGCCTTGAAGTGGATGGCGGCATCAAGGCCGACAACATTCGCCGCGTCGCCGATGCGGGGGCCGACACCTTTGTGGCGGGTAGCGCGATTTTTGGCCAGTCCGATTACAAAGCCGTGATCGATCAAATGCGTGTGGCCTTGGGCTGATGGTGGGGCACACGCTCAATTTGTCGGCCGCCATTGTCGACCTGGACGGCACCATGGTCGACACCTTGGGCGATTTCGAGGTGGCGCTGAACCGAACGTTAGCCGACCTTGACCTGCCCGGTGTTGGCCGCGACTTGGTGGGGCGCACCGTGGGCAAGGGGTCGGAGCATTTGATCTTGACGGTGCTGCAGCACCAACTGGCTTTGCCTGACGTGAGCGCCTGCGCTGGGCGCAGCGCAGGCGCTCTGTTCGAGGCCGCCTGGCTGCGTTACCAGCACCATTACCTGGACATCAACGGCCAGTATGCCCATGTCTACCCCGGCGTGTTCCAGGGGCTGCGGCAGATGCAGGATGCCGGTTTGAGGCTGGCTTGTTTGACCAACAAACCGGTGGCCTTCGCCCAGGCTTTGCTAATAAACAAGGGCTTGGCGCCGTTTTTTGATCATGTCTTTGGTGGCGACAGCTTTGAGAGCAAAAAACCGGACCCATTGCCCTTGCTCAAAACCTGCCAAGCCTTGGGCTCTTTACCTGGGCAGACCTTGATGGTGGGGGACTCCAGCAACGACGCCCAAGCGGCGAGGTCTGCCGGCTGCCCTGTGGTCTTGCTGCGCTACGGCTATAACCACGGCCAGCCGGTGGATGCGGTATTGGCCGATGGTCACTTTGATGATTTGACGCAATGGGCGCTGTGGCATCAGGCCCGGTTGGCTGCCTGAGCAGGCTGAAATGGCCAGGCCCAATCGTTTGGTACACTGAGGCCTCTATGTTCATCCATTGCCATTTGCGAATTCACAGCCAGCCAGGCCCATCGGGTCGGGGAGCCTGGCCCTGGCGTAAGCCAGTCTGAAAATTGATTCGCAACGCGGCCCTTTGGCCGCAGTCAGCGCCCGCGAAACCCACGGGCATTTGAATGGAATGACAGCTGCTGCACACCCCAGGGGTCGATGCACAGCGCAACGGAGGCAATAGCCGTGATCACCGAATTGGAATTTAAAAGCCTGACCAGCCAAGGCTACAACCGCATCCCGC
>CANGEG010000143.1 GCA_947452725.1 Comamonadaceae bacterium | reverse complement strand
GCTTGCATCCGCAGGTAGGGCCGCGCCCCAACCACTGCCCCTACGGCAACAAAGCCCAGTCGGCCTGACGGAATGAAAAAAGCCGCTCCGTTTTGCAACGAGGCGGCTTTTCGCTTGAGCGGGCTGACTCGCGTTACATCGTGTCGATGAAGCTGCGCAGTTTGTCGCTACGGCTAGGGTGCTTGAGTTTACGCAAGGCTTTGGCTTCTATTTGGCGAATGCGCTCGCGCGTCACGTCAAACTGTTTGCCCACTTCTTCCAGCGTGTGGTCGGTGGACATTTCAATGCCAAAGCGCATGCGTAGCACTTTGGCTTCGCGCGGCGTGAGGCTGTCTAAGATGTCTTTCACCACATCGCGCAGACCCGCTTGCATGGCCGCTTCGATTGGTGCGGTGTTGGCACCGTCTTCAATGAAGTCGCCCAAGTGGCTGTCGTCATCGTCACCTATGGGTGTTTCCATGGAGATCGGCTCTTTGGCGATCTTCATGATCTTGCGAATCTTGTCTTCCGGAATTTCCATCTTCTCGGCCAGAACCGAGGCATCGGGCTCAAAGCCAAACTCTTGCAAGTGTTGGCGCGAGATGCGGTTCATCTTGTTGATGGTCTCGATCATGTGCACCGGAATACGGATGGTGCGGGCTTGATCCGCAATGGAGCGGGTAATGGCCTGGCGAATCCACCAAGTGGCGTAAGTCGAGAACTTGTAGCCGCGGCGGTATTCAAACTTGTCCACCGCTTTCATCAAACCGATGTTGCCTTCTTGGATCAAGTCCAAGAACTGCAGGCCGCGGTTGGTGTACTTCTTAGCGATCGAGATCACCAAACGTAAGTTGGCCTCGATCATTTCGCGCTTGGCGCTACGCGAGTTGCGTTCGCCCTCGTTCATGCGCTTGTTGATGTCTTTGAGTTCATCCAAAGGCACAACCACTTTAGATTGAAGGTCCATCAGCTTTTGCTGTAAATCCTGCACCGGCGGGATGTTGCGGCCCATCACGGCGGCCCATTTTTTGTCTGAGCCGGCTTGCTTTTCAATCCATTTGAGATTGAGCAACTGCGAGGCTACGCGCTGGTTGTTTTTATCGCGACCACTGAAGTCGGCGATGAACTGCTCTTGCGGGTAGCCGCATTTGTCCACAATGATACGGCGCAGTTCGCGCTCTTTCATACGTACATCGTTCACCTGGCCGCGAACCATATCGCACAGCTTTTCAATCGTCTTGGCGGTGAAGCGGATGGTCATCAGCTCTTCCGACAAAGTGGCTTGCGCCTTCACATAGGCGGGGGTTCCCCAGCCTTCTTTGTTGTAGATTTTATGGACCTTCTCAAACATCTCTGTGATGCGGTCAAAACGCTCCAGCGCCTGGTTCTTGAGTTCTTCGAGTTTCTTGGTCAAGGCTTTGGAGCCGCCTTTGCCGTCGTCGTCGTCGGCTTCGTCAAATTCGTCAAAGTCTTCTTCGGCCACATAGTCGTCGGCCTCGTTCAGGTTCGAGAAGCCATCGACCACAGTCGAGATGACCACTTTGCCGTCTCGAATTTCACCCGCCATGCGCAAGATCTCGGCGATCGTTGCAGGGGAGGCGCTGATCGCCAGCATCATGGCCATCAGGCCACCTTCGATGCGTTTGGCGATTTCAATCTCGCCTTCGCGGGTCAGCAGTTCCACGGTGCCCATCTCGCGCATGTACATGCGTACGGGATCGGTGGTGCGACCAAATTCGCTGTCAACGGTAGACAGCGCGGCTTCAGCGGCCTCCTCGGCCTCCTCTTCGGTCGAGCCGGTAGGCGCGTTGTCCGTGATGATCAGACTCTCGGCATCGGGTGTTTGCTCATACACCGCCACGCCCAAGTCGTTCAAGGTGGCAATTACCACTTCGAGCGTTTCGGCATCGATCAATTTGTCGGGTAAGTGATCCGAGATTTCCCCATGCGTCAGGTAGCCGCGTGTCTTGCCCAGTTTGATCAGGGTTTTCAGGCGTTGGCGACGTTTGGCCATGTCCTCTTCAGACAGGACGGTTTCGTCCAGACCAAATTCTTTCATCAAGGCGCGCTCTTTGGCCTTGCTGATTTTCATGCGCAGTGGTTTGACTTTTTCAGTCGGCTCCGTGCTGGCGACAGGCTCTTCACCGACCAAGTCTTCTTCCAAGTCGCTCAGATCGGCGTCATCCAGGTCAGAGGCACCTGCGCTTTTTTTCGGCTTGGGGCCACGCTTGGCCCCAGTGGCCTTGGCTGCCGCTTTAACGGGCGCGGTGGTTGCGGCTTTCGCTGCGGCCTTTACCGGCGCTGTAGTCTCTGCCTTGGCAGCGACTTTGCTTGATTTCTTCACTTCAACTTCGACCACTGCGGCAGCTTTTTTGGCCGTGGGCGCAGGTGATCTAGTCATGGTCTTCGTATCGGTCTTGGCAGCTGTTTTGGATGCAGGCACTGATGAGGCTTTCTTAGCGGGAGAGGCTGCTTTGGGGGCAACAGGGGCAACCTTTTTCGCGACAGCCGGTTTGGCCTTCACAGCAGGTGCTGCTTTGGCGGGACTGGCTTTAGCAGCGGGCTTGGCCGGGGCTTTACTCACCTTAGCAACCGCCTTTTTAACGGGCGGTGCTTTGGCGGCAAGCTTGGGCTTGGCGGCTGCCTTGGCTTTGGTGGGGGCTAGAACGGGCTTCTTCGACTTTTGAGCAGGCATAGGTACAACCTCAGGACATCAAAACTGACAAGGAAAAACACGGACTGCGCCACAAAACAACTGGCGCGGGTAACGGTTACAAAGGGTATGGGGAGGCGCTACAGCGACCCGAATAATTTTGCAAAGGGCAAGATGGATGGGCGAACATTTGGAATGCAGTCCTTGCGGTGTGTTGACCGTCCCGTTAAGGGTGCGCTGATGGCTGGGGTCGAACCGGAGGTGCTGCTGTCGCTCTTGCCGAAAAGAGTGGATTATACCCGACGCCTTAAACCCCTGCACTCAAAAGCCCTGCCGCCAGGAGCTCTTTACGTCGTTTGTCCAAACTGCGCCAACGCGCCAGCGCTTGCGGATCTTGTTGGGCTTCTGCTTCGGCCAAGGCCTGGGTTTGCAGCAGGTTGAGCCGGTCGATCAGCATCAGGTTCAGCAGCTGCCGCAGCTCTTGCCGAGCTTCCTCGGGGGAGACGCTGTTGTCAGTGTTCGGATCCACCGGTTGGTGGGTGGCCATCAGTTTGCGCGCCAAAGAAGCAAAGGCTTGTTTTTGCAATTCGGCGTCCAGCGCGCTCCAGGCGAGCGGGCCATGGTCGTGAAACTGACTCTCCAGCCATGCAAATAGCGCACCGTGGGGCGCGGGCAGGGCGCACAGCATGGCGTGGTCTTCGCCGGTCAAACTGTCCCACAGCGCCATATTGCCCAGTACCAAGCGGCTAGCGTGGTCGGCGCGGCTGGCGGGCAGGCTTCTGGGGCCCATAGAGGGCGCAGGAGTGTCTTCTTTGCGCCATTTGCCGTTGGCGTCTTTTTTCCAAGGCGAGGGGCTGCGTTTGGCGGGTTGAACGCGGCCAAGTTCGGCGCTGCTGGCGTACAAATCCAACGGCTCGGCAGTCAGGTCTGCGTCGGTCAGCTCGTGTTCGGCCATGCGGCCCGGGGCGGCACTGGCCGCGCTGTGCCCTCGTGGGCTGCTGCGCGCCAGCGATTTTTCTGCTTGCACCTGCCACAGCCCACCCAGCTCGGTCGTTTCCAGTTGAATCAAACCGGCCAGCTCTCCCAGCAGTTGGCGTTTTAAAGCGCCATCGGGGAGCAGTCGCCACAAGGGCGCGGCGTTGCTGGACAGGTGGGCGCGCCCTTCGGCACTCTCCAAGTCGCAGCCCTCCTTGGCAACCTCAATCAGAAAGCGCGACAAGGGCGTGGCCTGCGCCACGCACTGGGCAAAGCCCTCGCGGCCAAATTCGCGAATGTAGCTGTCGGGGTCATGCTCAGTAGGCAAAAACAAGAACTTGATGCTGCGCACATCGGTTGCGTACGGCAGGGCGCCGTCCAGCGCTTTGCGGGCCGCACGACGTCCTGCGGCGTCCCCATCAAAACCAAAGACAACTGCATCGGTGAAGCGAAAAAGCTTTTGCACATGATCTGGCGTGCAAGCTGTGCCCAGGGTGGCCACCGCATTGGGGAAACCCATTTGTGCCAAAGCCACCACGTCCATATAGCCTTCGGTCACAAGCACAAAGCCCGCCGCATGCAGCGCTTCACGCGCTTCAAACAGGCCATACAACTCGCGGCCCTTGTGGAACACCGGAGTTTCGGGCGAGTTCAGGTACTTGGGCGTACCTTCTCCCATGACGCGGCCACCAAAACCAATGCATTCGCCCTTGATGTTGCGGATCGGGAACATCACCCGGTCACGGAATCGGTCGTAGCGTTTGTTGTCTTCTTCGTTGACGATCACCAAGCCGCTTTCGGCCAGCAAGGGCTCGTCATAGTTGGGGAACACACTGGCCAAACTGCGCCAGCCCTCGGGAGCGTAGCCCAAGCCAAATCGTTTGGCTATCTGCCCCGAAAGGCCACGGCCTTTAAGATAAGCCACGGCTTTGGGCGTGGTTTTAAGATGCTGGCGGTAAGACTCTCCGGCTTTTTCCAGCACGTCGGTCAGCGAGTTTTGCTTTTGCCGCTGCTCGGCTGCACGGGCCCTCTCCTCGGGGGACTGATCCTCTTCGGGCACCACCATGCCCACTTGCTGGGCCAGATCTTTCACCGCCTCAATGAAGGTCATGCCGGCATGCTCCATCAGGAAGCCGAGCGCGTCGCCGCTTTTACCGCAGCCAAAGCAATGAAAGAACTGTTTGGTTGGGCTAACGCTGAAGCTGGGGGATTTTTCACCATGAAACGGGCACAGGCCCATAAAGTTGGCGCCGCCCTTTTTCAGCTGGACATAGCGGCCCACCACCTCGACCACGTCGATGCGGGAAAGTAACTCTTGCAAAAAAGACTGAGGAATGGCCACAGGGGCTATTTTCACCGATCCTGCCCCGCTGGCGGTCAACGAGGCGTCAGCCCTTTCGGTTTCAATACACAATGGCTAAAAAAGGAGACTGAAATGACCTCGATGTTTGACCAAGACTTACCCCCGACGATCGCCAATTTTGCCGCGATGTCGCCACTGACTTTCATCGAGCGCACAGCGCAGGTATATCCAAATCGTTTAGCCGTAGTTCACGGTTTGGGCTCGAAAACGGTGCGCCAAACCTGGTCTCAAACCTATGATCGCTGCCGCCAACTGGCCAGCGCCTTGGTGCGGGCGGGTGTTTGCAAAAACGATACAGTCGCTGTGATGCTTCCCAATACCCCTCCCATGGTGGAAGCGCATTTCGGCGTGCCCATGGCTGGCGCTGTGCTTAACGCCTTGAATACCCGCCTGGATCCAGAAACATTGGCTTTCATGTTGGACCATGGCGAAGCCAAGGTGGTGATCGTAGATCCGGAGTTTTCGGGCACGCTGAAAAAGGCCTTGGCCCTGCGTCAGTCGGCGCGCCCGCTGATGGTGATTGATGTGCTGGATGCGCTGTACACCGGCCCATCTGAGCGCATTGGTCAAACCGACTATGAGACCTTTTTGGCGCAAGGTGACTCGCAGTTTGCCTGGCAGTTGCCAGACAACGAGTGGGATGCGATAGCGCTGAACTACACCAGCGGCACCACTGGCAACCCCAAGGGCGTGGTCTATCACCACCGGGGCGCGACGACGAATGCGATCTCCAACATTTTGGAATGGGACATGCCCAAGCATGCCGCCTATTTGTGGACGCTGCCCATGTTCCATTGCAACGGCTGGTGCTTTCCCTGGACCTTGGCAGCTCGCGCGGGCGTGAACGTGTGTTTGCGCCGGGTCGACGCACAGAGCATTTTTGACATGATGCGAGAGCACCAGGTGACGCATTACTGTGGAGCGCCGATCGTGCACGGCTTGTTGGTCAATGCCCCGGCAGAGATGAAGCTGGGCTTGCCGGTCGGCGTCAAAGCCATGGTGGCGGGGGCTGCGCCGCCCGCGTCAATGATCGAGGGTATGGAGCAAATGGGTTTTGATTTGACCCATGTGTACGGCTTAACCGAGGTGTATGGCCCGGCCACGGTCTGCGCTAAGCATGAAGATTGGCAGCAGTTGCCGATTGGCGAGCGCGCACGCCTGAACGCTCGCCAAGGCGTGCGTTATCACCTACAGCGCGAGGTGTGTGTGCTCAATCCTGAGACTATGCAGCCAGTGCCGCATGATGGCGAGACCATGGGTGAAATCATGTTCAAAGGCAATATCGCGATGAAGGGGTATTTGAAGAATCCTAAAGCTACGCAAGAGGCCTTTGCTGGCGGCTGGTTCCACAGCGGCGACTTGGCCGTGCAGTACCCAGACGGCTACATCAAAATCAAAGACCGCAGCAAAGACATCATCATCTCGGGCGGAGAAAACATTTCTTCTATTGAAGTGGAAGACGTGCTGTACCGCCACCCCGATGTTTTGGCTGCTGCTGTGGTGGCCAAGCCCGATGCCCGTTGGGGTGAAACACCCTGCGCCTTTGTGGAATTGAAAGCTGGGGCCACCACCACCGCCCTATCCATGGTGGAGCATTGCAAGCTGCATTTGGCAGGATTTAAAGTGCCACGATCGATTGTGTTTGGCGAGTTGCCCAAAACCAGTACCGGCAAGATTCAGAAGTTTGAGTTGCGTAAGCTGGCCGGCTCGGCGATTGCGATCAACGTTTAAATCACGGCTTTTAAAACCTGAAATGCGCAACACCGCCGAAGCGGTTTTTTGCTTGATGACTGTGACTTAGTTCCCCCGGAGCGCCCCAAGCCTGATGAGAAGGGCAAGTTACCGACGGCTGGGTCTCCGGTCTTTCTCAATCACTTTGCTGGCGTAGCGGGCACGGGGGTCGGCGCTACCGGCGTGGCTTCTTTGGCAGCCGCTTTGCGTGCGCTTTTACGTGCGCTCTTACGCGCTTTTTTCCCCATCTTTTTCATCGCAGGTTTAGTTTGCGCAGGCTCCTCTGCTTTGGGGACAAAGACCGGTGTGGCCAGTCCAATTGCGGCAGGTGCGGCAGGTGCGGCCGCTGGGGCTGCTGCAGCGGCAGGAGCAGCAGCAGGAGTCACAGCACCCCTGGCCTTGTTCACCGCAGCGGTGGCTGCATTGGTCGCGGCATTTTGGGCTTCTTGTTTGACAGTGGCCATCGATGGCACGGAAGGCGCGGCGGGAACGGCCACTTGCGCGAAGGCTGTAGCAGCCATGATGCTAGAAACCAATGCGAGGAAGAGCTTGTTCATTTTGTATCCTTGAAGTTGATGTTTCGCTCAGAATGTCCTGAGCTCAATCTTCAACGTCGCTGCATTAGAATCAGATGACGGATGCTTTGTAACGCTTTGTATTTATCCATCTTGCGCGGAAAACCCCGTCCTTTAGGACGGGGATGTAGAGCGCGGACAGAGGAGCTGTCCCCTAGTGCGGCGTCTGCTGTTGTTCGATGTATTGGCGTATGACGGCGATGGGCGCACCACCGCAACTGCCCGCGAAGT
>CANGEG010000142.1 GCA_947452725.1 Comamonadaceae bacterium | reverse complement strand
GGGTTTTTACGCCCCTTTTCAGAGCGTCATTATTTTTTGTAATCCATTTGATTGCTAAGGCGCATCATCGGGGTGCACCCAGCCGTCGTCACACCAATTGGCAAGCAACTCCAAAGCCTGGGTCGAAAGCTGACTAACGGCACGGGCATCCAAGCGCCTGTCGTTAGAGAAACGATGCAGCAGCTGCGCATCTCGTCCACCAGCCTTGAAGCTTTCGCCGTTGATAAAAATATGGTGCGTATCATGCATCATGCGGGTGCGCCGATCCAGCTGCACCGCTTGCGGCCAATTCAATTCGCGCTCGGCCTGACTTTCAAACCAGACTTGGGCTTTGGGCTCAGTCAAATACTCACCCAACAAACAGTTAAGCAGCAGCGGATCTTGCAAGGCTTTTTGCACAGCCGCCTGCGCAAACTCTTGAAAAGGCAAAGGAATCGCCCCGGCTTCAGTGACCGCTGGCTGGCTGGGATCGCGGTACACCTTATCGCCCACGGCTTCCATAGCCTCTTCAGCCAAACCTGCCAGCAACTCGCGCGCCAACTCGCCGGCGCGCGGCGCACGAAAGCCCATGGAATAGGTCATGCACTCCCCAACAGCGTCGCCGTCGTGTGCATACAACGGCGGCAGGTACAGCATGTCACCAGGGTTCAAAATGAATTCTTCTTCGTACTCAAAATGGGCCAGAATTTTCAAAGGAACCCCCTCTTCCAGCGTCAAGTCCTTTTGCCGTCCAATGCGCCAACGCCTCTGCCCATAGGCTTGCAGCAAGAACACGTCATAGCTGTCAAAGTGCGGCCCAACGCCCCCGCCGTCGGTGGCATAGCTGATCATTACGTCGTCCATGCGTGCATCGGGTACAAAACGAAACTGCTGCGCCAACTGGTGCACAGCTTCTTCGTGCAAGTCCACGCCTTGCACCAGCATGGTCCAACCCGGCTGCTTAAATGCAGGCAAGGCTTTCTTTGGAAAAGGCCCTTGTTTCAGCGTCCAGCCGTGGGGCTTACGCACCACCAGGCGCGACTCAACGTCGTCCTGAGCGGCAAGGGCCAGCAGTTCTGCGCGGTCCAGTAAAGGGGTAAAGCCAGGAATGGCTTGGCGAATTAGCAAAGGCTTTTTGTGCCAGTGGCGTTTCATGAACTGGTTGGGCGAAAGCCCTCCCAGCAGGCAAAGAGGTTGAGTTGTGTCCATGCGACAATTCTCCTATGGAAATCACTCAACAATGCGTGGTCGCACTCACGTGGACCCTGAAAGATACTCTCGGCGAAACTTTGGACGTGCTCGATGAGACAGTGGAGTTTCTGGTAGGCGGCCATGATTTACTGCCGAAAATTGAAGCCGCTTTGCAAGGTCACATCCGCGGCGCCAAGGTCGATTTGCACCTTGAGCCCGAAGATGCGTTTGGCGACTTCGATGAAAATTTGCTGTTTCTAGAGCCTCGCGCCCTGTTCCCCGCAGAGATAGAAGAAGGCTTAACAATCGAAGGTACGGCCTTGCCCGAAGGCACGCACCCAGATGCGCCGCGCAATGTGCTCTACACGATCACCGAAATTTACCCCGAGCACGTGGTGCTCGACGGCAATCACCCGTTGTCAGGCATTGCATTGCGCTTGCACCTGAAAGTGGAAGCCGTGCGAGAAGCCACCGAAGATGAAATTGGCCACGGCAGCTGCGGCACAGGCTTCTTTAAAATCGAGGTGGGCGAGAACCACGAGCCGGCCGACCCCAACCGCCTGTTGCACTGATCACAGTCAGGTTCAGCAAGCCCTGGAGGCCAAGGCACTTCACTCCCGGGACTGAACCGCGTTATTTTTTGCCAGTCGAACCGTAGCCCCCCTCCCCGCGATCGCTGGGGGCAGCAAATTCGGTCACCACATTGAACTGGGCTTGCACCACGGGCACGATCACCATTTGCGCAATGCGCTCCATTGGCTCGATGGTAAAGGCCACATCACTGCGGTTCCAGCAGCTGACCATCAACTGACCTTGATAGTCGCTGTCAATTAAACCCACCAAATTACCAAGCACGATGCCATGTTTGTGACCCAAACCCGAGCGCGGCAACAAAACGGCCGCGTAGCCGGGGTCGTTCAAATGCACCGCCATGCCAGTGGGCACCAGCTGCCAAGCGTTGGGCCCTAAGGTGAGCGGCGCATCAATGCAAGCGCGCAAATCGAGGCCGGCACTGCCAGCGGTGGCGTAGGCGGGAAGTTTGTCCGCGATTCGCGGGTCCATGACTTTGAGATCTATCTTCATTGGGGTTTTCTTAAAATTTAAGGAGTCTGCTGTGCCGCAGCTCAGAGCCTGCGAGCGATCTCAGCGATCAGCTCGTCGGCAAGATCCTGCTTGGAAGCCCGGGGCAACTCGGTAGCGCCCAACGCATCGACCAGCAGCAACGCATTGTCGTCTTGCCCAAAGGTGCTTGGGCCAATATTGCCAACCAGCAAAGGCACTTGTTTGCGCAAGCGTTTGGCTGTGGCATGCGCCAACAAATCGTGGCTTTCAGCTGCAAAACCAACACAAAACAAGGCGCCGTTTTGCGCGCGATCCGATTGAGCCACGCCGGCCAAAATGTCGGGGTTCTCGATGAAAGCCAACTGCGGGGTGTGGCCGGCGGCATCTTTTTTGATTTTTTGATCTGCCTGGGTATGAGGCCGCCAATCGGCCACGGCGGCGGTGGCAATGAAAATCTGAGCCTGCGTCACCTGCGTTTGCACCGCACAGAACATGTCTTGGGCCGAACGCACGTCGATGCGCCGCACACCCCGTGGAGTGGCCAGACTCACAGGTCCAGCAATCACCGTGACATCCGCTCCAGCTTGCCGCGCAGCCCGGGCAATGGCAAAACCCATCTTGCCGCTGGACAAATTAGTGATGCCGCGTACCGGGTCGATGGCCTCATAAGTCGGGCCCGCCGTAACCAAAACAGTCTTTCCAGCCAACAATTTAGGCGCAAAAAAAGCTTGCAGATCTTCCAAAATCTCTTGCGCTTCTAGCATGCGGCCATCGCCCGTTTCGCCGCAGGCTTGGTCGCCTTGGCCGACGTCGAGCACGTACACGCAATCGGCTTTGAGTTGGGCCACATTTCGCTGCGTGGCCGGGTTTGCCCACATTTCGCGGTTCATAGCCGGGGCCACGATCAATGGCACCTTGTCGATGGGACGCGCCAGGCACATTAGGCTGAGCAGATCGTCAG
This sequence comes from Comamonadaceae bacterium, assembly GCA_947452725.1. Classification (GTDB taxonomy): domain Bacteria; phylum Pseudomonadota; class Gammaproteobacteria; order Burkholderiales; family Burkholderiaceae_C; genus Limnohabitans_A. The sequence goes on along the minus strand of CANGEG010000142.1, from coordinate 4,321 downwards.
CCCGGCCATGCAAAAGTTTGGCTAAAAAATCAGCACTGGCCGGTGCCACCACAATGGCATCGGCCTCGCGACTCAAATTGATGTGCGCCATATTGTTGGCTTCACGGGCATCCCATTGCGAGGTGTAGACCGCCCGACCCGACAAAGCTTGCATGGTCACCGCGGTCATGAAATGCTCAGCCGCGTCAGTCATCACCACCTGCACGCTCGCCCCGGCTTTGATAAGCGCACGGCAAAGCTCAGCCGCTTTAAAGCAAGCTATGCCGCCCGAGAGCCCCAGAACCAAATGTTTTCCAGCCAATGTGTTCATGCTGGGCAATGTAGCAGACCTTTTTTGTCTTTCGCCTAATGTATTGTTTCTTGTCTATGTTGTTGGTGAGGGGGTGGGCTGCGTATGGGCGCTGTTGCGAGCCCAGCAAGGATGGAGCGGTCTCGGCTCGCACTTTTAGTCTCAGCCACTATAAGAAGTATCTTCAAGTCCATAGACACTCAAAAGAGCCACCATCCAAACCAAAAGAGGGATGCCGCCTGACTATAATTACGCTTTACCAGCTCCCGGGAGATCCATCTCCCGTCTCGGACATGACCAAATTCGTCTTCGTCACTGGCGGTGTGGTGTCTTCCCTGGGCAAGGGAATCGCCTCCGCCTCGCTTGCCGCGATCCTTGAATCGCGCGGCCTCTCCGTCACCCTCATCAAGCTAGACCCTTACCTGAACGTTGACCCCGGCACCATGTCACCGTTCCAACACGGCGAAGTGTTCGTGACTAATGACGGCGCTGAAACTGACCTCGATCTGGGCCATTACGAGCGCTTCATCGAAACACGGATGAAGAAGGCAAACAACTTCACGACTGGCCAGATCTACAAAAGCGTGCTTGAAAAAGAGCGTCGCGGCGACTACTTGGGCAAAACCGTCCAAGTCATCCCCCACGTGACCAACGAGATCCAAGACTTCATCAAACGTGGCGCCGGTTTCGGTACGCCCGAAGCGGTGGATGTGGCGATCGTCGAAATCGGCGGCACCGTGGGTGACATCGAATCTTTGCCGTTTCTGGAAGCTGTGCGTCAGCTCAGCCTTCGCTTAGGCCCCAACAATGCCGCCTTTGTGCACCTGACTTACGTGCCATGGATTGCAGCTGCCGGTGAACTCAAGACCAAACCGACACAACACACGGTACAAAAACTGCGTGAAATCGGCATTCAGCCTGATGCATTGCTGTGCCGCGCCGACCGCTACATTCCTGATGACGAACGAGAGAAGATCTCCCTGTTCACAAACGTGCAAAGCTGGGGTGTTATTTCCATGCCCGATGTGGACACCATCTACAAAGTGCCGCGCGTGCTGCACGAGCAGGGGCTTGACGGCCTGATCTGCGACAAGCTGCGCCTGAACACACCGCCTGCCAGCCTAAAACGCTGGGACGACTTGGTCTATGAGACCGAGCACCCCAAAGGCGAAGTGACCATTGCCATGGTCGGCAAGTATGTGGAGTTGACCGACAGCTACAAATCGGTCAATGAAGCCTTGCGCCATGCAGGCATGCAAAACCATGTGCGCGTAAAGATCGCGCACATCGACTCTGAAACCATTACACCTGAAACCGTGGCCAGCCTAGCCAACTTCGACGGCGTGCTGGTGCCAGGCGGCTTTGGCAAGCGTGGGGTGGAGGGCAAAATTTCCACCGCCCAATTCGCCCGAGAACACAAAGTGCCTTACCTGGGCATTTGCCTGGGCATGCAAGTGGCCACCATTGAGTACGCTCGTCATGTGGCTGGCATGAAAAACGCGAACAGCACCGAGTTCGAACCCGAGACTCCCTTTCCGGTGATCGCCCTAATCAACGAATGGAAAGACGCTGACGGCTCTATCCAAGTGCGCGACGCCAACTCCGACCTGGGCGGCACGATGCGCCTAGGCGCGCAAAGCTCCGACGTAGCCAAGGGCACGCTGGCCCATCAAATTTACGGCGATGTGGTTACCGAGCGTCACCGCCACCGTTATGAAGCTAACGTGAATTACCTGGACGATCTGCGTAAAGCTGGCCTGGTAATCTCGGCGCTGACGCAGCGCGAACATCTCACCGAAATAGTGGAATTACCCCAATCTACCCACCCGTGGTACGTGGGCGTGCAGTTCCACCCTGAGTTCAAGTCTACGCCGTGGGACGGCCACCCGCTTTTCAACGCATTCGTCAAGGCTGCGGTGGCCCACAAAGCTGCGGCCTGACCCCCAAAAAGGACAGGACATCCCATGAAACTTTGCGGCTTTGATGTCGGCCTGAACCGGCCTTTCTTCCTGATCGCGGGCACCTGCTCCATTGAGGGTTTGGAAATGTCGCTGGAAGTGGCGGGGCAACTCAAGGAAATCTGCACCGCCTTGGGCATCCCCTTGATCTACAAAGGTTCGTTCGATAAGGCGAATCGCTCCTCGGGCAGCACCCAGCGTGGCTTGGGAATGGATGCGGGCCTGAAAATTTTAGATGAAGTGCGCCGACAAATCGGCGTACCCATCCTTACCGATGTGCATGAGGAGTCGCAAGTTAAAGTGGTCGCGAGCGTGGTGGACGTTCTTCAAACCCCCGCCTTCTTGTGCCGCCAGACCGATTTTATCCGCGCCGTGGCGCAATCGGGCAAGCCCGTCAACATCAAGAAAGGCCAGTTTCTGGCCCCTTGGGACATGACCAACGTCATCGACAAAGCCCGCACAGCAGCACGAGAGGCCGGGTTGGCCGAAGACAATTTTTTAGCGTGCGAGCGCGGTGTGAGTTTTGGCTACAACAACTTGGTGGCCGACATGACCAGCCTGGCCGAAATGCGCAAGACCGGCGCCCCCGTGGTGTTTGACGTAACCCACTCGGTGCAAAAGCCCGGAGGCCAAGGCACCAGCAGTGGTGGCGCCCGTGAAATGGTGCCCGTACTGGCACGAGCTGGCGTGGCCGCGGGCGTAGCCGGTCTCTTTATGGAGACACACCCCAAGCCCATTGCGGCTTGGTCGGATGGGCCCAACGCGGTGCCGCTTGGCAAGATGAAAGCTCTGCTGGAAACCTTGGTGCAACTGGATGCCATCACCAAAAAGAACCCATTTTTAGAGGATGATTTTTCATGAGTGGCTATATCATCGCTCACGTACAAGTGACCGATCCGGTGCAGTACGAAGAGTACAAAAAATGGTCTAGCGCGGCCATGAAGGCCTACGACGCCGAAGTCTGTGTTCGCGGAGGTCAGGTGGCTGTGCTTGAAGGCGACTGGGCTCCTGAGCGCGTCGTGATTTTAAAATTCCCCACCTTTGCAGCGGCGCAGGCGTTTTACGACACGCCCGAGTACCTCAAGGCGCGCCAAGCCCGCGCGGGCGCAGCCATCATGCGCATGGTGGTGGTAGAAGGTCTGTAAACCTGTTTAATTTATACATTGAGAGACTGAAAATGAGTGCAATTGTTGATATCGTTGGCCGTGAAATTTTGGACAGCCGTGGAAACCCCACCGTCGAATGCGATGTGTTGTTGGAATCGGGCGTGATGGGTCGTGCCGCAGTGCCGTCCGGCGCCTCGACCGGCAGCCGCGAAGCCATTGAACTGCGTGACGGCGACAAAAGCCGCTACCTTGGCAAAGGCGTTCTCAAAGCGGTGGAGCACATCAACACTGAAATTTCCGAAGCCGTGCTGGGCCTCGATGCATCTGAGCAAGCTTTTCTGGACCGCACCCTGATCGACTTGGACGGCACCGAAAACAAAAGCCGCCTAGGTGCCAATGCCATGCTGGCAGTATCAATGGCCGTAGCCCGCGCCGCAGCCGAAGAGTCTGGCCTTCCCCTTTACCGCTACTTTGGCGGTATGAACGGCAACCAGTTGCCTGTGCCCATGATGAACGTCATCAACGGCGGTGCGCATGCCAACAACAACTTGGACTTGCAAGAGTTCATGATCATCCCGGTCGGCGCACCAAGCTTTCGTGAAGCCGTGCGTTGGGGCGCTGAGGTGTTTCACGCACTTAAGAAAATCATCCACGACAAAGGCATGAGCATTGCCGTGGGCGACGAAGGCGGCTTTGCCCCCAACGTCGACAGCCACGAAGCCGCAATCCAAATGGTGTTGGACGCGATTGCAGCAGCCGGTTATACCGCCGGAGAGCAAATTGCAATTGGCCTCGATTGCGCGGCCAGCGAGTTCTACAAAAACGGCAAGTACGTGCTCGCCGGTGAAGGCGGCATATCCCTCACTTCTGAGCAGTGGACAGACATGCTAGCCACTTGGTGCGACAAGTACCCCATCATCAGCATCGAAGACGGCATGGCCGAAAACGACTGGGACGGCTGGAAAGTG
>CANGEG010000141.1 GCA_947452725.1 Comamonadaceae bacterium | reverse complement strand
TCAAATTCTTCGCGATCTGGGTACAACTGCTGATCTGGATCTTCCAATAAGAAAACCGTTCCGTCCTCTCGAAGTCTGCTCAGCAATGCCTCAACCCATTGCGGCTTCAAATCCTGCATTTCATCAATAACCAACACGTCCAAATCTGGCGCAAGGTTTTCCAAATGCAAAATGCAATTTCTCTCGATGTCTGCGAAAGCGTTGGGCTGTTTGAAGTCGACGGGCATACCGGCAGTACGGAGTACTCGTACGGCGTATTCATGAAAAGTTTCTACCGGCGTTTGTGCAGGTGCCACCTTGGCAATATGGTCGGCTAGTGCGCGGTTGAAGCAAATGTATGCCGCTGTACGTTTACTGGCTACAGCATCTTTGAGTAGTTTCAAGGCAAGCTGTGTCTTACCGGACCCTGCCGTACCGACCACCCGCACTATGCCTGATGGCACCTCGATGCGCGGAACCCAGGTGGCTAAGCCGGAGGACTGAGTGGTGGCCTCTTGATGTAAACGCACAAGTAGAGCTGACACATCCGGCTGCACATGGAACCGGTTTTCAAAAAATGCGCAAACCCTGTCGAAGAGTTTTGGATTGGCTCGGCCAGGCCCAAGTAGCTCCTTAATGCGTGCGCAAATCAGCGTAACTTCCTGGCTGTCTACAATGCGTTCACGAGGCCATTGAACAGTTTCCGATTGAACGCGTACGTTGGGTAAAACCAAAAGGTGATGCAACTTAATGCCCGGCTCAATATCATTCAGCCTACCGCGAAGCGCCCCCCATTGCAGTCCGATTTGTCGTACTACGTCCTTAGTTTCGCGTGAATAGGTCTTGAAAATGCCCTGGGGCGAAAAGTTGACGGGGCCGGCTTTAACTTCAATCAGCAGCGTATCGCCCGACTGATTTATCACGACAATGTCCAACTCTCCGTGCTGCTCCCCAACGCCGCTGCCGCGCGACCAGTCGACGCCGTGAAACAGCAAATACGCGTTGGACAGCCCCTCCTCGAGGGTCCGCAGCAAAGACAGTTCCGCGCGTTGTCCGCCGGTCACGATGTGGCCGATGGGTAGTGAAGGCAGGATGCGTGCCATGGACAAAGCTTACAGGGATTGAAAAGAAAATGGGCTGAGATGTCATCAAGAAGATTTGAGTTTTATCCTAGACCCAGCTCACGTGGTGAGCTAGGAAGACCTTAAGCTGTCCCACAACCCACCCCATTAGAGGAGCACCTAATTGGATCTTTTCGCTGAACTTACTGTATCTGATCCCTTGCCATTTGATCGGGCGGGACTACTCAAGGCTGTTTTGGCGCAGTTTCGTATTAACCGGGATGGCGCGCATGGCACAAGGCACTGGGCGAGGGTAAGGAGGCACGCTTTGACGGTGGGGCAGGCTACCAACTCAGACCCGTTGGTGGTGGAATTGTTCGCCTTTCTGCACGATAGTCAGCGCAAGAACGAATACGTGGATGAGGGCCACGGACACCGAGCAGCAGAGTACGCCCGGTCATTAAAGACGGTCTACTTTGACCTAACACCAATCCAGTTGGACAAGTTGTGTATCGCTATGAGCGGGCATAGCGACGGCCAACTCCACACTGACCCAACAATTCAGACATGTTGGGATGCGGACCGTCTTGACCTTGGACGGGTGGGAAAAAAGCCGCACGCCAAGTATTTGTCTGCTGAGGCGGCAAAGTACATTGACCACGCTTATGAATGGAGCCTACGGTAAGGCGTTGCACGCGTCTCGAGGAACAACCAATGACACCAATTTTTTACCACTCCAAGCAGCAGGTCGCCCACCAGTTCATCTCCGTGCAAAAAATACCGGAGTTCGTGCGACAGTCAGGCAGAAAACCGTTCGCGTTTGACCCATACCAAAGCACGGATTTCTGCTCTGCGCATGATCCGAATTTCGTCCGCGATGTTTTAGCGTGTAAGACGCATAACGGTTTCAGGACGCTCGATCCCGAGATCAACACGGCCTTGCATTACTCCAACGCGTCGATGGGCGCTGCTGTGCAGCATGTACTTAAGCATGGAGGCATTGCATGCTCTGCATCACAGGGATTTCATCACGCCCATTACGATCATTGCTACGGCTTCTGCACCTTCAATGGCCTGGTAATCGCCGCGCGGAAGGCACTTGAACAGGTTGACACGGTTTTGTTAATAGACGGTGATGCCCACCAGGGTGATGGGACTGAGGATTGCTTGGAGCGGCTCAAATTAGCCGATCGAATTATCAATGTCACACGCGAAGGTCGCGAGGTGATAGGGGAGCCTGAACATAGCGAGTTCAGCGTTTCTGACTGGAAAGCGTTCGTCGACAACTTGATAGGGCGCTACAAACCGGGTTTGATGATCTATCAAGCTGGTGCCGATGCCTGGGATCTGGACCCGTTCAAAGCTGGCTATCTGTCATTTGAGGCGCTTGGTCGAAGAGACCAAGGGGTGTTCGCAGCCGCCAAAGGGCACGGCGTTCCATTAGTTTGGAACCTCGCCGGGGGATATGCTGATCCGATGCAGAAGACTATTGATATCCATCTGCAGACATTGAATATCAGTGACCAAGCCTACGGTTGAGCATTTCTCAACTCTTTTCTATGGAAAAAACCGGTGGTGGTAGGCATTCGGTCGACCAACCAAAATATTGGGGAAGACTGATCAATTCTGCGGCATCCGAAATCTCTATCAATGCACTTTTCCAGGCTTCTTCCCCGTGCAGGTACCCCTGTATCGCAGCCTGAAGTTTTTCAGCGTCCCCAATATGGCTGGACTTTCCAGTGACCGATGGCTGAGCCGGATCTCTTTTGCTAAAAGACACAAAGCCTTCGTAGAGCCAGATAGTGAGGTCTCGATTGGATTTAAGTTGATCCAGCAAACGATGCGTTGCTAGCGTAACAGCAGCCCCCGCACCTGCATACCAATACATGGTGCTAGAGCCTCTTTTCTCTATTGGCAGCCTACCGGAGGGATTCCCCCCAACGTACAGGGTAGAAAGTGGGGCCTCAATGGCTAGGTGTATTTCATTTCTGAGGCAATCTTCAATCCATGAATTGAGCTTCTCAAGGGTTTCACCAAAAGTAAGTCCTCCTTTAAACCCATCGCCAAGGATAAGTCCGCACGTCCGAGATTTGCCTGAAAAGCCGATATCCAAGTATGCCCACGCACCATTGGCTACTGTCCTGTCCCCGTAAAGGTTCTGGCTAGATTTCGCTTTAAAGTTTATATTGGAGTCCATATTGGTGGCCAAGCTGCAGGTGATGGAAATATCTATGAATTCTCGTCCACCAGCTTCTGTAGCCACTCCGGCTTCTGAGGACAGTGCGCTTGCAGCCATTCCTCAGCCTCCTTGTCCCCCATCCCTGCCGCTTTGGCCATCAGCCTTTGGGCCTCGGCCATATCTTCTTCTACGCCTTTACCGCTGGCGTGTAACAGGCCCAGTTCACGAAGGGCACGAGGGTCATCGTCCAGAGCAGCTTCTTTCAGCCATTTGGCCGCCTGCCAGTAGCACTGACCCAGTTGTTCCTCATAAATCAGGATAAGGCCCAGGTAAAGCTTTGCGTTGGTGCTGCCCCGGCGCGCAGCTTTTTTGAACCATTTGACTGCCGCGCCCAGGTTCTTCGGTGTGCCTTCGGCCATCAGGTGCGCGCGCCCGACGCTAAAGGCTGCCGCCTCGTCACCTAGTTCAGCCGCTTGGGTAAAACACTCAAGCGCTAGTACATCGTCCTTTTGCGTGCCACCGCCGTATGCGTAGCTAACGCCCAGCATGTAGGTGCCATTGGCGTCACCTTGCAGGCTGGCCAGATGGAACAGTTCGTGCGCACGTTCTAGGTCCTGCGCAATCTCTGAGCCGCAGTACAGCATGCGCCCAAGCGCCGCCTGGCAGTCAACGTTGCCCATTTGCACACCGCGCTCATACAACTCAGCAGCCTTGGCGTTGTCTACCGGTGTGCCGCGACCTTTTTCATGCGCTTCGCCCAAACGGTAGATGCCCATTTTGTTGTTTTGGGCGGCGGATGACTCCAGCCATGCGATACCTTGCGCCTGTTCGTCCACGCTCTTGCCCCACCAAAGCAACCGGAAGCCGAGGTTAGCCTGCGCATGACCGTCGCTTAGCATGGCCGCATGGGCTAGCAGTCGCATGCCTGGTTCCATCTTGCTATCCCCGGCAAGTGTCATCTGGCGGCCCATCATGCCCATGCAACCCATGCCGCCGTAGCGGATACCGGTGAACAGCCACATCATCGCGGCCTTGAGGTCATGGTCTACCGGGTCTTTGGGGTACATGCATTCATGAGCCATGAACAGGCAGGCCATGGCGTTACCTGCTTCGCCCGCCTTGCGGATCCAATCCAAGCCCTCGCTGCGCTGCGCGGGAGTCCCCTTGGTGACTAGGTGGTGCCCATAGCAATAGACGCTGAAAGCGGAGCCGCCCGCTGTACCTTGGTAGAGGTGTTGCACGTGATGGTCCATGTCCAGATCAGCCCAGTAGCTGTGGGCGGCACTGTGGCCGATGTCCACACAGCGTTGGAACAAAACAGCCGCTTCCGCAGGGTTGCTTTGCGCCGTGTGGCGCGCAATGTTGAGCAGGCACCGGGCGTCACCGGCCTGCGCGCCGCGCTCGTACCAGCGCAAGCCTGTTTCGCTGCAAATCGCAACTCCGTAGCCCAACCGGTGCCAGCGCCCCAGGTGAAACATGGCGGTGGTGTTGCCGTCCTCAGCTAATGCTTCCATTGCAGCAATGACCTTAGGGAAAAGCGACGGCGCGTCCGCCTGTTTTGGCCACAGCGCCTGGGCGCGGTCTAAGGCCGCATCGTGTCCAGCGTCGCGGTCTTCGGCATGCCGCACGTAGTTCAAAAAGTCATGCGGGTTGCGGCTGTCTTGGATGATGGACCAGACAAGCTGGTCAATGTCTTGATCGGTTTGAATAGTTGTCATCTGTTGTGCCTTTCCATAACCGGTGAGGCTAAACCGCACCAAGCTCACAGGGTGAGCTTCCCGATGCCCCAGCAAGAAGATCGCACCAAGCTTCGGTAAGTCAGCCTAAAGTTGTATCCAGTTCAACTCAGCTTTAACAGCCTCAAAGTTCGTGCCGAACCAAGACACATTAGTGCCGGCAAAAGTGGTATCGGCCAAAGATGCAGGTATCCTTACCCATGCGAGCATGGCGCATGAAAAAAATCGATCCGATCAGTTGATTCCACTGGACATCATTCGATTCGAATAATTGTTATGGTCGTTTATTCAAATTTCAAATTTCGATTGCCGAAAGATTGTGGCTTATATGCCAATAACAAATTAATAGGAGTGCAAATATATGGCATCCAGAACAAATGCGGGAGCAAGCGCAAAATATGAAGGACATGCTTTTGAAAGTGCTGTAGCTAAGCACCTGGGGCCGACTTTTAAAAAATTTGATGATGGAGAAAAGAAAACGGATATAACCAGCATAGATGGTCATATTAGAATATCTTTAAAGAATTCTGCAAACCGCAACACTCAAGTTGCATTAATAAGCCAGAATACACTTATTAGATATTTAGCCTTAAATTCGGATGGCCAGAATTTTGTTAAGCTGTTTTTTGGTCTGGCCGGAGGAGATAAGCTTAACCAAAGCAAGCTAAATTCATATGGACTTAGGATTGAGAAGCTCAGTGACCTAGAGGAAGTGATGAGGAATAGGCTGTTGTTCAGCAATATACCTTTAAATTATTCAAATGCATTTATGAGTGCGATAAATGAGAAATCAAAAAATGGAGATTTTTATAATCGGATAATTTCGGGTAATGCAAACATCATAGGATGGGCGAAGATAAAAAATGTTCCTGAGTCTGTTCAATTTGCTCGCATGAATGAGGTAAATGAATTATTAAAAAAAGGTCAATGGCGTGTGTCGTCTTCTCAGTCGACATTAGAGTTACTTGTCAACGATACAAGGTTGATGTATGTGCAAATGAAGGGTTCTAGCACAAAGTACAGCGCCGGTTATCACAGTTGCATGTTCCACCTTCATCGAGAGGTCATGGATTTAGTTAATTCCTTCGTGGGATTTGATGGGTTGGAATTGTGAAATGGTACCTATTTCACTTTTATCAACTCGAACGAATGTCAGCGTTAGGGCGATACGCCACTACACAAATATAGGCCTCCTCAAGGCCATTGAGGCCAATGTCGCACATCGACGAAGAATTTACGAGGAATCTGCGGTTGAGCGAGTTATAATTATTCGGATGGCGAGAGAGCTTGGGATGAATTTGAGTCAAATTGGGTGTATACTTAACACGCAGCTAGTAGATATTGTTGATTTCAAGCTTGATCCTAATGTTTCTAATAAATCAAAATTAGTTAACGATTTGATTATTAAGAAAAAAAATATTTCTTTTATTTTAGAATATGTGAGTCAAAATGATTCAGATGATTGATCTATTTTCAGGAGTTGGCGGCGTGGCTCATGGGTTTAGAGCGGCCGGAGGGTTTGAAACGCTGCTGGTTAATGATGTTGATGAAGATATGTGTGATAGTTTCAGTAAAAACTTCCCTGATTACGATGTTGTCTGTGACAGCATTGCAAATTTGAAGTTTGAAAAGCGATTTGGAAGAAAAAAAATCAATTTAGTTATTGGTGGGCCACCTTGTCAGGCATATTCGACATCGGGTAAGCGTTTGATGGAGGATCCACGGGCTACCTTATATCACCAATACTATCGATGCTTGGTGGAGTTGCAGCCTCAGGTATTTGTTTATGAAAATGTTAAGGGCCTTTTGTCGATGGCTGGTGGTGCGTTGTTCGATGACGTGAGAACCTTGTTTTCTTCACTGGGTTATCAGGTCAGGGCGCAGGTATTAAATGCCGCTGATTATGGGGTTCCACAAGAGCGTGAAAGGGTCATTGTGGTGGGTTTACGCGATGGTTTGACATTTAATTATCCAGAGCCTACTCACAGATCTGCCAGATCTACCATATCAAGCGGCGAAAAGGATCTTTTTTATAGCGATAACTATTTGGATTACATTACTCTGGAAGAGGCATTATCTGATCTGCCATTAATAAATGCGGGTGAGTCCTCGACTTGTTATGCGTCACCACCTAGAACTAGTTACCAGAAGCTTATGCGGTCTGGCAATAATTTTTTGTTGACTGACCACAATGCACCTAATCACGGTGAATCGTTGATGAGTGTTATACGCAATGTCCCGCCTGGAGGCTTGAAAAATGATATCCCGATAGCCTTTAGGCCCAAATCAGGATTTCCTAATAGTTATGGACGCCTTTGGTGGGATAGGCCTTCGACTACTATCACGAGGAATTTTGGCACCCCTAGTTCTGCGCGTTGTATCCATCCGCTGAGAGACAGGGCGTTGACAACGCGGGAAGGCGCACGGTTGCAGTCCTTTCCTGATAGTTTTGTATTCGCTGGATCCAGGGCAAAAAAGAATTTGCAGATTGGAAATGCCGTTCCTCCGTTACTTGCACACGCGATAGCGAAGGAAATTAAAAAAACTTTCACCAGCTAATCGGCTGGTATAATTTTCCCTAAATTTTATTATTTTAATTCC
>CANGEG010000140.1 GCA_947452725.1 Comamonadaceae bacterium | reverse complement strand
TAACTGCATGAGCACGACTACCACCACCCCAGACACCGACTTTGAAGTCGAGATCGCCAGCACTGGCCAGGTGTTTCCCATCCCCGCCGGTCAATCGGTGTTGCACACCTTAATGTTTGAAGGCTTTGACATTCCCTTTGCCTGCGAAGAAGGCGTGTGCGGCACCTGTTTGACGGGGGTGAGAAGCGGCGAGGTGGAGCACCGCGACCATTACCTCACCCCAGAAGAGCAAGCCACGAACACGCAGTTCATGCCTTGCTGCTCACGTGCGCGAAGTGCCAAATTGGTGCTGGACCTGTAAGCGCAAAGGATTTTAAAGTTGAAGGCGATGCTCGACATCTTAGCCATCACTGGTCCGATTTATCTGGCCATTAGTCTAGGTTATGTGGCGACCCGATGGGGCGTTTTTGAGCGAGCGGACATGCGCGTGTTTGGCAAATTCACCCTGAACTTGGCCTTGCCTGCACTGCTGTTCAACGCCTTGTCGCAACGCAGTGTGGCTGAAATTTTGAATGGGCAGTACATGCTGGCCTATGCGCTGAGCACGCTGGTGGTGATGGGGGCGGGCCTGATCTGGGCGCGCAAACTGCAGCGACATAGCCTGAGCTACAGCAGCATGATGGCTATGGGCATGACCTGTCCCAACAGTGGCTTTGTCGGCTACCCCATCATTTTGTTGACGCTGGGGCCAGTGGCCGGAGTGGCACTGGCACTGAACATGGTGGTGGAAAATCTGCTTCTAATTCCGATCCTTTTGGCTGTTGCCGACAGCCAGGGCGGTGCGCCGGGGCAATGGCGCAAGGCATTGCAGCAAACCTTAATCGGCCTGGTCAAGAACCCTATGATCATCGGCATCGTGGCGGGTTTTTTGTTTTCTTGGTCAGGCCTGCAGATTTCCACGCCTTTGTCGCGCACCGTCACTTTGTTTGCGCAGGCCAGTGGCGCCTTGTCGCTGTTTGTTATTGGTGGCTCCTTGGTTGGCTTGCAAGTCCAGGGCCTCAAAGGGCCTGTGGCGCAAATTGCCTTGGGTAAACTGCTTGTGCATCCGTTGGTCATGCTGCTCACCCTGTGGTGGGTGGTGCCGGTTGACGATGCCGCATTGCGCATGGCGGCCTTGATCACGTCGGCCCTGCCGATGCTGGGCATTTACACCATCTTGTCGCAGCGCCATGGCCATGAAGCATCCAGCGCCGCCGCGCTGTTGGTGACCACGGTGGGCTCGTTCTTTACGCTCAGTGGCTTGCTTTGGGTGCTGCAGCACGTGACGCTTTGAGCGCCCCTTCGCCTGTGCGCTTGGTCGCTCTTTCGGCCTTTGCCAGCATGGCGTCTATGCGCATGTGCGACCCTATGCTGGTCGGCTTGGGTCAAGAGTTTGCTGTGACCACGGGCGAGGCCTCGGCCGTCATCTCGGCGTATGCCGTCGCTTACGGTGTGCTGCAAATGTTCTATGGACCTTTGGGTGATCGCTTGGGCAAGTTGCGCGTGATAGGAGCGGCCACGCTGGCCTGCGCGCTGCTCAGTTTGCTCACCGCGTTGTCGCCCAGTTTGAATTTATTGGTAATGGCCCGCGTCACCATGGGCGCGGCGGCTGCGGCCATAATTCCGCTGTCGGTCGCTTGGGTTGGCGATCAAGTGCCCTATGAACAGCGTCAAGAAGCCTTAGCCCGTCTCATGGGGGGAACCATCACCGGCATGATGATGGGTCAATGGTTCGGCGGTTTTGCCTCGCAGCACTGGGGCTGGCGTTATGCCTTTGTGGGTTTGAGCGCGGTGTTTGCGGCGGCAGTGTGGAGCATGGCTCGGCAACTGAAAACCCAGCCGCGCTTTGTGCCCCCTGCGCATCCTTTGCCGCTGCTGCAGTACTGGCAGCATATGGCGCGTTTGCTTACTTTGGCGCGCGTTCGCTGGGTACTTGGCGCAACCTGGGCAGAAGGTGCTTTGGTCATGGGTACCTTGGCGTTTTTACCAAGCCGCTTAGTTGATCATTTTGGTTTGACGGTGGCGCAAGCTGGCGGTGTGATGGTGCTTTACGGCGCCTCGGGCTTGCTCTACAGCCAGTTGGCGCGTCAAAGCCTGGCGCTCTTGGGCGAAAAAGGCTTGGCCTGGTGTGGCGGCGGCTTGATCGTCTTGGGCTTGTCGACACTGGCGCTGGCCTCTGCGCCGGTGCTGGCGATTGTTGCCTGCGCATTGTCGGGGCTGGGCTTTTACATGATGCACAACACCTTGCAAACTCAGGCCACGCAAATGGCGCCTCAGGCGCGCAGCATGGCCGTTACGCTCTTTGCCTGTACCCTGTTCTTTGGCCAAACCGTGGGAGTGGCCGTGGTGGCGCGTAGCCTGGATGCAGGTTGGATGCGCGAAACCTTTTTACTCGCTGCTTTGGGTGTGGCCGCGCTGTGCCATGTGATTGCGCAGGGCGGGCAGGGGCGTGTGAAGGCTCTTGGGGGCTGATCTCGGTCATAGTTAAGCACATCATGCAAACCAACAGCGGTCACACTTGTGTTGCAACGGTGTGCAAATGCAAACGCTTAGCGTTGCGTTCCACTTCATAGTCAATGCGCATTTGCATGCGTGCATGCTTTCATCGAACCTGCTTCGACCTACAGCATCCTTGACTTCGGTATTTTTGAGTTTTTCCCCAGTCGACAATATGTGGCGTCCAAGGTTCGTGACTTGATGCGATAAGTGCCGCGATGAGCTGCCCCCATCTTTCTCGTAGCTTTAGCCAAAGCTAAACGCTGACAGCGTTGTCTCCATGACGCGGTCTGAAAACACTTTCTGACCCGCATCGTTACCGGCCGCGCCCGCCACGGTCATTAATGGGATTAGGTGTTCTTCTGCATGCGCTGGATGGCACTGCCTGGCACCCGGTGCCTGCTCCCAATGTGCCAACAAATACTGGCGTTGTTCTGGGCTGGATTGAACGGCGGTGGTCAGCCAGTCATCGAAGGCATCCGAAACAGGGCCGTATTGCGGATTGCCATAGGCGCGCATATTGTGAAAGCTCATCCCGCTGCCGATGATCAGCACATCTTGATCACGCAAGGATTGCAGCGCACGGCCCGCCTGCAGATGCTGGACGGGGTCAAGTGACTTGTTCAGTGAGAGTTGCACGACAGGAATAGTGGCTTTTGGAAATATCAGCTTGAGCGGAATGAACATGCCATGGTCAAAGCCGCGTTGAGGATTGGGGGCGCTTGAGATGCCCGCTGCAGTCAGTGTCTTCACGATCTGGTCTGCTAGCGCCGGGGCCCCAGGCGCAGGGTACGTGAGCTCGTACGTATGGGAAGGGAAGCCGTAGTAGTCAAAAATCAGTTCAGGCTGATTACCACTTGTCACCGCAAATTGCGACTCCATCCAGTGCGCCGATACCAGCACAATGGCTTTGGGCGTGCGGGGAAGGGTTGAGGCTACATTTTTCAAAAAAAAAGCCATCCGATCCCATGCATCCGGGGGGCTCCATTCCATAAAGAAACAAGGGCCGCCCCCATGGGGAATAAACCATGTTGGCATTCTTGCGCTGCTGTTTGTATTTGTGTTTTCCATTTTCATGATTCCTTCAAACTGAAATAGGGGAGGTGTTGGGTGTTAAGGTCAACACGGCAATGTGCAAATGGTGCATAAACTCCCGCGCGATCAATAATGCCCCAAAAAATCGCACATCTGTCGACAACTTCTCTTGACTTGATGGACGCCCCTGACTGATGGCAACCAATCTATTGAATAAGGCCTCCACCTCGTTTAAAGTAAGCACGGACTGGAAGATACCGCAGGCCTGTAGCGCTGTGACCATCAGGCTAGCACTCATACCTTGCAAAACGAGTTGGTGCGAACCCGAAAACTGGGGTGCCAGGGGCATCACCGTTTCCTCTGTGCGCTCTATGGCGTGCTCAAGTTCGATGGGCCATGGCGGTTCATGTCGGAGGCATTGCAGTACCAGTCCATCCAAACCCAACGGTAATTCCTTGCAAACCCGCATTTGCTCGCCTGCCATGCGTTTCAATAGGCTGGTTTCGCGGCCGATATCCAGCACGATGATGTGGTTGGTTGTTATTGGGGTCCGTGCGCTTTCAAGTTTCATCGATTTGTCCTGGTCTGTGCCGCCCGAGGGGTCAGTGGTGTTGAACAACTGTGAGCGCATTCCCAACCCTAGTCAACGTCCAGGGTTGGGTCAAGCGAATGGCCTTTGTTAGAGTGCCCTGCATTTCTTTCTAGAATGTTCCTCTGTCCCTTGGGCCTCGACATATGCGCGCGCAGTCACCAGCGCCGCACCTGCCACACTGCTTATGAACTAGGCTAGGTGCCAGAACACAGACTTCCAGTTGAACCTGCCAAGGTGATCTGCAAACCGCGCACGGGCCCTGCGCGCACTGGCGGTAAAAAAGGTAGGTGGGTAACCTCCGTACCGGGTCCAGTAATGGACCCACCGCCTAGGGAGATCAAGGTAAGAAGCGGCGGTGCAAGCGCCACCGCGCGCAGATCTTTGAACCAGGAAATCCCCGCTGCTAGCGCAGCGTTTAGCGGTGGGCGACTTTATCGAGGGGCTTACGGATGTGGCCGGCACTCGCACTTATTCTGGAGGTGAGTCCGATTGGATTTAAGCGGGATTGCCGAATTCAATGAAACAGCGTAAACAGACTGAATAGGTGAGGTGTTGGCATTCAACGGCTGTATAACGCTTCAATATCCGCAGCAAAATGTGCGGCCAGATTTTTGCGTTTGAGTTTGAGTGTGGGCGTCATGAGAGAGTTCTCGCTGGTCCATGGGCTTCGCGTCAGGACCACGGCCCGAGGCTGCGCATAGTGAGGGAATGTGTCCGTCAGGTCGCGAATTTTTTGCAAGACTGTTTGACGAGCGATCGGTGTCTGCAGACTTTGCGTATCCTCTGGTGGTAGATGAAGTGCATCTGACAGATTCAACCAGCCTGATTGACTTAGGACCACAATGCAGGCGATGAATTGTCTGTTGTCCCCAAAGGCGTAGGCCTGATCGAACATCGGATCGATCGTGATGGCTTGTTCCAGATCAGCGGGCGCAATTTTTTCGCCGGTGGAGGTGACGATAATTTCTTTGATTCGCCCCAAAATTTTAATGCGTCCATTTTGGATTTCAGCCTGGTCTCCGGTTCGAAGCCAACCGTCGATAAATGTGGCCGCTGTTTCTGCTTCCCGTTTCCAGTAACCCCTCATCACACCTTTACCGCGTACCTGCAGTTCAAGATTGTCGCCAATTCGCACCTCGACGCCTTGCAGCGCACGCCCAACGGTGGCTGGATCGTTGTCATCTAACCCGTTGGCGGCAACCACGGGTGAGGTTTCGGTCATCCCATAGCCCTGCAAGAGTGGTAGCCCCAGTCCTAAGAAGCATTGCGCAATGGGCTGCGAGAGTGGCGCACCACCGCTGACCGCGGCACGCAACCGCCCTCCAAACTGCGCCTGTAAAGGGAGCGCAACCAGCCTCTTGAGCAAAGGCCACATGAGGGAGTCAAAAAATTCAGGCACCGGGGCAGGCAAGGGTAAATGTTGTGCGCGAGAAAACCGGCGCCAACCCATGGCTTGTGCCCAGCCAAACAGCATCGACTTCACAGCGGATTCGGCAAGCCTGTCTTTGAGAGCCATGAACACTCGCTCGTAAATGCGCGGCACGGAGATCAAGATGGTGGGACGCACACTTTTTAAATCGTCAGCCAGCAGCGCCATCGATCGAGCGTGGGCCACACAGCTACCCGCAGCAATTGGCAGGTAATAGCCCGCGGTGCGTTCAAAAGTGTGAGACAAAGGCAAAAATGACAGAAACACATCGCTGGGAGCAGGCGATACACGGGCAAATGTCGCTTTCACGTTTTCCAATATATTGTCATGGGTGAGCATGACTCCCTTGGGTTTGCCGGTTGTGCCTGAGGTGTAGACGAGGGTGGCCAAATCATCGGGTACTGGCGCTTGCCGAGCACCGCGTTGAGGGTCTGGCCGCTTGGCATCGAGCCAGGTGCTCAAGGAAACCATCAAGTACTTATCTGACGCGGCCGCCTCGGGTGTTAAGCCCTCGACGATGACAACGAGGCGCAACGAAGCCAACTCCAGACCCGTAGCCTCAATGGCTTGCCACTGGGCCAGCGAATGGATCACCAGAAGTGCCGCTTCGCTATCGGCCAATATGTAGGCAATGCTGGCAGGATTGTCGAGTGTGTGCATGGGCACAGGAACGCATGCTAAAGCTAAGGCAGCCTGATCGATACAAACCGCATCCAGCCCATTGGGCAGCAAAATCGCCACACGCGAACCCTTTGGCAGCTCTTGGCGCTGCATAGCCCACACAGCCCTTTCGACCATGTCAGCTGCCGTCTGCCAGGAAACGGAAGCCCAATTTTGGTTGGCCTCGTCGTATTGAAGGTAAGCATTGGCCAGCGGGGTTTGAGCCACCCGCCACTCAAAGAGTTCGGCAAGGGTTTGAATGTGATTCATGGAGTTGGGCAGATGTTTCATGTGGGGCTGCATAGTGAATCAACCATTAACGGCAAAAGAGTTCACTATAGGCCTGTCTTTGAGGGCCAACTTTGCAAAGACTGGCCAAGTTGTCTCGATTGGCCCATGCTGGCGTGCGCGCCTATCAGCAAGCAAGCTTATTCCGCCGATGTCAGAAGTTGTTGCGCGGTTTGGCGAATCAAATTCAAAGTGGCTTGCTGTGTCAGCGTGCTTGGCCGCAGTGAGCTGATAGCTGTGCTTAGCGCAATCGTAAGCTCAGGCGCGTTGATGCGGCGTACGCTGAAGGCCGAGGGTTTGATGGAGCGAGCTACCGCATTGCGCGACAAAATCGCTGCACCTGCGCCGTCGGCAACCAGTTCCAAAATTGCGGGAACGCCGTCGATCTCAAACGCAATTTGCGGCTGGCAGCCAATACGCGCCAACTCCGACTCTACGTGCATGCGAATAGCATTAGGGCGGCTCGGAATCACCAAGGGCAGGGCAGCAACGTCTTTCAAGGCAATGGGCGCTGGCGGTGGGTCTTCTTGCAGACCCGGTGGGCGCGCTTGCACCAGCAGCAACTCTTCTCGCACCAATGGGGTCAGGTCCAGGCCGTTGCTGGCATTTGCGTTGTAGAGCATGGCAATGTCCAGGCGGCCATTCAGCAGGCCTTCTTGCATGGCGTTGGTCAGGCCTTCGCTAATGGACAGTCGGGCCTCGGGCAGGGCTTGCCTGAAAGCGCGCATCAACGGCACGGTAAGCACCCGCGCCACACTGGGCGGCATCCCCAGAGCCACTCGCCCAGTTAGGCCGGTGCGTACGCGTCCCAGTTCTTCGCGGGCACGCTCGACCTGATGCAAGATGCCCCGGCCATGTTCGAGCAGTACCTGGCCGGCTTCTGTGGGGGTGGCGCCGCGCCCATTGCGCACCAAGAGGTTTTGTCGAAGCTCGACTTCGAGCAGGCGCACCTGGCGACTCAGCGCCGGTTGGGCTACGTTGAGCGCCAAGGCGGCCCGCGTAAAACTACCCATTTCGGCCACACGCACAAAATATTCAAGCTGTTTAAGGTCCATGGTGAAATTTTACATACCTTTAGGTTGGTTAT
>CANGEG010000139.1 GCA_947452725.1 Comamonadaceae bacterium | reverse complement strand
TTCCGGGCAGTGCGCGAGAGACTTCAGGTCAGCCTGTCTGCGCATTCGGTTGCTGCCTGAATAAGTTATCGCTATAAAGTAAGAGTTGAATGGCCTCAATAAGCTGAGCGCTCGTCATCTGTGTCGCGTTAGGAGCCTTTCGCGGCGCATTTGAAAATCGGGTGGTTTTCTCCGAAGCGGCCACACTCTCCTGTGCTTCCAATTTGGAATAACCGATAAAGAAGCAAACGATTTAACATCCGCCACTTTTACACAAAATTCGGGACACCCTCGCACCCGATTGCGCATGTGATGAAGCGACTTGACGCGCAGGAGGCACCCTACAGCCGTGTCAACTCGATTGCCCAGGCAGCGCAAGATCCGCATTTCATGGCGCGACAGGCATTAATTGATTTGCCGGATGCTGACCTCGGCACCGTCAAAGCACCTTGCATCGTCCCTCGGTTTGTAGGGAGGGAATTGCCTGTGCCACACACAGGACCACACCGAGGCGAACACAATGAAAATTTTTATGCGTCCATGAAACTGAGTGAAAACGAACCAGCACTATTTAAAAAGAACAAGGTTATTTGAATCTGCCTTAGCAAACAGCTCGATCAGATTCAATTGCCCAAGAACCTGAGCGCCGTCTCGGCAAAGCCATTGACTGCGGTATGGGTCACAACGCAGCAAGTCTTTACCGAGTGATTAAGTCCAAATTGACGTCAGATTAAAACGTCAACGTCTTTACGCCGCTTGCTGTTCCCAGCAAACACACATGTGCTTTTTGGTGGGCGAACACGCCCACCGTCACCACGCCCGGCCATTGGCTGACCTGAGTTTCAAAAGCCAGGGGGTCTGCGATGTGCAAGCCTGTCACGTCCACGATGAGTTGGCCGTTGTCAGTCACCAGGGGATGGCCGTCTTTTTGGCGAATCTGGGCTAGGCCCCCCATTGCACCAAATTGACGCATCACTCTGGCCGTGGCCATGGGAATGACTTCCACCGGCAATGGAAAAGCGCCCAAGGTTTTGACCAACTTACTTTCGTCAGCGATGCAAACAAACTGGCGTGATTGCGCAGCCACGATTTTTTCGCGCGTTAGCGCAGCACCACCGCCTTTGACCATGTGGCCTTGCGCATCAATTTCGTCCGCGCCGTCGATATATACCGACAATTCTCCCACCTCGTTGCAGTCAAACACCGGAATGCCAAGGGCTTTCAAGCGCTGGGTGGTGGCTTCGGAGCTAGAGACCGCGCCTTTAATCTGGTCCTTCATGCGGGCCAGAGCCTCAATGAATTTATTGACCGTTGAGCCGGTACCAACGCCAACAATCTCGCCGGGGACCACGTAGTGCAGGGCCGCTTGGCCGACCAACGCTTTGAGTTCGTCTTGTGTCATGTGAATTTAAAAAGTGCTCAAAAAAGAGGCTCGAATGAATGAGATCAAGTGAAGTGAGACAGATGTTTGCGACAATCCTTTCAATCGCACTCAACTCGTAAGCGCAAATTATCCAATGATTAACCTATATCCCCTGGCCCGCCCTTTTTTATTTGGCATGGATGCTGAAGCTGCCCATGATTTGACCCTGAAAGTGCTGGCAATTACACAAAACACCTTTGTGGACGCGCTTTACCGCCAGCCTTTTGTGAGCGATACGGTTACTTTGGCCGGTTTGAAGTTTCCCAACCGCGTGGGCTTAGCTGCAGGATTGGACAAAAACGCGCGCTGCATTGACGGTCTGGGCGCCATGGGTTTTGGATTTGTGGAGGTGGGTACCGTCACGCCTAAACCCCAGCCGGGCAATGACAAGCCGCGAATGTTTCGACTGCCCCAAGCGCAGGCTCTAATCAACCGCTTAGGCTTTAACAACGAAGGCCTAGACGCTTTTGTGGCCCACGTGCAGCAAGCGAACTTTCGCCAGCAAGGCCGTCTGCTGGGCTTGAACATCGGCAAAAATGCGGCCACTCCGATTGAGAACGCAACCGACGACTATTTGATTGCACTGACCGGTGTCTATTTGCATGCCGACTATGTGACGGTGAACATTTCCAGCCCCAACACCAAGAACCTGCGCGCTCTGCAAAGTGACGAGGCCTTGGACGGCTTACTCGGCGCCTTGGTCGAACGTCGCGCCCAGCTGAGCGCGCAGCATAGTCGCCACGTGCCGCTGTTTTTGAAAATCGCCCCGGATCTGGACGAAACTCAGGTGGGCGTGATCGCAGCTACCTTGCTCAAGCACGGCATGGACGGCGTGATCGCCACCAACACCACCCTGGCCCGCGACGCTGTGCAGGGCTTGGCACACGCACAAGAAGCCGGCGGTCTGTCTGGCCGCCCGGCTTTTGAGGCCAGCAACCGGGTGATTGCCCAATTGCGCGCCGCATTGGGAAGCGCGTTTCCGATTGTGGGCGTAGGCGGAATATTAAGCGGGGAAGACGCAGTCGCCAAATTCAAAGCCGGTGCCGATGTGGTCCAGCTCTACACCGGGCTCATCTACAAAGGCCCGGCACTGGTCACCGAAACCGCACGGGCACTGAAGGCTTTGCGCTGACTGCGAGGGTGCAACCGCCTGCGCTGATGCGGGCGTCGCCACGGCGCCAGCAAGGGGTAACTGTTTGCAACGCGGGGCTTGGAATGCCATCGCCATCAATTTGCACTGCCTCGGTTTCCAGCCGATTCACGCCTTGGCGGTCAATATCGAGCTTGAGCACCCAGGCTTTACGCTGGTTGGCGTTATCGGTTTCTTTCATCACAAAATTGCCCACACTGTAGACAATCGGCTTTCCTCGGTACAGGTCGATGTCTTGCGTCACATGCGGGTGCCCGCCCATCACGGCGTCGGCGCCCGCATCGATCATGCGGCGCGCTAAGTGGCGCTGACGCGAGTTGGCCTGAAGTTCATTTTCCCAACCCCAGTGCATGATTGGGATCACCAAATTGGCCTTGTGCACGCGCCGCGCAGCCACAATGTCGGCCACCACCTGTTCATCCTCGCTCCAGGCGACGCCAGGCAAGTTGAAGCCGGCTTCGAAACTACGCGGATGAAATTCATTGTAGCTAAGCACCGCAATGCGCAAGCCTTTGCGCTCAAATACCAAAGGGGTGTGGGCTTGTTTCAGGTTCATGCCGCCGCCGACCTGTGGCAAATCCGCTTGCTTTAGCAGCGTCAACATCTGGGCAAAGGCATCGGGACCGAAGTCACCTGAATGATTGTTGGCAACTGCAACGGCATCAAAGTGGCGCTGCAAAACTGGGATTACCCGCGGGTGCGCGCGAAAGGTATACATTTTTTCGCTCGCAACACCCGCCGTGCCGATCACGCACTCCAGGTTGGTTATGCGGATATCGGCACCCGCAAACGTTGACGCGAAGTGTGCGTAAGGGTCGCCACCTTTCGAGATCAATTCGCCGGCAGCATCGTCGAGCACGCTGTCTCCCGCAAAGACCAAGCGCACATTTTGGGGTGGCGCGGCAATCGCTGGCACCCTACACATACAGGTTGCAGTCAGCGCCAGCAAGGCACTAGTGAAAATTTTTTTCATGGGGAGACGCCTCCCAACCAACAACGATAGATCAACTCGCGCTCAACCGGGCCTGCATACACATGCTGCTCACCAGTGAGTAAATAGGGCTGAGCGCTGGCGGTAAACGGCGGCAGGTACTTGAGCTGCTGCACGATCAATGGCCTAGGCTCTTGGTGCAAATACACATAAATCAGGATATGGTCGAGTTTGGCAGTGCGACCCATCATGACCGCTTTGAAGAAAAATCGGCCTCCTATATCTACGGCATCCACTGCGTAAGGATCACTCACAGGCTGAGCTACAAGCACATGGGTGTGGCCTGCATAGGTAACTTCACAGCGCAACTGTGGCGCTGCATGCGCAGCATATACCCCAGCGACGCCCAAGACGAATGCACACCACTTCTGCGTCAAGCATTGATGTAACCGGAGAGCGGTCATTGCATTTGAAGCAAACGGGCTCATGAGGAATCGTTCACGTGTGTTGAACCGCTTAAGTCAAAGTGACTTTGACCCACTGCGCAATGGCCAGCGAGCTGGTCAAGCCAGGCGACTCAATGCCAAGCAAATTTACCAAGCCGGACACACCGTGGGTACTGGGGCCTTGAATCACAAAGTCCGCAGCCGCCTCATGGGGGCCGCTGATTTTGGGCCGGATGCCGGCATAGCCCGCCTGCAAAGCACCATCCGGCAACTGGGGCCAGTATTTACGTACTTCGGCATAAAACGCGTCGCCCCGAACCGGGTCCACCTGCAAATCGTCGGGGGCGTCAACCCATTGAACATCGGGGCCGAACTTGGCTTGCCCGCCCAAGTCCAGCGTCAAATGCACGCCCAGCCCTGCAGCCTCGGGCACCGGGTAAATCAAATGCACAAAGGGTGACCGGCCTGCCAAGGTGAAATAATTGCCCTTGGCGTAATAGGCCGTAGGCTGATGCTTTGCAGACAAACCGCTCATGCACTGGGCCAGACCCGGCGCCGACAACCCGGCCGAATTGACCAACGATCGGCAAGCCAGCTCAGTGCCGTCTTGCATCAAGATCACATGGGGGTGCGACGCCGGTCCTTGCCGCAACTGCACGGCTTGCACCGGCGCATTTAGCGCCAACAGCCCACCGGCGTTTTCCATGTCGCCCAGATAGGACAACATCAGGGCATGACTGTCGACAATGCCGGTGCTGGGGGAATGCAGCCCCGCTAAGCATTGCAGCGCCTGTTCCATGGCCTGCGCCTGAGCCTTACTGAGAAGGACCAGGTCGTGCACGCCATTGGCGCGCGCTTTGGCTTGAATCTGACTCAGCTGAGCGACCTGCTCGGGCGAGGTGGCCACGATCAATTTGCCGCAGCGCTGGTGCCCCACGCCACGCTCGGAGCAATAGGCGTACAGCAGGGCTCGGCCTTTTACACACAACTGCGCCTTCAAGGAGCCAGCAGCATAGTAAATGCCTGCGTGAATTACTTCGCTGTTTCGAGAACTGGTGCCAGTGCCGATCGCGTTTTCAGCTTCAAGCAGCATTACTTCTTGTCCATCCAGAGCCAGCGCGCGGGCCACAGCCAATCCAACCACACCGGCGCCAATTACGACTACATCCACCGTATCCATTGCGTCTCCGAATCAAAAAACCCGGCCAAGCCGGGTTTTAAGGAACAAACCGATTTCGCTTGAAATTAAGCGAAATTGGCTTCGGCGAACGACCAGTTCACCAATTTGTCGAGGAAGGTTTCGACGAACTTGGGGCGCATATTGCGATAGTCGATGTAGTAAGCGTGTTCCCAAACATCCACAGTCAGCAAGGCTTTGTCGGCAGTGGTGAGCGGAGTACCGGCTGCGCCCATGTTAACGATGTCCACCGAGCCGTCAGCTTTTTTGACCAACCAAGTCCAGCCAGAGCCGAAATTGCCGACTGCACTTTTTACAAAGGCTTCTTTGAATGCCGCGTAGCTGCCGAACTTGGCGTTAATAGCCGTAGCCAAAGCGCCTGTGGGCTCGCCGCCGCCATTGGGCTTCATGCAGCTCCAGAAGAATGTGTGGTTCCAGATCTGGGCCGAGTTGTTGTACACGCCGCCGCTGGACTTTTTAATGATCTCTTCAAGGGACATGGCCTCGAATTCAGTGCCTTTTTGCAAGTTGTTTAAGTTCACCACATACGCGTTGTGATGCTTGCCATGGTGAAACTCCAAGGTTTCTTGACTGTAGTGTGGGGCCAGAGCGTCAATGGCGTAAGGCAATGCGGGCAGTGTGTGTTCCATCGAGAATCCTCTTGAGATGTGAAAAAGATCTGTACATTGTAGGTCGAGCCGCCCCAGTCTTCGGTGCGCAGCGCGAATGGTCTTATTGACTGCGGGGTTGTCCTGCCACGGTCACCGCCGCATCGCCATCGGCCAAGGTGGCCACCAAGGCTTGGCCAGGATACAACTGTTGCACCGTATTGATCGCCTGTCCATCCTCCGCCGTCAACCAGGCATACCCCCGCTCCAACACCAAGCGCGGGTCGAGAAGATCCAGGCGCAATTGCGAGCGCGCCAAGCGTTCTCTGCGTTGTTGCAGTTCTCGGTGTGCAACTTGGGGCAATCGTTCGGCCAAGCGCAGCAAGGTTTGCCGGTGTTCCCTTACTGCATGGGTGCGGCCAAATTGCAATTGCTGGGCCAAACGACCTAACAGCAACCGATGGTCGGCCATACGCGAGGAAGGCCTTCCCAGACGTGAGGAAAGCGTATCCAGCCGCTGCGCCTGGCGATCCAAATGACGGTGCACCGCGCTGTCCAGCCGATCGCGCAGTGAGTCCAGCATGTCACGCCAAACCTGCAGGGGTTGCGAGGCCAACTCAGCCGCAGCCGTAGGCGTTGGGGCCCGCACGTCAGCCACGAAATCGGCAATAGTGAAATCGGTCTCATGGCCCACACCGCAAATGATGGGCACGGGACTTGCGGCCATTGTGCGTGCGAGCTGCTCGTCATTGAAGGACCACAAGTCTTCCATGGAGCCACCACCGCGCACCAGTAAAATTACATCGACAGGCTGAGTTGCTAGCGGGTCGTGAAGCTCGGTTTGAGCATATAACTGCTGCAAGGCCTGAACCAAGGCCGGCGCTGCGCCCGCGCCCTGAACCGCAGCTGGGGCCAGCAGCACGGGAATGTGCGGCACCCGCCGTTGCAAGGCTGTGACCACATCGTGCCAGGCAGCAGCGCCCAACGAGGTCACTACGCCGATCCCACGGGGCATCAGGGGCAGGCTGCGCTTGTGGGCTGGATCAAACAAGCCCTCGCCCTCAAGCTGGGCTTTGAGCTTTAAAAATTGCTCAAATAAAGCACCTTGCCCTGCACGGCGCATGGACTCGACCACGAGTTGCAAATCACCCCGGGCTTCGTACACACCCAGCCGCCCGCGCAACTCAACTAACTCTCCGTCTTTGGGTGAAAAGTCCAGCATGCTGGCCGCGCGTTTGAACATGGCACAGCGAATTTGTCCGTTCGCGTCTTTGATAGAGAAATAGCAATGGCCGCTCACAGCACGAGAAAACCCTGAAATTTCGCCACGCACCGCGACAGGGTTGAAGCGCGCATCCAACGCATCAGCCACCGCCCGGCAAAGCGCCCCAACGGCCCAAACGCGGCTTGAAATTAGGGGGCTCTCAGCAATCACGCTTGGCTCCGCGGGCTTCTTGGGCGCAGGTCATCCACAAAATGAATCATGGACTGGTGAACCTCTCGTAATTCCATGAGGGCATCCCCGAACTCGTTGTAAAGCATTGATTTCATTTAATTATTTTATTTTTAAATAAACGACAAGGGGAATAAGTTTGAAACCAAAAAGACTCAATTTCAAGAAAATTCCAAGGTTCTTCACAAAGTTATCCACAGAGAAAATGTATTCAAATCTATTCAGTCAGTGCGACAAAGCACATTTAGCTTCAGCCATAATCAATTGACGTAAAACGCAATGCACCACAGGGGTGACATGGCTGATTTTGTAAAAACGGAGCCCTTGTGATCATCATACAAGTTGCCCCTCCCCAAGACCTCCCCTCCCCTTGGTTCTATGAACTGTAAATTGGCATGACCTTTGGCATTGAAACCTGCTTGACTCGCAT
>CANGEG010000138.1 GCA_947452725.1 Comamonadaceae bacterium | reverse complement strand
GCAAGCGTCTATAAAATTCTCTCAGCGTTTGAGACACGCAACTGGCCACCCGGCCAGTGACACACTGAAAAGCCCCTGATTATAACCCCCAGATTGACCAGCATGCCATTGATTCGACCCAGCACCGAGCAAGACGTCGTCGCCATCACCGCCATTTACCGCGATCACGTGCTGCACGGCACCGGCACGTTCGAGATTGAGCCCCCCACAGAAGCCGAGATGTCGGCACGCCGCGCCGACGTGCTGGCCAAAGGTTTGCCCTACTTGGTAGTGGAAGAAAATGGTCAGGTAATGGGTTTCGCCTACTGCA
The DNA here is from genome assembly GCA_947452725.1 of Comamonadaceae bacterium. Taxonomy (GTDB): domain Bacteria; phylum Pseudomonadota; class Gammaproteobacteria; order Burkholderiales; family Burkholderiaceae_C; genus Limnohabitans_A. Next base: position 7,488 of record CANGEG010000138.1, on the reverse strand, counting down.
ATTGGTTCAAACCCCGGCCAGCCTTCCGCTTCTCGGCTGAAGACTCCGTTTACATGGCCACCACCTCGCACCGCCTGGGCCTGGGACGCGCGTTACTGGCCGAATTGAGTGCCCGCGCCGAACGCGCGGGCGTGCGCAAACTGATTGCGGTGATTGGCGATTCGGCCAATACGGCCTCGGTGGGGCTGCACCAAGCGCTGGGCTTTACCCAGGTGGGCACCATTGCCGCTTGCGGCTGGAAGTTTGATCGCTGGCTGGACATTGTGCTGATGGAAAAGCCTTTGGGTTTGGCGCACACCCAAGCCCCGTTGCTTTGAGCCCATCCAAAGTCCTGAATAATCGGGGCATATGAAAAACAAAACACTCGCCGCGTGGCTGACCTTTTTGGGAGGCCCTTTGGGCTTGCACCGCTTTTACTTGTTCGGCTTCAGGGATGTCGTGGGCTGGTTGCTGCCGCTGCCCACGACGTTGGGAATTTACGGCATTCAGCGTGCTTTGGCTAACGGTCAAGACGATACGCTCAGTTGGGTGCTGATCCCTTTTATTGGCTTCACCGCGGCCGGATGCGCGCTGAACGCCATCATTTATGGCCTGAAAAGCCAGGAGCAATGGAACGCGCAGTTCAACCCCACGGCCAATGAGAACGCCCCCGCCGGCCAGACCCAATGGCTCACTATTGGGGCTGTGGCCATGTCGCTCCTCTTGGGAACAACGGTGTTGATGTCAAGCATTGTGTTCAGCTTTCAGCGCTACTTCGAATACCAAATCGAAGAGGCTCGGCTGATCAGCCAGTGATCCAATAAAAGATTCTTTTAAAAAATCTGCAGACTGAACCAGTAAGCGATTGAGGCTACAAAAGCGCTGGCGGGAATTGTCAGAACCCAGGCCCAGATGATGTTGCCAGCCACACCCCAGCGCACGGCGCTTGCGCGCTGCGTAGAACCCACGCCCACAATCGCACCGGTGATGGTGTGTGTGGTGGAGACCGGAATGCCTAAGGCCGTGGCCAAGAACAAAGTCAGAGCACCACCGGTTTCAGCGCAAAAGCCGCCCACAGGCTTGAGTTTGGTGATTTTTTGGCCCATGGTTTTCACAATGCGCCATCCGCCAAACATGGTGCCCATGCCAATGGCCGCGTAGCAACACACGATGGTCCAGGTGGGCGGGGAGGCATCGGTGGCCGACACGTAGCCTGTGGCGACCAACAGCATCCAAATGATGCCGATGGTCTTTTGCGCGTCATTGCCGCCGTGGCCCAGGCTGTAAGCGCCAGCGGACACCAGTTGCAAACGCCTGAACCATTTGTCCACTTTGGAAGGACGCGAACGCTTGAACAAATTGGCCACCAACACCATCATCAATGAACCCAGTAAAAAGCCCAGTACAGGTGAGACAAAAATAAAGACCACCGTCTTGATGATGCCCGCAGAAATGAGCGCGCCCGCACCGGCTTTGGCCATGACAGCGCCCACAATGCCGCCAATCAGCGCATGTGAAGAGCTGCTGGGAATACCGTAGTACCAAGTGATCACGTTCCAAGACACGGCGCCAGCCAAGGCGCCGAACACCACGTTGGTATCCACCACGCCGGGCTGCACAATGCCCTTGCCCACGGTGGCTGCCACGCTCAGGTGAAAGATAAAAATAGCGACCACATTGAAGAAGGCCGCAAACAACACGGCCTGCGCGGGTTTGAGCACACCGGTCGAAACCACGGTGGCGATGGAGTTGGCTGCGTCATGAAACCCGTTCATGAAGTCAAAAGCCAAAGCTAACACCACCAGCAGGACCACCACCCACAACGCGGCTTGCATGTTTTGCATGTTTAAGCTCCGCCGGAGGTCAGGAGTTTTCGAGGACAATGCCCTCGATCTGATTGGCTACGTCTTCGCATTTGTCGGTGATAGTTTCAAGCAGTTCGTAAATCGCCTTGAGCTTGATGACCTCGCGCACATCGGGCTCTTCACGAAACAGTTTGCTCATGGCGCTGCGCATGACACGGTCGGCGTCGGACTCCAAGCGGTCAATTTCTTCGCACGTTTTGAGTGCGGCTTCGGCCACGGCCGGGTCGGCTACTTTGGCCAGCATTTTCACGGCTTCACGCACCCGCTCGCAGCATTTGACCGACAAGTCGGTCAAGCGTGTGATCTCCTCGGTCATGATGCGCACGTCGTACAGCGCCATGGTCTCGGCCGAGTCTTGAATCAAATCGGCCACATCGTCCATCAAATTGATCAATGTGTGAATTTGCTCACGGTCAATCGGGGTGATGAAGGTGGTGTGGATCAGGCGGTTGACCTCTTGCGTCACACGGTCGGCGGCACGCTCAGCGTTGTCTACGTCTTGGTTGTACTTGTCGCGCAAATGCGCGTCGTTGTAATTGGCCACCAAATTCGAAAAAGCGCGAGCAGCATCCACAATGCGGTCGGCGTGCTGATTGAACAATTCAAAAAAATTGCCTTCTTTGGGCAACAACTTACCAAACAGCATGAGAGCTCCTGAATTTTCAACATGTCAAAACCATGACGCCAGCATGACGTTCTTGTGACGAAGGCGAGTGTAACCGCTCAAGGCACAATCCCAGGACCCCATTGACCGCCCTTGTGTTTCGAAATTTACCTATGTTTTTTAAATTATTTGGCCTGTCTGGCGCCCTGTTTGCAGGCTTGAGTGTGGTCTTGAGCGCCGCTTTTGCGCACCTGCCTCAGTTCGCATCAGGCGTGCCCAGCGTGGTGCAAACGGCGCTCGCCCAGCAGCAATTTCACGCTTTGGGCTTGCTGGTGGTGGGTTTGGCTATGGGGCAAGGTCGCCCATCGCGCTGGCTAGTGGCCGCCGGCGGGCTGATGCTCGCAGGCATGGTGCTGTTCAGCTTGAACATTTATGCACGCCAACTTCTGGGCTGGGACGCTTGGCGCGCCCTGGTACCCTGGGGCGGCGGCGCCTGGATTGCAGCTTGGGTTGCCCTGGCTGTGGGGCTCACCCGCAAGGCGTCTAGTCAGCAAGGTTTCTAATCAGGTCGATTGAAAGTTTCAATCACACAGTGTCGCGATCCCCTTTATGATTGCGACTAATGAGATCGCTCATTCGATAGTTTTTTTAAACCACCCAAAGGAAACACCATGTCCCTGATCAACACGCAAGTTCAACCTTTCAAAGCCAACGCTTTTCACAACGGCAAGTTCATCGAAGTGACCGAGCAAAGCCTCAAAGGCAAGTGGAACGTGCTGATTTTTATGCCAGCAGCTTTCACCTTCAACTGCCCCACTGAAATCGAAGACGCTGCTGACAACTACGCTGCTTTCCAAAAAGCCGGCGCTGAGGTCTACATCGTGACCACCGATACCCAGTTCTCGCACAAAGTCTGGCACGAGACTTCGCCTGCTGTGGGCAAAGCCAAGTTCCCATTGGTTGGTGACCCTACACACGCCCTGACACGCGCTTTTGGCGTGCACATCGAAGAAGAAGGTTTGGCTCTGCGCGGCACCTTCATCATCAACCCTGAGCTGATGATCAAGACCGTGGAAATCCACTCCAACGAAATCGCTCGTGACGTGTCCGAAACACTGCGCAAACTGACCGCTGCCCAGTACACCGCCGCCAACCCAGGCCAAGTGTGCCCAGCCAAGTGGAAAGAAGGCGCCAAGACTTTGGCTCCTTCCATTGATCTGGTCGGCAAGATCTAAATCTTGTAATGCTCGCCCTGATTTTTCAGGGCAGTCTTGTATTAACACCCTGCAGTGCAGGGCAGTAATCAATCACCCCCCTGCTGAGCAGGGCGTTGAGCACAGCGCAGACCGGTCACAAGCCTTGCCTGCACTGCCCTCAGCGACCTCCCAAAACCTTTTTGAAACCGGCCCCGCCACAAGCGAGGGTCTGGTCCCTTGCACCCTGAAACTGGAAAACACCATGCTCGACGACACTCTCAAAGCCCAATTGCAGCAATACCTGGCCTTGCTGCGCCAGCCAATCCGTTTGATCGCCTCACTGGACGACAGCGAAACAGGCGCCGAGATGAAGAGCTTGCTTGAGACTATCGTCAGCCTGACCGACAAGGTGACGCTGGACACCTCAGGCAACGACAGCCGCAAGCCTTCATTTGTGGTGGCACGAGCCGGCGAAACCAAGGGCGTGCGCTTTGCAGGCTTGCCTCTCGGGCATGAATTTACTTCTCTGGTTTTAGCGCTACTGTGGACCGGCGGGCACCCGCCCAAGGTCGAGCAAGATGTGATCGACAGCATCAAATCCCTTGAAGGGGACTTCAGCTTTGAGGTCTACATGTCGCTCAGCTGCCACAACTGCCCGGACGTGGTGCAGGCCCTGTCGCTGATGGCCATCATGAACTCCAAGGTCAAGACAGTGGTCATCGAAGGCGGCGCGTTCCAGAAAGAAGTCGAGGAGCGCCAGATCATGGCCGTGCCCATGGTGTTCTTGAACGGCAAGGTGTTTGGTTCGGGCCGTATGAGCGTGGAAGAAATTGTGGCCAAGCTCGATACGGGCACCGCAGAGCGCGAAGCGGCCAAGCTCAACGCCAAGGAGGCGTTTGACGTGCTGATCGTGGGTGGTGGCCCCGCAGGTGCGGCCGCTGCCGTTTACGCAGCGCGCAAAGGTATCCGTGTGGGTGTGGCTGCTGAGCGCTTTGGCGGCCAGACCAACGACACGATGGCCATCGAGAACTACATCTCGGTGCTGGAGACCGATGGCCCCAAGTTCGCAGCCGCGATGGAAGCCCAGGTTCGCCAATACAACGTGGACATCATGAATCTGCAACGCGCAGACAAAATCACGCCCGCCGCACAGGCTGGCGGCTTGGTGCAGGTGCACATGGAAAACGGCGGCACGCTGCAGGCCAAGACAGTCATCTTGTCCACCGGCGCGCGCTGGCGCAATGTTAACGTGCCCGGCGAGCAGGAATACAAAAACAAAGGCGTGGCCTACTGCCCGCATTGTGACGGCCCCTTATTCAAAGGCAAACGCACGGCGGTCATTGGCGGGGGCAACTCCGGCATTGAAGCGGCAATTGATTTGGCCGGTATTGTGGAACACGTGACGGTGGTTGAATTTGCCGAGCAGCTCAAGGCCGACGCCGTGCTGGTGAACAAGCTGCACAGTCTGCCCAACGTCACAGTGCACACCAACGCCCAGACCACCGAGATCACGGGCGACGGCAGCAAGGTCAATGGCCTGCGCTACAAAGACCGCGCCACCGGCGCCGAGCACCTCGTGGAGTTGGCTGGTGTGTTCGTTCAAATTGGCCTGGTGCCCAACACCGAGTTTTTGAAGGGCACAGTTGAACTGTCCAAGTTCGGCGAGATCATGGTCGACGCCAAGGGCCACACCAACGTGCCCGGCGTGTTCGCCGCCGGTGACTGCACCACGGTGCCGTACAAGCAAATCGTGATCGCCGCAGGCGAAGGCGCCAAGGCCGCGCTCAGCGCGTTTGACCACCTGATTCGCAGCTGATCTGGCTCGCGATGACATCCACAAGGGTGTCATCGCTGGTGCCCTGGATGACTTCAATCGCCTGATCTTGAACTGCTAGCCTATCGGCAGGCTGTACAAAGTCGGGCAGCACATCGGCCAACGGGTAGAGCGCAAAAGCGCGTTGCATCATGCGCGGATGCGGCACGGTGAGGGCGGCGCTGTCAATGCGCCCTGCCCCGTACAGCAAGATGTCCAGATCGAGTGTGCGCGGGGCATTCAGGTAGGGGCGCTCACGGCCTGCGGCCTGCTCCAGCGCTTGCAAAGCCTGCAGCAGGGCGGGGGCCGTCAAACGGGTGGATACCTTGACCACCGCATTCACAAAGTCCGGGCCCTGCGCTTGCCAGGGCGCCGTGCGGTAAAGACGCGATGAGGCCAAAACAGTGCAGCCAGCCAGTTGGCCAATGCGATCTATGGCGTGCATCACGGTGCTGCGGGCATCGCCCAAGTTCGCACCCAGGGCAATGCAGACGGTCACGGGCTCCCTCATCCCTAACCCTGGGCTCAGTCTAGAGCGCCAGATGAAGAAGAGGCGCTGCCCTCAGCGCCACCGGGTTTGCGGCGACGGCGGCGGCGTTTTTTGGCTGCGTCCGAAGGCGCGCCTTCTTGGCCGCTATCTTGGCCTCCATCTTGCAAATGTGCTTGGCGATGTTCTGGCGCTTCGTCAGCAGCGCCGCGTGCAGGCGCTTTAGACTTTGGAGCCGCCTCGCCTTCAGGCCTGGGCGCACGTCGCACCACAGGTTTGGGCCGCTCAGCCTTTGCTTGTTGAACCAAATCTTCGCGCGTCGCGTCATCGGCCATGCTGAACTCTTGCCACCAGTCGGCCAGCGTCACATCGACTTCGGCCACGTCGGCGCGCAGGCGCAAAAAGTCAAAGGCTGCGCGAAACCGGGCTTGCTCGACCAAGCCAAACGGTGTGCTGCCCACGCGCTTTTCAAAGCGTGGCTGCATCATCCAAATCTCGCGCATGTCGGCCGCCAGTTTTCCCCGCCCCGACACGTCGCCAATGCGGGCATTGAACACTTCGTCGATCGCGTCTTGCAGCGCCGGAAAGGAATGCTCGCGCCGAGCCAAGCGCTTGTCCCAGCCCTCGCGCACATCGGCCCATAACACGCAGGCCAGCAAGAAGCTGGGTGCCACGGGTTTGCTCTCGCCCACGCGGCGGTCGGTGTCGGCCAAGGCAGCTTTGACAAACGGCGACTGCGCACGCTCGACCACAACATCCAGCAAGGGGTAAATGCCTTTGGCCAAACCCAAACCAATCAACTGCTCAATCGAGGCCAGAGCATGACCGGTTTGCAGCAATTTCAGCATTTCGTCAAACAAGCGGCTTTGCGGCACATCGGCCAGCAGCGTTTTGCACGCCACCAAAGGCTTGGCGGTTTTGCTCTCCAACTTAAAGCCCAAGGGGCTGAGCTTGGCTGCAAAGCGTATGGCACGGATGATGCGCACCGGGTCTTCGCGGTAACGGGTGGCGGGGTCGCCAATCATGCGAAGTACCCGCTTTTTAACGTCCTGCATGCCGCCGTGGTAGTCGACCACGATTTGTGATTCAGGGTCGTAATACATGGCGTTGACGGTGAAGTCACGTCGCGTGGCGTCCTCATCTTGTGGGCCCCACACGTTGTCGCGCAGCACCCGGCCAGTTGAGTCCACTGCGTGCTTCATGCCCGCCAACTCGCTCTTGCTGGTGCGCTCGTTGCCTTTGACCTGTTCGGCCGCCGCATTATCCAGATGGGCGCGGAAGGTGGAGACTTCAATCACCTCATGCTCGCGGCCACGTCCGTAGACCACATGTACGATGCGAAAGCGCCGCCCGATGATGAAGGCGCGGCGAAACAGGCCTTTGACCTGCTCGGGCGTGGCGTCGGTGGCCACATCAAAGTCTTTGGGGCGCAGACCCACCAGCAAATCGCGCACCGCGCCGCCGACGATATAGGCCTCAAAACCAGCCTGCTTGAGCACATGCACCACGTTGTTGGCGCGGTCGTCCACCAGCGACGGATCGAT
>CANGEG010000137.1 GCA_947452725.1 Comamonadaceae bacterium | reverse complement strand
GGGCTGATCAAACAGCAGACGAGAACCCAGCTCCAAGTGGCAAGACGCAGACTGGTGGTCGGTGTGAGGGTGGGGCGTAACGACATGGGGCAAAGCGTAGGAGGCTGATGGGTAAACGGCGCCAAGCCGACGCCGTGCAAACAAAGGTTTCAGTGTAATGGGCGGGGCCTTGGTTTTCTTCTTGATCTGGCTCAAAAACCAAAGAAGTGCAGCGGCTCGCCGGTTGTTGGGCGTGGGCTGCGTGATAAGCTGACCCGAGCTAATGGCGCGCAGGCGCGCTAATTTCATCAAATCAAGAAAAATCAAGACATGGGCGCTACAGGTTATTTTTCACATCGCGATTTTTGGAAACACGAAATGGGTGCCGGACACCCGGAATGTCCAGAGCGCTTGAGTGCCATCGAAGACCGTTTACTCGTGACCGGACTGGACCATGCCCTAGAGCGGCGCGAGCCCGGTTTGGCGGCGCTGGCCGACATTGAGCTGGCGCATGGCCGCATGCATGTCGCTTCGCTGCGCGGCTTAAACGATATGTTGCGCGAGGACATGGACGCGGGTGGCCCTCCACACACCGCGTTGGACCCGGACACCATGATCAACAGCTTCACCTGGGACGCCGCATTGCGGGCTGCCGGTGCTGCGCTGGAAGCCACTGACGCGGTGATTGCTGGTGAGTTGGAGAATGCTTTTTGTGCGGTGCGACCACCCGGTCACCATGCCTGCCGCGATAAGGGCATGGGCTTTTGTTTTTTTAATAACGTAGCGATCGCTGCCAAGTATGCGGTCGAGCGTCATGGCCTTAAACGTGTAGCCATTGTCGATTTTGATGTGCACCACGGCAATGGCACCGAGGACATTGTGGCCGGCGACCAGCGCATCTTGATGGTGAGCTTTTTCCAGCATCCTTTCTACCCTGAAGGGGGCTCCCAGTCAGACGCTGCGAACTTGGTGAACGTGCCCGTTCCGGCTTATACCAAGGGCATGGATCTACGTGAGATCATCGAAATGATGTGGATCCCGCGGCTGGAGGCACATCGTCCAGAGATGATTTTCATCAGTGCTGGTTTTGATGCCCACCGCGAAGACGACATGGGCCAGTTGGGCTTGGTGGAGCAGGACTACGCCTGGATCACACAGCGTATTAAAGACATAGCGCAGCGCTTTTCTAAAGGTCGAATCGTCAGCTGTCTGGAAGGCGGCTACAACCTGAGCGCTCTGTCGCGCAGTGTGGAAGCGCATTTGCGCGTGCTGGCAGACGTTTAGGTGTAGATCGGAGCAGGGCTCTTAACCGGCTCCCTGCCCGGTAAAGTTGCGCAGCAAGGCTTGACGAAGCCAGCTTAAGCAGGGGTCCTTGTCAAAGCGAACGCTCCAGTGCATGGATACCGTGAAGTCCTGCAAGGGCAGATCGGGCTCCAGCATTTCGAGTTCACCTGCGGCAGCAAATCCTTGGGCAAAGTTGCGCGGCATCAGCACCGCCAAGTCGCTCTGGCGTACGATTTCAGGCAACGATAGAAAATGACTGACCGTGAGCCGCAGCTGATGCTGCCAACGCATCCGCTCTAAGATGCGCAGCGTGTCAGCATGGGTGCGCACGGCGGCGAACTCCAGACTGGACAAAGCCTTGAGTGGCAGTCCCATGTTGGTGCCCTGTTTCAATACCGGGTGCCCTTTGCGAAGCAGAACCACATACCTGTCCTCCAGCAAAGGACTCTGCTGCGTGTGCGTCACTTCTGGCAGATAACCGACGGCCAAGTCCAGTTGTCCGTTGTCCAGGGCTGCGCTGATTTGGTTGTGTGGCAGCGACAGAGCTGCAAGTCGAATGCCCGGTGCATTTTTTTGCAGCAAGGTGACGATGTCCGGCAAAAACCTCGCCTCGCCAATGTCGCTCAAATGCATGCGCACCAGACGCTGGCTGCGCAACGGGTCAAAGTCGTCTGAGGCATTCAATGCTTCTTCCAAAGTTGCCAGTGCGTTTTGCACTGCTTTGGCCAGGCGATCAGCTCTGGGCGTAGGGCGCACGCCTGCGCCACTGCGCTCAAACAAAGCATCGCCCAGAGCGTTGCGCAGCCGCGCCAAACCCTGGCTGGCCGCAGGTTGCGACAAGCCAAGTTGTTTCGCGGCATGGCTCACGCTACGCGCTCGCCAAATGGCATCAAACAGCCGCAGCAGATTTAAGTCGAGATTATTGATATTCATTTAATGCATGTATTTTATTTGAAATATTTTATAGATGAATATGTAAGATGGCCACACAAAGCCCAATACCTATTGGGTGAGGAGCGCGCCTTGGAAGTTTCATTTCACGAAGAGATCAAGTCCTTGCGGATTGGCGAGGGGGAAACCTTTTATGGTGAAGGCATTTTGGCCATCACCAAGGGCTTGCTGCAATCGGGAGTCTCCTATGTGGGTGGCTACCAAGGGGCTCCGGTGTCGCACTTGCTCGATGTCATGGTGCAAGCCAAACCCTATATGGATGAGCTGGGCGTGCATGTGGAGGCCTGCTCCAACGAAGCCTCTGCCGCCGCCATGCTGGGTGCCTCCATCCATTACCCGATACGCGGTGCGGTGACCTGGAAGTCGATCGTCGGCACCAACGTGGCGGCCGATGCGCTGTCCAACCTGTCGTCCCCCGGGGTGACCGGCGGTGTGTTGATCGTGGTGGGCGAGGACTACGGCGAAGGCGCCAGTGTGATCCAAGAGCGCACCCATGCTTATGCGCTCAAATCCAGCATGTGCCTGCTCGACCCCCGGCCTGAGCTGACGCAAATGGTGAACATGGTGGAGCAAGGTTTCCAGCTAAGCGAAGCCAGCAATATGCCGGTGATCATGGAGTTGCGCATACGCGCGTGCCATGTGCGCGGCAGCTTTGCAGCGCGGGACAATCAAGCGCCACACATCTCTAAAAAGAACTTGCTCGAAAACCCTGCGGGTTTTGACTACATGCGCTTGGCGCATCCGCCCGTCACTTTCGTGCATGAAAAGCGCAAGACAGAGGAGCGCATCCCTGCGGCGCGGCGCTTCATCACCGAGCACAAACTAAATGAACATTTTTCGGGCGGTGCGCAGCAGGACCTAGGAATTATTGTGCAAGGTGGTTTGTACAACACCTTAATTCGCGCTTTACAGCAATTCGATCTGGCCGATGCCTTTGGCGAATGCAGCCTGTCGATCCTGGTGCTGAATGTGACCTACCCCTTGGTGCCTGAAGAGCTCACAGCATTTTGCGCAGGCAAAACGGCGGTGCTGTTGCTGGAAGAAGGCCAGCCCGAATACATTGAGCAAGAGCTGGCACTGACCCTGCGTCGGCAAGATCTGCAAACGCCGCTGCATGGCAAAGACATGCTGCCGCAAGGCGGCGAGTACACCGCCGAAGTCATGGCCCAAGGGTTGCTGAAATTTTTGCAAAAGCACCGACCCAAATTGATACCGGCCAACACACCTCAGTGGCTGCAAGACAACAAGTCGCGCCGTCTGCAAGTGCAGCAAGAGTTGGGCGCCGGCCTGCCGCCGAGGCCACCGGGCATGTGCATTGGTTGCCCTGAACGGCCGGTGTTCTCGGCCCTCAAATTGGCGCAGCAAACCGTGGGACCGGTGCATGTCTCTGGCGACATTGGTTGCCACGCCTTGGCCACTTTTGAGCCGTTTTCGGTAGGGCATTCGATCCTTGGTTATGGCATGAGTTTGGCCAGCCGCGCGGGCGTCTCGCCACTGATGAAGCGGCGTGTGCTCTCGGTCATGGGTGATGGCGGTTTTTGGCACAACGGGCTTCTCACAGGTGTGCAAAGTGCGCTGTTCAACGGGGACGATGCGGTGCTGCTGATTTTTAAAAATGGCTACACGTCGGCCACCGGCACGCAAGACATCATCTCCACGCCCAGCGAAGCGGCCAAGGGCTTGGCCGACGACAAACGACAAAGCCTGGTGCACATGAACCAGACGATTGAAACTACGCTAAAAGGCTTGGGCGTGCAGTGGCTACGTACCGTGCACACTTACGAAGTCAAAGATATGCAAGCCACGTTGATCGAGGCTTTTTCGACCGAGTTTCAAGGCCTGAAAGTCATTGTGGCCGAAGGTGAATGCCAACTGGAACGCCAACGTCGCATCAAGCCCTGGTTGGCCTCATTGCTGTCTCAGGGCGAGCGGGTAGAGCGGGTGAAGTACGGCGTGGACGAGGACGTGTGCAACGGCGACCATGCCTGCATTCGCCTTTCTGGCTGCCCGACGCTTACGCTGAAAGACAATCCCGATCCGCTCAAGGTGGACCCGGTAGCCACGGTGATTGACGGTTGTGTGGGCTGCGGCTTGTGCGGTGAAAACGCCCACGCCGCCACGCTGTGCCCCTCGTTTTACCGCGCCGAAGTGGTGCAAAACCCCAAATGGCATGAGCGCCTGTGGCATGGTTTTCAAACCTCGGTGGTGCGCTTGCTGCAACCTGCCTGACCCAGAGACTGAATATGACGAAACCTATTTCAATCCTGTTGTGCGCCTTGGGCGGTGAGGGCGGCGGTGTGTTGGCTGACTGGCTGGTCGAGGTAGCGCTACGCACTGACTACCCGGCGCAAGCAACCTCCATTCCGGGCGTTGCACAACGTACCGGCGCTACCACTTATTACATCGAAGTCTTTCCACAAAAGCGCGGCAGCTTGGGAGGCAAGCAGCCCGTGCTGGGCTTGAACCCGTTGCCAGGCCGGTTGGATGCGCTGGTGTCCTCGGAGTTACTCGAAACTGCAAGGCAAATTGGCAACGGCCTGACGTCGGCGGCCCATACCTGTGTCATCACCTCGTCGGCCCGTATTTTGACGACCATCGAAAAAATGACCATAGGTGATGGTCGCACGGATGGGGCCAATCTGCGCACTCTGGTGGCCGAGCACAGTAAGGCGCACCATATTTTGGATATGGCTCGCATGACTCAAGAGGCGGGCACTGTCGTGAGCGCTGTGATGTTCGGCTGCATCGCCGCCAGCGGCGTGCTGCCCTTTGCCCGCGCTGACTACGAAGCTGTGATCGGCCACGCTGGCAAATCGGCGCAAGCCAGTTTGCGCGGTTTTGCTCTGGGTTATGACGCCATTGAGGCGCAACGCGTACAACACCATTTCATAGAATCAGTTATGACACCCGCGCCAATAGAGCCGGTTGGTGAGGTGCCTACTGCCGTGTCTAAGCATTTCCCCGCGCCGCTGCACCGCATGTTGTCGCTGGGTTACGCGCGCGTGCTCGAATATCAAAATCAGGCCTATGCGGATCAGTATCTGGCACGTTTGGATCAGATTTTCGTTGCCGAAAAATCCGCTGCTTCACCTTCCTCCGCCTTTACAGCACCAGCTTCTGTTGATGCTTGGCCGGTCACCGAAGAAAGCGCACGCTGGCTCGCCTTATGGATGGCCTTTGACGATGTGGTGCGTGTGGCCGATTTGAAAAGCCGTGTGTCACGCGGGCAGCGGGTACGCGGCGAAGTCAAAGCCAATGTTCAAGACTTGCTTAAGATTTATGACCACTTCAAGCCAGGTGTACCAGAGTTAGCGGGCTTGTTGCCCGACTTTCTGGCCAACCCTTTGGTGCGCTGGGACCGTGCACGAACGCTGAAAGGAAACTCGCCCTGGGCCTTGCCTTTGAAGATCGGTACGCACTCTATCACCGGGATGTTGGCCTTGCGTTTGATGGCCGCTTTGAAGTTTGTGCGCCCATGGGGTAGCCGTTTTAAGGCCGAACAACAGTCCATTAACGCTTGGTTGCAGGCGGTCCAGCGTGGCGTGCAACGTGATCCGGCGCTGGGGCTGGAAGTGGCGCGCTGTGGTCAACTGATCAAAGGCTACGGAAGCACCAACGAGCGCGGCAAAGACAATTTGCTGCACATCATCACGCACCTGACTACTTCGCAAAGTGCAAAGACCCCCGCACAAGAAGCACAGAGCGTTGCCCGGATTCGGCAAGCGGCCTTGCAGGATGAGGCAGGCCAGGCGCTGGACCAGGCCTTGCTGCAAAACGGTGCACCGGCTCGACCAGTGCTAGCGCAGCCGATTCGGTGGATGAAAAATCCAAGGCTGAATTTTTAAAATAAATGCCCCTGACTCAGGTGCAACCCCATCACGTTCTGGATGCAAATTCGGCTAGGATAATCACACGAATTTGCGGCATATTTTTTATTTACGACAACAACCCGGAGACACAAAAATGAACTTTCAAAAAGCAAGCTTCAAACTCAGTCTGAGCGCTGGTCTGGTGGCATTGACGATGGCCAGCGCTGTGCAAGCGCAAGACAAAGCAGTGATGTTGAAATTGTCCAGTTGGGTGCCGGCGCAGCACGCGCTTAACCCCGCTTTACAAGCCTGGGGTGAAAGCTTGAAAAAAGCTTCGGGCGGCACGCTCAGCCCCACCTTGTTTCCTTCAGAACAACTGGGTAAAGCCTTTGACCATTACGACATGGCGCGAGATGGCATTGCTGACTTCTCCTACGTGAATCCTGGCTACCAACCTGGTCGTTTCCCTGTGTTTGCTGCCACATCGCTGCCTTTCATGATCAATAACGCCAAGGCCGGGTCGGCCGCGGTGGATGCTTGGTACCGCAACTTCGCGGCCAAGGAAATGAAAGAAGTACATTTCTGCTTTGCATTTGTGCACGATCCAGGTGCGATTCACTCACGCAAGAAAATTGTCTTGCCCACCGACATTAAAGGTCTGAAAGTGCGTCCTGCTACGGCCACCGTGGGTCAAGTCATCACCTTGCTGGGCGGCACCAATGTGCAAGCTTCGGCACCCGAGTCGCGCGATATGCTCGAACGCGGCGTGGCCGATGCGATCACCTTCCCATGGGGCTCCTTGTCGCTGTTTGGTATTGACAAAGTGGTCAAGTACCACATGGATGTTCCCTTTTATGTGACGCCTTTTGTCTGGGTCATGAACAAAGACAAATACGCAGCCTTGTCGGCAACTCAAAAAACTGCCGTTGATAGCCATTGCACCAGTGAGTGGGCCGAGAAAGTGGGTAGCGCCTGGGCTGACTTTGAAATGGCCGGTCACACTAAACTGGCCGCCGATCCGAACCGCGAAGTCTACAAACTCACCCCTGACCAATTGACCGCTTGGAAGCAAGCCGTGGCCCCTGCAGAAAAACAATGGGCTGAGGACGTGAAAAAGAAAGGTGAAGATCCGGCCGCTGTGATGAACGCGCTGCGCCAGACTTTGGCTAAGTACAAATCAGCGATGTAAGGACGCGGCATGCAGACCTCGACCGCAGTCAACAAAAATGTGTTTGACCGCATCATTGATTCGATCGAGTGGATGGCCGCTATGTTCGTGGGACTGGTAGCGGCCAACATTTTCATCTCAGTGCTGTTGCGCAAATTTTTCAGCACCTCGATTCCAGACGCTTACGACTTTGGTCGTTTGATGCTGGGAATTTTGATTTTTTGGGGCATCGCAGCCACCAGTTACCGTGGCAGTCACATCACGGTGGACCTGGTTTGGAGTCTGTCGAATGCACGACTAAAGCGCGTTATTGATGTGTTGGCCACGCTGGTGCTGCTGTTTGTGGTAACTGTGCAAACCATCATGTTGTTTGACAAAGTGCGCGGCACTTATAACGACAACGTGCTCACCTACGACCTGAACTTGCCCACCTGGCCCTTTTTTGCCGTCGCCTGGATGGGTGATGTGTGCGCCGTTTTGTTGATTGCCATACGCACCTGGCGCTTGATCTTTCAGCCTGACACGCTGCAAGAGCACCCTGAATTTAAAGATGTGGAGTAAGGCATGGATCTGAGTCCTGATGCCGTGGCCGTGATTGGCTTTCTGGCGCTGTTT
>CANGEG010000136.1 GCA_947452725.1 Comamonadaceae bacterium | reverse complement strand
TGATCGGTGAAATCGGCGGACCCGACGAAGCAGAAGCAGCCATGTGGTGCAAAGCCAATATGAAAAAGCCCATCGTCGGCTTCATCGCTGGTGTGACCGCCCCTCCCGGCAAGCGCATGGGCCATGCGGGTGCTTTGATCTCTGGCGGTGCCGACACGGCCGATGCCAAGTTGGCCATCATGGAAGAGTGCGGCTTCATCGTCACACGCAATCCCTCTGAATTGGGCAAATTGCTCAAAGCTCAACTGAAGTAAGCACTACTACGGACCTGGCGGGGAGCACTCCCCGCTAAAATAAGGGCCCAGATCTGAAAGCGCTGGCGATGCAAATTGTCAGCGCTTTTTTAATTTAGTCATCGGAGAGAGACATGGATATTTTGCAAAACCCGGATTTTTGGATTGGCCTGCTGAAGATCGTCTGGATCAACATCATCTTGTCCGGCGACAACGCGGTAGTGATCGCCTTGGCCGCACGCTCACTGCCCGCTGAACAACAGCGCAAAGCCATCATGATCGGCTCTGGCGCTGCAGTGGTGCTGCGCATTGCTTTGACCGTGGTTGCCGCCAAATTGCTGGCCATGCCTTATTTGCAAATCATTGGCGGCTTGTTGCTGTTGTGGATCGGCGTGCAATTGCTCAGCGAAGAAGAAGGCGATGACGATGGCGAGCCCAAGGCCTCCAACCTGATGCACGCCGTACGCACCATCTTGATTGCCGACTTGGTAATGAGCCTGGACAACGTGATTGGCGTAGCTGCAGCCGCCAAGGGCGACGAATTGCTGCTGATCATCGGCTTGGCCATCAGCATTCCGCTGGTGGTTTTTGGCAGCTCCATGATGATCAAAATGATGGAGCGCTTCCCCGTCATCGTCGTCTTTGGCGCCGGCTTGATCGGCTGGGTTGGCGGCGAGACCATCGTCAGCGATGTGGCTTTGTCTGACGTTTTGGCGGCCAACACTTGGCTGCATTACGCCGCAGCCGCAGCCGGCGCGGCGCTGGTGGTAGGGATTGGCAAATTCTTGCAAAGCAGGCACCACGCGGCCGCACAAGCCGTCGAATAACCCCCCTCCGGCCCACCTCGCTGCTGGCCTCCAACGCACCCTTGCTTTGTCGCAAGGCCTGCATTGGAGGCCGATTATTTTTAAATCACATCACTCAAGGGGAGATCGCACCATGCCAACCAAGCACCCGCCTGTCCGTGGCCTCACATTGATCGAGTTGATGATCGTGCTCGCGATCATCGGTATCTTGGGCGCTATCGCGCTGCCCCAATACCAGGACTACGCGGTCCGCACCAAGGTGTCTGAGTTGCTGGAGGCGGCCTCCAGTTGCAAAACGGCCATCACCGAAACGGTGACCAAGGCGACACAGGCCGATGTATCGGCCTCTTTACCAAAGGCATGCGAAACCCAAAGCTTGCAGTACGTGATCAGCGTAGCCGCAGACGCCAACGGCGTGATCACCGTGGTCGGCAACCCGGCCACCCTGCGCGGCAGCACCAGCGCCATGGCCAACAGCATCTCGCTCACGCCCCTGCAAAGCGCCAGCACCAAGCTGGTAGGCACCACCGACGGGGGCAAGTCCATTGCCGGCTGGCGCTGCGGGCCTGCCGCCTCCAATGGTTTGGAAGCGAAGTACTTGCCAACGTCGTGTAAGTCCAACTGAGCTGCGCAGTTGAACCCAACGTCCACAGTGAGTTAAAACGGGCCTAGCCCGTTTTGCTCAGGCCGCGGCTCGAAGCAAGACTTATTTCTCAGCCACCCAATGCCCTGACTTGCCGCCCTGCTTTTGCAGCAGCTTCACGCCGGTTATGGTCATGCCCCGGTCCGCGGCTTTGCACATGTCATAAATCGTCAGCAAGGCCACTTGCACCGCGGTCAAAGCTTCCATCTCCACACCGGTCGGGCCCACGGTTTCAGCCGTCACGATGCAAACGACCTGTGGCAGGGGCGTTTGCAGCATTTCAAAGTCCACCGCCACGCGTGACAGCGCCAAAGGGTGGCACAGCGGGATCAAATCGCTGGTTTTTTTTGCGGCTTGAATGCCGGCAATCCGGGCAATGCCCAGCACATCGCCCTTTTTCGCGGTGCCCAAAGCAATCAGACTCCACGTCGCGGGTTGCATCTCAATGCAACCTGTAGCCACCGCCACGCGGTGGGTCGCCGCTTTAGCGCCCACGTCGACCATGTGCGCTTGACCTTGGGCATCAAAATGGGTGAATGAAGAGGTGCTGCTCATAGGGTTTACATAAAAAGGCTGAACAATGCCCGTGAAATTTACACGGGCTTGACTTGATTCGCAGATCAAGCAGGCATGATACGGTCGTTCACTCGATGGAAAAAAAGCTTGAAGTTGTTGGCATTGTCGCGCAAACCCCTCACTGGGCTGGTCACATGGGCCGCCGCGTGCCTGTTGATACCGGCCTGGGCTCAGGCCCCCGCACGGCAAGGCGCACTGAGCCCAACCACGGCCTTGCCCAGTTTGGGTGACGGCTCGGACATCACGCTGAGCGCCGAGCGCAGCATCGGCGATCGGATTGCACGGGAACTTTACCGCGATCCCGATTTCATCGAGGACCCGATTCTTGACGAGTACATCCAAAGCCTGTGGCGCCCGCTAGTCACCAGCGCGCTGGCACGCGGCGAAATGAGCCCGGAGATGCAAGAGCGCTTTGCCTGGAAAATCCTGTTGGGCAAAGACCGCTCCGTCAACGCCTTTGCCTTACCGGGTGGCTATATGGGTGTGCACCTGGGCTTACTCAGTGTCGTCAGCAGCCGCGATGAGCTGGCCTCTGTCATGGCCCACGAACTGAGCCACGTCACCCAGCGCCATATCTCGCGCTCCATGAGCGCGCAATCGCGCATGACGCCCATCATGATCGGCACCATGATTTTGGGCCTGCTGGCGGCCAGCAAGAGCCCCCAAAGCGCGCAGGCCTTGATCGTGGGTGGTCAAGCTGCCGCAATTCAAAGCCAGCTGAGCTTCTCGCGCGACATGGAGCGCGAAGCCGACCGGGTGGGCTACAGCGTGATGACCGACGCCGGGTTTGACCCGCAGGGCTTTGTGAGCATGTTTGGCAAGCTGCAGCAAGCCTCGGCCTTGAACGACAACGGCTCATTTCCATATTTGCGCTCGCACCCCATGACCACCGAACGCATGGCCGACATGCAAGGGCGCCAGCAATTGCTGACCGCACGCACGGCGCAGAGCCAGCCCGACTTTGAGCATGCGATCATGACGGCCCGCTCCAAAGTGCTGTCGCAACCAGGCGTAGACATGCTGCGCAGTTGGACCCAGGAGGCCGCTGACCCCCTTTTGGCGCGCCAAACAGTGGCCAAACAGGTCAGCGTTCTTTATACCGCCGCTGTGGCGCAAATGTCGTTGCGCGACCCGCAACTGGCACAGCGATTGATTCAGCGTTTGACACCCTTGGTACAAAGTGACGCCAAAGCCTTTCGCCTTGTTCAATTGTTGAAAACCGATTTGGCTTACCAAGCAAGCGACATGCACGGGGTGCTGGCGGCCCTGTCCGCGATCCCGGCTGTGCCATCGAGCACCGCTGTGCGCAGGCCCGAACTCTTGGCTGGTGTTCAAGCGCGCACCCGGCTGGGCGCCTCGCCTGCGCTCAATGAAAGCCTACTGCAACTGCGCAATTGGCTACAAGAACATCCGGGCGACGGTCAAGCTTGGCAAGCGCTGGCAGCAGGTTGGATGGCACAGGGACAGCCGCTGCAATCGCTGCGCGCCGAAGGCGAAGCGCAGCTCGCGCGCATGGACTACAGCGGCGCGTTAGACCGTTTCAAGGCCGCGCAAGATGTGGCGCGTAAACAGCCTTTGCTGCAAGGGGCTGACCACATCGAAGCATCGATTGTCGATGCGCGTTTGCGCCTAGTGCAGTCGCTGTGGCGGGAACAGTTGCTCGAGCGCTGAGTCGATCAGCATACACAGCAGGGAATACAGCACTGAGCCAATCAACGCGGCTTCGAAGCCGGTCACGGCAAATCCGTCCAGCATGCCCGAGGCGGCCCAAAACATAAAAGCATGAATCACGAACAGAAACAAGCCCAGCGTGACCACAGTGATGGGCAAGGTCAACACGATCAGCACCGGGCGCAACAACGTGTTGAACAAGCCCAACACCAGCGCTGCAATCAAGGCGGCGCTGAAGTTTTGCAACTGCACACCGCTGTAGAGCTGGGCCACCAGCAGCAAGGCGCCTGCGCACAACAACCATTTGAGAATCAATTTCATGGCGTTAGCTTAGCAGCCTCATAGAAACCCTCTGGCGTTTTATGACGCTTGTTTGATCCGCGTCATCCACCAGCCACCGCCGCACACAGCGCCCACGGCCAGCGCCGACACAAGCCAGCGCAAGGGAGGGTTGAGGGCCTCAGAAAAGTCACTCAGCAAGGGCTCGTCCAAGATCATCTTGGCGCCCGTGTAGGCCAGCACCGCCGCGCCCAATGGGATGATGACGGGGAAACGCTCCACCATTTTCAGCACCACCGAACTGCCTAACACCACAATCGGCACGCTGATCAGCAAACCCAAGATCACCAGATCCATGGCGCCGTGCGCCGCACCCGCCACGCCCAAGACGTTGTCCACGCCCATCAGTGCGTCGGCCACCACAATGGTTTTCATAGCCCCCCAAAAAGAAGTCGCCACAGGTGCGTCTTGCGCACCCGTGTCTTGGTCGGCAAGCAGCGTGAACGCGATCCACAGCAGGCCTAGCCCGCCGACCAGCATCAGGCCGGGAATTTGCAACAACCAGACCACCCCCACCGTCATCACCGAGCGCACCGCAATGGCGCCCACTGTGCCCCAGACGATGGCTTTTTTTTGCAGCGCTGGGGGCAAGCTGCGTGCGGACAAGGCAATCACGATGGCGTTGTCGCCGGCCAAGACGAGATCAATCAATACAATGGCCAGCAAAGCCGACCACCAAGGGGCAGATAAAAATTCCATTTTTGGTTCCTTCGAGTGTGTACAAAAGCCTTTCGGCTTGTCCTCGAAGGTCTCACTCAGCTGGTGCATAACGCAAGAGCCCGACCCACCGGAAGTGATGTGCTTTGGGAGCACCCGCTTCGTGCTGACGGCAAGTCGATAGTGCGAGCCCATGCACGTTGGCGGTGCAGCGCTCGCTTTGGGAGTTACTCCCCTTCACTTGCCATTACACATTGAAGGCGAAGCCCTTGCAGTTTGACAGGAATACCGAGCATCGAACTTAGCGCCCCTCGGCCATGGGGACAGCCTGAGCATTTCAAGGCCTGCGGCCGGGCAGCTGTCGCCAATTGCCCGAAACAGCTATGATCGCTCTCCCTTAGAACACAGATCATGGCCGGCATCTACATCACCGACATCGAGGCCGCCATCAACTACTGGCGCGCCAAAAACCCTTCTCCCGACGGCATCACCTTGCCCCGGGAGCTGCGTGCTTTGGCCGAAGTCTACGCCTTGATGGTCTACCACCATGAGGACAAGGCCGACGAGTTCAGCATACCGCTGGCTGCGGCCGAGGCCTGGCAGGCGTGGTACGCCAGCACGCCCGACACACCCTGCATTGCCATTTGCTCGACCAGCCAGGGCGATGAGATGTGCAAAGGGTGTGGACGCACTTTTGAAGAAGTCCAACTGTGGACCGAAATGAGCCCAGGTGAAAAACGCGATGTGTGGCACCGCATCACCGTAGAAGGCAGCTCTTGGCGCTTTAACCGCTACGCAGAACGCGCCGCGCAGGAGCGCGATTGGGCCAAGGCCGCGGCCGAAGCGCAACTCTCACTGCTGTGAATTTTTAAGCACTAAAAAGCGGCCCCAAACCGCAGCGCCAACCTGGGAGACTTATTTCCAGCGCACCGGCTCGATGTGCACACTGCCCTTGTCGCTGCTGAACGTGACTGAGTTTTCTTGCACTGTCGCTTGCATTTGCATACTGCGTTCGGCCAACTTAGCCAGCTCTTGAGAGCCCTCGGTGGGCACACGCCAAACCTGCAATTTGTCCATCCGGCTGAGCTTGTTTTCAATGCCCTTCCACCATACTTCGGCCGCGTGGTTAAAGGCATAAACCCGTACCGCATCTGACTTTTGGCAGGCTTTGTTCAGCGGCTTGTCTTCGGGTTGCCCCACCTCCACCCACAAGCGGGTGCGACCGGTGAAGTCGCGCAAATACAGGTCTGGGTTGTCCGGGTCAGACAAGCCGGCCCCAAAACCCAAGGTGCCGTCGCCCTTGCACACGCTGTGCAGCTCATGGGCATGGATGGCCAGGGCCAGCAAACGGATCATCATCCGCTCATCGGTTTCGCTCGGATGCCGCGCCAAGGTCAGGGCATGGTCTGCGTAGTAATTGTGGTCAATGTCGGCAATCGACAAGTTGACTTTGTAGATGGTGGATTTGAGCGCCATTGGGTCAGACCCGCCGCGCCAACTCGGCCGCTTTGCCCACGTAGCTGCCGGGCGTCATGGCCAGCAAGCGGTCTTTGTCGGCTTGCGGAATCTCAAGCGCAGCAATCAGGCCGTGCAGGTCGGCGGCGGTCACGGTCTTGCCGCGCGTGACTTCTTTGAGCTTTTCGTAAGCACCTTGAACGCCGTAGCGGCGCATCACGGTCTGGATCGGTTCGGCCAGCACTTCCCATGCACCGTCCAAATCGGCGGCCAAGGCTTCTTCGTTGAGTTCGAGTTTGTTCAAACCCGCCATCAATGAGGCATACGCCAGTGCGGCGTAACCCAGGCCCACGCCCATGTTGCGAAGCACAGTGGAGTCGGTCAAATCGCGCTGCCAGCGGCTGATTGGCAGCTTCTCGCTCAGGTGCTTGAGCACCGCATTGGCCAAGCCCAGGTTGCCTTCGGCGTTCTCAAAGTCGATCGGATTGACTTTGTGCGGCATGGTCGAAGAGCCAATCTCACCGGCTTTCAGGCGCTGCTTAAAGTAGCCCAGCGACACATAACCCCAAATGTCACGCGACAGGTCGATCAAGATGGTGTTGGTACGTGCAACGGCATCAAACAACTCGGCCATATAGTCGTGCGGCTCGATCTGGATGCTATAGGGCTGGAACGTCAAACCCAGGCCCCAGGCGTTGGCGCCGGGCACTTCGCCGAACTCGGGCGTTTCAATCACGCGCTGGGCAAAGGCTTCCCAGTCGAACTCGGGCCAGGCCGACAAATGGGCGTTGAAGTTGCCCACCGCGCCGTTCATCTTGCCCATCAGTTTCACCGCGGCGATGTGGTCCCGGCAACCGCGCAAGCGCATCACCACATTCGCCAGCTCTTTGCCCACGGTGGTGGGGCTGGCCGTCTGGCCATGGGTGCGGCTGAGCATCGGCACATCCGCAAATTGGTGCGCCATGCTGCGCAGCTTGTCGATCAAACCGTCCACAGCGGGCAACAAGACTTGGACACGCGCGCCCTTGAGCTGCAGCGCATGGCTGGTGTTATTGATGTCTTCACTGGTGCAGGCAAAGTGCACAAACTCTGCGGCATTTTCCAGCTCAGGGCGGTCTTTGAATTTAGATTTAATCCAGTACTCCACCGCCTTCACATCGTGGTTGGTGGTTTTTTCAATTTCTTTGATGGCCAGTGCATCGGCCTCAGAAAAGTTTTTCACCAAACTCGTCAAATAACTGCGCGCGCCGGGCGTCAAAGGTTTGAACTCGTCAAAGCCAGCATCCGACAAAGCCGTGAACCACGCCAGCTCCACCTGCACGCGCCGGTGCATATAGCCCAGCTCGCTGGTCAGTGGGCGCAGGGAGGCCAGCTTGGCGGCATAACGCCCGTCCAGGGGGGAGAGTGCGGAAATGGCAGAGAAAGTCATGGCCGAATTGTAGG
>CANGEG010000135.1 GCA_947452725.1 Comamonadaceae bacterium | reverse complement strand
CCACACACCCGGCGAGGGCGAAGACCAAGTCACCTTTGAGCGCCCTGGCGCACAAGGGCTGCTGCGTGTGGACGCCGCGCAGTTTGAGTTGCAGGTCACACTGGGCTTTTTGCTGCGCGCCTACAAGGTTCAAATTGCCGAAAAAATCAACCGGAATCTGGACGAAGCCTTGGCGCGTCTGGGTGAGGCTTAAAGCCTAGCGGCCGACAAGCAGTCTCAATGCCTCTTCAACTCGTTTGAGATGGTTCATGCTCAGGGTCGCGAGTGGTCGCGTACCCATGAATCGTTGGTTGGATACGACGAGGATCTGATCAATGCGCAAATCTGTTTCCTGGCGCAACCCAGGCTGTTTGACCAAGGCGATTCGAAGAGGAAAGTAGTCTTGATCACGCCTGACTCGGGTCGTGCCCGCCACCACAATGGTGGTGGGGTGGCCAGCGCGGTTTAAAAGATCGGTCTGAATGACCAGGGCAGGTCGATTGCGTTTACCTAGTTCTTCTTTATGGGCTTGTGGCTCGAAATCGACTTCCCAGATTTGTCCACGCAAGACCTTAGTTGAGGCCATCGGCGAGGGAGTCCGCAAGAGATTCATTGACGCCCAGGTGTTCGGCAGAGAGCATTTTGGAGAGCGTTGCAATTCGCTGCGCCATCACTTGCTCGTTTTTTTCTAGAACAGCTTGACGGATGTAATCCGAACTCTTCACGCCCATGAAGTTGGCCAGCGACCGGGTTTGTTCGGCGAAGTCATCGCCTGCTCGAAATGAAAGTGTGGTGGCATGCATGGCTATTACCTTGTGGACAAAATGTTCACGTAAATATGTTGCAATAACTGTAATACGTTATTGTGTTTTTAAGAGGGCTCACCTATCCAATGGGGTCTGAAGATGTCCGCGGATCAAGGCAAGTCCGGGTAGTTCTCGGCCGCGTTGACCGGTTTGGGGCCTACGGTGCCCAAGCGCGCTTTGAGCGATTGCGGCTGCCCGGTAAGCACGGCGGCGTAGTTGGTGGTGTTGGAGAGCACTTTTTTCACATAGTCCCGGGTTTCTTGGAACGGAATGGCCTCGGCCCAAATGGCCGCTTCCAGCACCGGTCCGTTGCGCCAAACGCGAGGCCGGCCGGGGCCGGCGTTGTAAGCGGCGGCGGCCATGGGCATGGAGCCACCAAAATCGTCGAGCACGAGTTTGAGGTAGCCCGTGCCGATGGCGACGTTGACCTCATGGTCATTGAGTTGCTCCACCGCAAAACCGGTCAGACCAATTTTTTTCGCGGTCCAGCGGGCGGTGGCGGGCATCACCTGCATCAGCCCTGAGGCGCCCACGCCGGAGCGGGCGTCGGTCACAAAGCGGCTTTCTTGGCGGATCAGGCCGTACACGTAGGCCGGGTCCAGGCCCACGGCTTTGGCTTTGCGCAGCACGGTCTCGCGCAGCGGGGTGGGAAAGCGTTGCTCCATGTCGATCGCGTTTTGAGTGCGATCACTGGTGTTGATGCAGCGGTCCCAGACCTGGCGTTGGCAAGCCAAATCGGCCGCCGCCAACAGTTCGCGGTCGCTCATGCCGCCCGGGGTGTGCAGGTTGGTGTTGTAGTTCCATTCGCGGTTGCCTTCGCTGCGCAGGCCCATGGCAATCGCGAACAAGGCCCGCTGCAAGCCGGGGTTAGCGCTGGCCGCGGCCTTTTCAAGATAAGTCAAAGGGCTGGGTTTTGCGGGCAGGGCAATGCTTTGGCCTGAATCTTCCAGCGCCAGTTGTTCGTAAAAACCGCGTACGCTGGCAATGGCGCGCAGGGACTGCAGGGCCGATTGGCGCTGTGCTTCGCTGGGGTTGCTGGCCAGCAAAGCGCGAGCGCGCCAGTACACCCAGACCGGCTCGGCAGCACTGTCTTGCATCGCATCAATCGTGCGCGCCACGGTGGGCCAATCGCCTTGGCGCAAGGCAGCGCGCACTTTCCAGCCCAACATGTCATCGTTCAGGTCCGCGTCTCGCGTGACTTTGGCAAAGTACTCTCCCGCGTTGTCTTGCAGCTTGAAAGCGGCCTGCTTGCCAATCGCGCCCCAGGTCCAATTGCGCTCTTCTTTGCTCAGAAACAAGCCCCAGCGTTTGTGCAGTTGCTCGGCCGCCAAGTCGGGGTTGGTGGCGGCGATGCGAATCAAGGCCAGCACCGACAGTTCTTTGCGCTTGGTGGTAATGGCCATCAAGCGCTTGTCCAGGTATTTGATCGGGTCGGCCTGGATCAGCGCCACTTGGGCGCCCACATCTTTGGCCTCGATCTCGACGGCCAGCTGGGCGGCCCGTGGACGGCTGTTTTCCATGGCCAGGCGGGCTTTTCGCCACAGGTCCAAGCCATCGATCTTACGGGCAGCGTGCAATCGTTCGGCCGCATAGTTGCAGCCGTCGCTCTCTTCTTTTTGCGCGTACCACAGGCGTTTGAATTCTGTGGCCGTATCGGGTGAGCCCGTGGCCAAGTCAGCGGCCAAAGCGTAGCAGCGCACTTCCCTGTCGTCACGCATGCGGTATCTGGGGTATTCGGCGGCAAAGGTGGCCCAGTCGCGGCGCTTGCCCAGCTGTTGTAACCATTCGGTGCGCAAGCGGTCTTCTTGGTAGCTGCCTGCGTAGCGGCTGGTAAATTCTTGCACGTCGGCGCTGCTGGCCAAGTCCAGGCGCGCGCGCAGTTCCCAGTACGCTGCCCAGGGCTCCATCATGTGGTTGCGTGCTTGGGGCAAGAGGGCTGTCAAGCGAGCTTTGTCGCTCTTGCGAAAGGCTTGCTGCATCTCGATGATCACAGCGTCTTCGGCTTTGATTTGCGAGCGTGCGGGGCTTGAAAAAACCAGTGTCAGGGCCAGCACGGCCAGCGGTGTCAGAATCTGAGGGAATTGCATAGGTTGATTATGGACAGATCAGACGCGAAAAAAAACCTTCGGGCTCAGTTGCTGCACGCTCGCCAACAGATGCCCGACCGGCAGGCCCGGGTCGATGCACTGCAACGCGTGATGCGTATTTGGCTGGTCGGGCGCACCGACACGGTCATTGGCGCGTACTGGCCGATCAAAGGCGAGTTCGACCCCTTGCCCGCCTTGCACCGCTGGAAAGAAGATGGCGAGCTGCAAGGCAACGCGCAGCGTTTGCGCATTGGTTTGCCGGTGGTGAACAAAGAACACAAGACCCTGACCTTTCACGCCTGGTACCCGGGCTGTCCGATGGAGGAGGATGCCTACGGCATTCCCAAACCCAAAGACACCGAGCTGGTGGTGCCGACTTTGTTGTTTGTGCCCTGCGTGGGTTACGGCGCTGGTGGCTACAGACTGGGTTACGGCGGGGGGTTTTATGACCGCACTTTGGCTGCACTGCAACCCAAACCCTTCACCGTAGGCCTGGGTTTTACCAACGGCTATGTGGACGATTTGGAGCCGCAGGCGCATGACCAACCGCTTGATGCGATCTTGAACGACAACGGCGTGGTCTGGCCAGTTTGACGCTGGCCTGATTGCCGCCTGACGTCCTCCTGAAAACGTCAGTCCAAGTCGTCTGCCGTCTCAGGGTCGGCCACATCGCCGATGGCCTCGCGGGTTTGCGCCGCCTGCTGGCGCAACCAGTCGCAAAAGGCGCGCACTTCGGGACGAGCATCGCTGCGCGGTGCGCGCACCAGCCAGTAAGCCAAGGGTGAATTGAGCCGGGTTTGCGGCAACACCTCCACCAAATTACCGCTGGCTAAACTCTCGGCCACCAGGGGCAGGCGGGCCAGTGCCACGCCTTGACCGGCCACTGCAGCTTGCACCACTTGGTAGGTGTAATTGAAGTACAGCCAGCGTGCAGGCGAGGGCAACGCAGTCTGGGCATTCGGTGCACAAGTGGGGGAGCAAGGGGGGCAGGAAGAGGGCCAGGGCGAGGAGGCCGCATAGGTTTCGAGCCAGCGTTGCCAGCTCAACCATTGCAAATGATGGGCGCTTTGCAAGTCGCTCGATTCAATCCAGGTGCAGGCCATCAAATCGGCTGTGTTGTGAATCGGCTGGGTTTTCAAAAGCCAGGGGCTGGCCACCAAGGTCAGCTGCTCGCCAAACAGCCGCTCGGCTTGTGCCGGGGTGGCATTCGGTTCGGCGCAGCGCAGCGCCAGATCCACATCGGCGCTGTGCAGATCGACAAAAGCATCTGAGGCGTCGATGCGGATGTCGATGTCCGGGTGCTCGCGCTGGAACGCTTCCAGTCGGGGAATCAGCCACATGCTGGCAAAGGAGGCCCAGGTGGTGATGGAGACGCTTTTGCGCCCGGTGTTTTGCCTAATTTGCCGCACCGTAGCGTCCACCCGTTCCAGCGACAAATGGGTGGCTCGTTGCAGCAAGCTGCCTGCTGCGGTCAACTGCACCGAGCGGGTGTGGCGCACAAACAGGGCGGCGCCCACTTCATGCTCCAGCGCCTGGATTTGCCGACTGACCGCGCTTTGCGTCAGCGCCAGGTCTTCTGCAGCGATGCGAAAGTTCAGGTGCCGGGCCACTGCGTCAAACGCCCGCAGGTAACTCATGGAGATGGGGCGGGTGCGGGCGGCGGGGGTGGAGCGAGGCGGCATGGTGAACGCCATCATACGGGCCTGCATGCGATGAATTAATGCAATTCAAGCATCAATAGGGCCGAGGATTTTCATTGGACGGTGAATGCTTTGGCTTGCATTATGAAGGGGCCGACGCTTTTGTTGGTGTGAGTCTCAACGAGGAGATGGAGATGTCTGAACCCGCGCTGTGTGCATCCTTGCACAACTGTCAAAAATCAAAAACCGTGCGTTTTGTCGGTACTTGGCGCCTGGCCCCCCAGCGCGCCATGAGCTTGTGGCCTCGCCGATCCAGCCAGATTTTGATTGTGCAGGGAAGCGCATGGATCACGTGGTTCGGCACACGGCATGGCAGCCAGCCTCTTGCAGGACTGTCAGGCGACGATCATTTTTTGCAAGCGGGTCAGATTTTGGATGTGCCGGGCGGGGCGCACCTGGTCATGGAGTCGCGCCATCCCGGGCAGAGCGTTCATTTTGACTGGCGCGAGCTGCCTGCACCGCAGGCGGTGCAGGGCGTTGGCGAGAGGGCGTTGGCCGAATTGGGCCTGCAATGGCTGCAGGCCCTGAGGCAGCTGGGTTGGGCCACGGCTCAGCTGGTGCGCGCTCTAGGGCGGCTTGCCCGAATCGGGCGTTTGACCGGGCGTGTGACAAGTCACCCCGCCGCCCGTGTGCTGGCCTGAACTTGGGCGCTGAACCTTGACGCTGAACTTGGGCGCTGAACCTGGGCGCTGAACGTGTGGTCATCATGGCGGCCTTGCCCGTGCTGGCAAAATGCCGCCATGGCCCGACCCAAATCTGCAACCCACGACATCAAGCGCGATGCCATTTTGGACATCGCTGCGCAGTGCTTTGCCAGCCGCAGCTACCCCGCGGCCAGCATGAACGAGATTGCTACCGCTTGCGGCACCTCCAAGGCGCGGCTGTATCACTATTACGGCAGCAAAGAGGCAATTTTGTTCGATCTGATGGATCGCTACACCCAGCGCTTGCTCACCTTGATTGCGCAAGCCGAGGCCAACGCCCAGCGGCGCAATTTGAATGACCGCGCGGCCTTGCATGAATTGATTCGTGCATTTTTACAAGAATACGAAAGCTCGGCCACGCGGCATGTGGCGCTGCTCAATGACACCCAGTTCTTAAGCGACACGCCCGATCCGGCGATGGGCGCCCCGGGCACCTTGTCGCCGCGCGAGCTGATCTTGAACCGCCAGCGCGACGTGGTGGCCGCTGTGACCCGCGCCTTGAAGCGGGCCTACCCTGAGCGTCTGACCCCTGCCAACCAGACGGCGGTGACCATGATGCTGTTTGGCATGATCAACTGGACTTTCACCTGGTTGCGTCCCGGCGGCCCGATCAGCTACGTGGCTTTTGCCGACGAAGTGATCAAGTTGCTGGAAAAAGGACTGGCCTGAGCCTCACATCTTTCGTTGAATTGCATCGCTAACAATGCAACTATTGGCATAGTTGGTAAATTGCATTGCATGGAGTGCATTTTGTCTTTCGATGAAATAGGCCAAACGATTCGCGGCGCCCGCAAGAGCCGAAATCTCACGCAAAGCGCCCTGGCTGCGCAACTGGGCATGAGCCGCGCCTCGATATCGGACATCGAAAACGGCACCGTGGCCGAAATCGGCTTTCGCAACATTCTGTCTATTTGCGCCGCACTGGGCATTGAGTTGGTGGCGCAAGTAAAGACCCGGCGCCCCACCTTGCACCAACTCATGAAGGAGCATGGCAATGCTTGATGTTCATGTCGACCACCGCAGGGTGGGCAGCGTGTTCAAGCCCGAATCGGAGCCGGATATATTTCACTTGGTATACGCGTCGATGTGACTAACGGAATACGCGGTGTCTTTGACCATGCCGGTAGTGCGCGAGCACTACGCCTCAGCTTACAAGTCACTGCATCCGGTATTTGACATGAACTGGCCCGAAGGTGCGCTAGCCGAGCGTTTGCGCAAAGAGTTCAGCCAAGTCATTCCCCATTTAGACGCCTTGGCGCTGCTCAAAAATGTGGGCCAATCTCAAATTATTTACCGATACGTAATTCGTTACGATTAGGTAAAATCCCATTTTTGACCGAACAAGCGGAGAACTCCCATGACCCAAGCCCCCACCAAGGCCTTTGCCTCGCAAGCGGATCTGGCCGACAAGAAGATCACTTTCGAGCAACTCAGCCCGCATTGCTGGGCTTATACGGCCGAAGGTGACCCGAACTCGGGCGTGATCATTGGTGAGAAATTCATCATGGTCAGTGACGCCACGGCCACACCGGCCATGGCCAAAGACCTGATCGCCCAAATCCGTAAGGTCAGTGACAAGCCGATCAAATACGTCTTGTTGACCCACTACCATGCGGTGCGTGTGCTCGGTGCCAGCGCCTACGTGGCCGAAGGCGCAACCGAGGTGATTGCCAGCCAGGGCACGTATGAGTTGATCGTCGAGCGCGGCGCGCAAGACATGAAAAGCGAGATGGAGCGCTTTCCGCGCTTGTTTCGCGGCGCCGACGAAGTGCCCGGCCTGACTTGGCCAACCATGGTGATTGGCGGGGGCGACGCCACCAAGGGCGAAGTGCCCGGCAAATTGGTGCTCGATTTGGGCGGCGTGACGGTGCAGATCTGGAGCCCCGGCTACGGTCACACCCGCGGCGACACCATCGCCTGGGTGGAATCGGAAAAGGTCTTGTTCTCTGGCGACTTGGTGGAATACGAAGCCGGTGTGTACACCGGTGATGCCCAGCTGCAAGAGTGGCCCGCCACTTTAGAGGCTTTGCGCGCTTTGAACGCCCAAGCCATCGTGCCCGGTCGCGGCGAAGCCATGAAGGGCCACGCCCACGTGAACAAGGCCTTGGACTACACCAAGCTGTGGGTCGAAACCTTGTTCACCGCGGGCAAAGAAGCCGTGGCCGGCAAGATGGATTTGAAAGCTGCCATGGCGCATACCCGTAAGAGCATGGACCCGATTTTTGGCCAAGTGTTCATTTACGAGCATTGCCTACCGTTTGACGTGACGCGCGCTTTTGACGAAGCCTCGGGCATCAAGAACCCACGCATCTGGACAGCCGAGCGCGACATGGAAATGTGGAAAGCGCTGCAAGCCTAAGACTGTATTCCAACGCGCAATGGGCCATCGGCCTTTGCGCTCACCGAGCCCCTTTTGAGGGGCTTTTTTATCCATCTTGCGCGGAAAACCCCGTCCTTTAGGACGGGGATGTAGAGCGCGGACAGAGGAGCTGTCCCCTCGTGCGGCGTCTGCTGTTGTTCGATGTATTGGCGTATGACGGCGATGGGCGCACCACCGCAACTGCCCGCGAAGTAGCTGGGTGACCAAAGCGCCGCCCCCCAAAGT
>CANGEG010000134.1 GCA_947452725.1 Comamonadaceae bacterium | reverse complement strand
TAATTTAGCCTCATTTTTCAAGAAATCAACCTCTAGATAGTGTATCTTTCAGTGTATCTTTTTTGGGTCTAAAAAGAAAAAACCCTAAGTAAATCAATCACTTAGGGTTTATAAATGGCGGAAGCGGTGAGATTCGAACTCACGGACCCTTTCGAGTCGACGGTTTTCAAGACCGTTGCAATCGACCACTCTGCCACGCTTCCTGCGAGAGATATTGTAACCGCGGATTGAGAGGGCTCTGAGGCGTTCGCCAATTTCATGAAGTGCTTACCTAACTGAGCCAATGCGGACTTGGACGGAGAGACTTTGCCAGTTGCCTCAGGTGACTCGCTAGGGAAAAAGCCAATGCTAGGATGATTTTTTAAATCGAAAACTACGAACAATGCCATCTCCAAATGCTAAAGAATTCGACATCGTGGTGCATGGCGCCACAGGCTTTACGGGCCGATTGGTGATCGAGTATTTGCTCGCTCGTCCTGACTGCGGTTTGCGTTGGGCCATGGGCGGGCGCAGTGCCGAAAAGTTGGCTGCAGTGCGCGACGAAGTCGGCGCTCCTGCTGAAATCCCGTTGGTGGTGATTGACAGCAATGACCCGGTCAGCCTCAATGCCTTGATGGCCCGTACCCGTTTGGTGTTAAGTACAGTGGGGCCTTACCAGTTGTACGGCAGTGGCTTGGTCGGAGCTTGCGCCGAGGCCGGGGTGGACTATGTCGATTTGTGCGGCGAGCCGGCCTGGATGCGTCAGATGATTGACGCACACCAAGCGTCTGCGAAGGCCAGTGGTGCGCGCATTGTTTTTTCTTGTGGTTTTGACTCCATTCCCTTCGACTTAGGGGTGTTCAAGTTGCAGGACGAAATGCGCCAGCGCTTCGGTACGGCGGCCTCACGGGTCCGGGGGCGCGTGCGTAAAATGAAAGGTACTTTCTCAGGCGGCACGGCCGCCAGCTTCAAGGCGACCATGGCGGCTGCGGCTAGTCAGCCCGGTGTGCTGGACTTGTTGAAGAATCCTTTTTCACTGACGCCTGGCTTTACTGGACCCAAGCAGCCCACCGGCCACAAGCCGATGGTGGACGAGATCTTGGGCGTGTGGGTGGCGCCGTTTGTGATGGCGACGATCAACACCCGCAATGTGCACCGTTCCAACTTCTTACTTAAGCAGGCTTGGGGTGTGGATTTTGTGTATGACGAAATGATCGTCACTGGCCCTGGCGACAAAGGTCAAGCCTTAGCCGAGGCCATTGCGGCAGACAAAAGCATGAGCGGATCTGACGTGCTTCAACCCGGAGAAGGCCCTTCGCGCGCGGAGCGGGATGCCGGCTCCTACGATCTGCTGTTCATTGGCCATAATGCCTCTGGGCAAAGTTGCAGCGTGAGCGTACAGGGCGACCGCGACCCGGGTTACGGCAGCACCTCAAAAATGATTTCTGAAGCAGCGATTTGTCTTCTCAAAGATGCCGTAGAAACACCCGGCGGCATTTGGACACCGGCCTCAGCCATGGGACAAAAGCTGATCGATCAGTTGCAGGCCCATGCGGGCCTGAGCTTTCGGGTGCAATAAGGTCCAAGCATGTCAAAACACAAAGTCTGTTTGGTTATCGGCGCAGGTGACGCCACCGGTGGCGCTGTGGCCAAGCGCTTTGCGCGTGAGGGCTATACCGTGTGCGCGACGCGTCGCACACTGGACAAGCTCGCCCCCTTGCTGGCGCAAATCCGAGATTTAGGAGGTGTGGCACATGGCTTTGGCTCGGACGCTCGCAGTGAAGAAGATGTGGTGGCTTTGGTCGAGCATATTGAATCCACCATCGGCGCCATCGAGGTGATGGTTTTCAACATCGGTGCCAATTCACCCAGCAGCATCTTGAGTGAAACAGCGCGGCGCTACACCAAAATGTGGGAGATGGCTTGTTTGGCAGGTTTTTTGACCGGTCGAGAAGTGGCTAAACGCATGGTCGCCCGCCCAGAGACAGCAGGCCAAGGCAAAGCGCACAAGGGCACCATCATCTTTACCGGCGCCACGGCGTCGCTGCGCGGCAGTGCCCACTTTGCAGGCTTTTCAGGCGGCAAAATGGCCTTGCGCGGATTGGCGCAAAGCATGGCCCGTGAGCTTGGGCCCATGGGGGTGCATGTGGCGCACACCATCATCGACGGCGCCATCGACACCGAGTTCATTCGCACCCAGTTTCCGCAGCGCTACGCCCTCAAATACGAAGGCGGCATTGTGAACCCTGATCACATTGCCGATGCTTATTGGGTGCTGCACCAGCAACCTCGCGATGCGTGGACGCATGAGCTGGACTTGCGACCTTACATGGAAAAGTTCTAACCCCCGAAAGGAGATTTCGATGGCCTCTTTTGACTTCTACTTTGACTTTGGCAGTCCGGCCGCGTATTTGGCTTATACCCAGTTGCCCAAGCTGTGCGCTGCCACTGGCGCGCAAGCTCACTGGATGCCCATGCTTTTGGGTGGTGTGTTTCAGGCCACGGGCAACGCATCGCCCGTGTCGGTGCCGGCCAAAGGGCGCTATGTCTTCGTGGACTTCAAACGCTTTGCCAGTGCATATGGTGTGCGGCTGAACACCAATCCCCACTTTCCGATCATTACCACCACGCTGATGCGCATGGTGACTGCTTTGCAAATGCAAAACGACTCGCAGTTCCAGAATTTTGTGGACACTGTTTTCAAAGCCATTTGGGTCGATGCACAGAACATGAACGACCCTGCCGTCGTGGCCCATGTGTTGGTACAAGCTGGCTTTGATGCTCCCGCGTTGATGGCAATGGCCAATACGCAAGCGACCAAAGACCAGCTCAAAACGGTGACGATGCGCGCGGTGGAGCGCGGCGTGTTCGGTGCACCGACCTTTTTTGTCGGAGAGGAGATGTTCTGGGGTCAGGACCGAATTGAGCAGGTTAAGGCCGCCCTCACAGCCTGAGACCGCGGGGTTTGGCGGATAGACTCAGAGCAGCATGCCCTTGGTCTCAATGAAGTCAATCACCTCTTGCAAACCGCTATTGATTTTCAAATTGGTCATGACAAAGGGCTTGAGGCCATTGGCGTTGGTGCGCATGCGGCGAGTGTCGGCTTCCATTACACCCAAGTCCGCGCCTACGTAAGGTGCCAGATCGGTTTTGTTGATGACAAACAAATCGCTCTTGGTGATGCCGGGACCGCCTTTACGCGGAATTTTTTCACCTGCCGCGACGTCGATCACGTAAATCGTCAGATCTGACAATTCGGGGCTGAAGGTGGCAGCCAGGTTGTCGCCTCCGCTTTCAATGAAGACCACGTCAGCATTCGGAAATTTTTCCAACATGCGGTCAATCGCTTCGAGGTTGATTGACGCATCCTCGCGGATTGCAGTATGCGGGCAGCCGCCGGTTTCTACACCCATGATGCGCTCGGCTTCCAGCGCGCCACTCACGGTCAGGATGCGCTGGTCTTCTTTGGTGTAAATGTCGTTGGTGATGGCAATCAGGTCCCAACGCTGGCGCATGTTCTTGCACAGCATTTCAAGTAGCGTGGTTTTGCCAGAGCCTACGGGCCCGCCAATGCCCACACGCAAGGGGGGTAAGGATTTGGTTCGGTTTGCGATGTAGTGCAAGGTGCTCATAGGTTCACGATCTGAATAAACGGGAGTATTGGGTTTCGTGGCGCGCGGAGGCAATCGCCAACATGGGACAAAACGCCTGACGCTCGTCGTCAGTCAGTTGACGTGCGTAAGCCACGGCCTGCGGAATTTCCTGTGCCAAGCGCGCCAAGATGCGCTGCCCCGCGCTTTGACCCAGAGGGACCGATTTGATGGCGGCTTGGGTCATGTTCTCAGCCCATCCAAAAGCAAAGGCTTGCAAGGCTTGATCGAGCGGTGCGCGCGCCAAGGACAAGGCCAGCGCCATGACCAGCGGATAGGTGGGCGCCAGCGTGCTGCACAAATTCATCGCGCTAGCTGGGGCCGTGCCTTGGTTGCGCAACCAGTCGAGCAGAGAGCGCCCCATTTGCTCAGTTTGCAAGCGCATCTCAAAACTCTCGCGGGTAGTCAGCACCCAGTCGTTGAGCGCATGCAAACGCTCCGCCCCTTTGGGCGTTGCGTGATCCGGCCAGATGTTCAAGGCCTGGGCCACCGCCGCAAGATCGCCGCGAGCTTGCGAGAGGTGCAATTGGTCAGCCAGCCAATCGGCTGCGCTGGCTTCGTCATGTACCCATCCGTGTTCGATAGCCGACTCCAGTCCTTCGGAGTATGAAAATCCTCCAATCGGCAAGGCCGGCGAGGCCAGCCAGATCAGCTGTAGGAGGCTGCTGATATCAGTGTGCATGCGGCCCGCGGTCGTGGTGCTCGTCATGCCCGTGGTTATGCCCATGATCATGGTCGTGACTGCACCCCGGACCGTGCACATGCGCTGATGCATGTGCCGCGTGGCTCTCAGCCTTGGGCGCATGTGCGTGATTGGCATGAGTTGCGTGCGAGTCTGGCGAAGAATGTGCGTGCGCACCATGACTGGAATAAGCTCCGGACTCGGGTTCAAAAGGCGCGTCAACTGTGTTCACCATCAGGTGCATTGTGCGCAGCATATCTGCCAGTACATGGTCGGGCTCGATCTGCAAATAGTCAGGGCGCAACTCGATCGGCACATGCCGATTACCCAGATGGTAGGCGGCTCGCGTCAAGTCAAACGCAGAGCCATGCGCGGTGCAGGCGGTGATGCGTAGCACGGTTTGCGGCGCAGCTTCAACACGGATCAGTGAGCCGTCTTCGGCAATCAAGACATCGCCGCCGCGCACCACAGTGCCGCGCGGTAAAAACACGCCCAAGCGGCGGCCCAGGGAATCAGTGGCTTCAAAGCGGCTTTTTTGCCGCAAGTCCCAGTCCAGCGTCAAGGTGGCAGCGCGTTTAACGAGCACCGGCGCCAAGCCCTGACCTTGCGGAATCAATTTGGCAGTTTGCAGCATCAGAATAAAAAGTAGCGTTGGGTCATAGGTAAGCTGGTGGCGGCCTCGCAGGTCAGCAGCAGACCATCGGCACGCACGGCATAGGTTTGAGCATCCACTTCCATACGCGGGAGATAGTGATTGTGAACCATGTCTTTTTTGGCAATACCGCGTACGCCTCGAACTGCCGCCAGGGTTTTGGACAGGCCAAAACGCTGGCCAATGCCTGCAGCCAAACCGGCTTGCGACACAAAGGTCAGCGAGCCCCTAGCCAAGGCACCACCGTAGCTGCCAAACATGGGCCGGTAGTGCACCGGTTGCGGCGTGGGAATGGAGGCGTTCGGGTCGCCCATCGCAGCCATGGCAATGAAGCCGCCTTTCAAAATCAGAGCGGGTTTCACGCCAAAGAAAGCCGGTTTCCAGATCACCAAGTCGGCCCATTTACCGACCTCGATGCTACCCACTTCGTGGCTGATGCCATGGGCAATAGCCGGGTTGATGGTGTACTTGGCGATATAGCGTTTGATGCGAAAGTTGTCATTGCGGCTGTCGCCTTCGGTTGCCCCGCCGCCTTCTTGCGGACTGGCCAGCCAGCCACGCTGCACCTTCATCTTATGCGCCGCTTGCCAAGTGCGCATGATCACTTCGCCCACGCGGCCCATGGCCTGGCTGTCGCTGCTCATCATGCTGATAGCGCCCAAGTCGTGCAACACGTCTTCAGCGGCAATGGTTTCTTTGCGTATGCGACTCTCGGCAAACGCCAAATCCTCTGCAATGGAGGCGTCCAGGTGGTGGCACACCATGAGCATATCCACATGCTCATCAAGCGTGTTGTGGGTGTAGGGCATGGTCGGGTTGGTGGAGCTGGGCAAAAAGTTCGCCTCGCCAACGACCCGCAAAATATCCGGTGCGTGGCCGCCACCTGCGCCTTCGGTGTGAAAGGCACACAGGGTTCGACCTTTGGTGGCTGCGATAGTGTCTTCTACAAAACCGCTTTCGTTCAGTGTGTCGGAGTGGATCGCAACCTGAGTGTCCGTCGCTTCGGCCACGTCCAGGCAGTTGCTGATCGCTGCGGGTGTAGTGCCCCAGTCTTCGTGCAGTTTCAAGCCAATCACACCAGCGTTGATTTGCTCGTGCAATGCGCCGGGCAGGGCTGCATTGCCCTTGCCTAGAAAGCCCAAGTTCATCGGAAACGCATCGGCCGCTTGCAGCATGCGTTCGATGTTCCAGGGCCCGGGCGTGCAGGTGGTGGCAAAGGTACCGGTGGCAGGACCGGTGCCGCCGCCCAACATGGTGGTGATGCCAGAGGCCAGGGCCTCTTCAATTTGCTGTGGGCAAATGAAATGGATGTGAGAGTCGATGCCGCCGGCAGTGACAATATTGCCTTCGCAGCTGATCACTTCGGTGCCGGGGCCAATGATGATGTCCACACCTGGTTGCGTGTCAGGGTTGCCAGACTTGCCAATGGCCGCAATGCGCCCGCCTTTAAGGCCGATGTCGGCCTTAACAATGCCCCAGTGATCGATGATCAAGGCGTTGGTCAGCACTGTGTCCACAGCACCTTGTTCGCGGCTGCGTTGCGACTGCGACATGCCATCGCGAATCGTCTTGCCACCGCCAAACTTAGCTTCTTCGCCGTAACCGCCGGCGCGCAAAGTCAGGTCCTGCTCGACTTCGACGATCAAGTCGGTGTCGGCCAAGCGCACACGGTCACCCACGGTGGGGCCGAACATTTCGGCATAAGCGCGTTTACCAATCGTTGCCATTACGCGCCTCCTTGTGCGTTGCCGAGCGCGTCCATTGCGCTATGGGCCGGGCCATTGACGAGCCCGCGAAAGCCAAACACCTGTCGTTCGCCCGCGTAGTCCACCAATTGCACAGTGCGTTGTTGACCCGGTTCAAAGCGCACGGCGGTACCGGCTGCAATGTTCAATCGCATGCCGTGTGCGGCGCTGCGGTCAAAACCCAGAGCCGCATTGGTTTCTGCAAAGTGGTAGTGCGAGCCGACTTGGATTGGTCGCGAAGCGGTGTTTTGCACTACCAAGGTGATGCAGCGGCGACCCGGGTTGAGCGGGTGCTCTCCGGCGTCGATCAAAAGTTCTCCAGGAATCATGGGGGGCCTCTGCGGTGAGTTCAAACAATAGGTTGGTGCACGGTGACCAATTTGGTGCCATCGGGGAAAGTAGCTTCCACTTGGATGTCCGGAATCATCTCTGAAATGCCATCCATCACGTCGGCGCGGGTCAATAGGGTGCGTCCTTCGCTCATCAGTTGTGCCACGGTTTTACCGTCGCGCGCACCTTCCATCACAGCCGCGCTGATGAAAGCCATGGCTTCCGGGTAATTGAGTTTGAGTCCGCGCGCTTTGCGGCGCTCGGCCAGCAAACCTGCAGTGAAGATCAAGAGCTTGTCTTTTTCGCGAGGGGTAAGTTCCATATTGGTGCGTGCTGTGAATGTTTCGGTAAATACCTCTGTGCACGCAACTTGTGTGCCCTGTTCTGTGGCGCAAAGCTGAAGCTGAGAGGCCTTATTTTGGTGCGTTTAAAGTGGCGCGCATCACCTGTGCGCCAAATTGGTGAATTTGTTGATTTTCCTAGAAGTTGGCTGTGCAGGCCTGATCTCTCTTTGCTCCTATTAGAAGCCCCGTGCATATTCTAAGGAGAAGAAGCCCCTGTAGGGGCTAAAAAACAAGCTGGCACAGCACTTGCAAATGGAACTGCAGCGTCGCTGGTCTTCGCTTCTCAAACCCTTTTATTTACTGGAGTGATCTCATGATGAATCGTCGTGGCAATCTGAAAGCCCTGGCATTGGCAAGCGCCATGGCCGCTGGCACCCTGTCGTTCTCCCTGCAAGCGCAAGCTGCAGACACGATCAAAGTCGGTATCTTGCACAGCTTGTCTGGCACCATGGCCATCTCTGAAACCGTGTTGAAAGACACCGTGCTCATGGCCATCGACGAGATC
>CANGEG010000133.1 GCA_947452725.1 Comamonadaceae bacterium | reverse complement strand
TGGGGGGCGACCTGGTTTCGACAGGGGTTGCAAAGCAGCGCAGGGCATACCGAGGGCTGGTTACCTCGTAAATACACCCAGAAAAAACTTAACTGCAAACGATAACTCGTACGCATTAGCAGCTTAATTGCTTGCTAACTCTTCACCGTTTCGTCCTTGGGGCGGGCTGGCAACAGCAGAAGAGTCATTTACAAGGACTCGCTTTACTTCGGGGCACTTGAGGTAAAGTTAAATCTAAGGTGACTCGCCTATCCAAAGCGTGTGCGTCCGCGTTGGCCGGGTTAAATTAAATGGCAGCACTAAGTATGTAGAACTGTCTGTAGAGTGCTTCTGGACGCGGGTTCGATTCCCGCCGCCTCCACCAAAAATACAAAACCACCCAGCTTCACCGGGTGGTTTTTTATTTTTGATCGCAGTTCAGCGGGCATCGAATCTGGGTTCGCAGAACCTGGACGCGGGGTGAACAGGGAATTCGCATCGCATGCGATGCGCCTGTGAACGCCTTTGCGCTTGCAAGCGCAAAGGCTGGCCAGGATGGCCGATTCCCGCCGCCTCCACCAAACGTCAAAGCCAAAAGTTATAGACGTCCCAGTCATCGCTCTCTAAACCAAATTCACGGCAGGCCGTACCAAATTGAGCGCCCCCCTCCATGCCTCACAAGCAGTCCTTTTTTAACGAGATTACCGAACGTTGTTTTAAGAGTATTAGGGCTAGCACCATACTCGCGAACTATATCGCGTGATGTTACCCGTCCATGATCTCGCACATAATCCAAAATTTGAACCGCCAATTCTGGCAATGCTGCAAGAGTTACTTTTTCTCGCTCAACCTTGGCGGCAAGTCTTCGTTTTTGCTGTTGCAATGCCCGCATAAAGAACAGTAGCCAGGGCTGCCAGTTTGGTGTCTCACTATGCAAGGATCCTTGAGTTTGACGCAGAGCCAAGTAATAAGCTTCTTTACTCTGCTCAATGACGCTTTCTAGCGAACTGTATGGCACATAGACATAACCTGCCTGCAGGAGTAAGAGGGTGGTCAAAATCCGGCTTAATCGTCCGTTGCCATCTTGAAAAGGATGGATTTCTAAAAAAGTGACTGTAAATATAGCGACGATCAAGAGTGGGTGCAGTCGACCAAGTTCGCGCGCGCCCTTCAACCACTGAACCAGTTCAGTCATGCGACGCGGCGTGTCAAACGGTGAGGACGTTTCAAAAACGACGCCAACCATCTTGCCGTCGGCATCAAAGGCGACGACATTGTTTGATAATTTTTTGTATTCGCCTCTATGGCGTTCATCTTTTTGGCTGTAACGTAGAAGGTCGCGATGCAGTTGCTTTAGATGGTTCTCGGTCATGTGGATATCGTCAAAAGCATGGAAAATCATCTCCATCGTCTCGGCATAACCTGCGACCTCTTGCTCATCTCGACTATCAAACTTCTTGATTTCCAGCCTGGAGAGAAGTTTCTCGACCTCTCGGTCAGTCAGTTTGCTACCTTCAATTCGGGTCGAGGAACCAATGCTTTCAATGGTGGCAACGTGCCGTAGCGCATTGAGTCGTTCCGGTGCAAGCGTTCCAAGGGCACGCCAAGCACCTTTGAATTCGTCAACTTCACTCAATAAATTGAGTAGTTCAGCAGTAATTTGGATGGTGTCCGTGTTCATGACACCTAATGTAGGCCTGACCATACCGGATTGTCAACCAGAATAGACCTGAATATATGACTGATGATTGTTATCCGGAGGCCTGATTGGAGACCCGATTAAGCCTGAATAATGCGCCGCTTCGACTCTCAGTTGCTTTGCTTGATCAGGTGATGGTGGACGCGGGCGCGGTTCAAATGTGATTTATGGATTTGAACCGCCATCAGAAAATTGTTCGAATTGCCCAAATTGAAATGGCTGTTTCAATTGGAGGCGTTGCCTACGAATTGGGGATATCTATCTGTGGCTAGGCAGGACCGGGGATTGCTATTTCCAGACCTTTTGCCCTCTGGAGGCACCCCTCCACCAAATTACAAAGCTACTAAAAAATCTGGATTCAACAATTACCCCGCCGATGATCCGCCACCAAACGATCATCGAATTGCATTTCCGGACTTCTAAGGGCGCGATGCTTAGTGGTGCGCCCTTTCATGCGCTCGCGCCACATTCGGAAAGAACTGGGCTGGAGCTCGTGTCGCATCAGGCGAATGACATCCGCCTCTGACCATCCCGTGCGCTGCTCGATGGTCTCAAAGGCAGTCCGATCTTCCCAGGCCATCTGAATGATGGCGGAAACATCCGCTTCTGAAAGGCTTGCAAGACGTTCAGCGAATTTGACCTCCACGGCGATGCTCCAAAATGAAAAGACGTTTTTTTATTTCACCGGATGTGACAATCGCAGATGGTGTGCCACTAAACAAGTATTCCCCAGTGTCGATGGGGGTAAAGCCCCCGAACTAAAGCTCACCTTGTGAGAGCTTACGCTATACTAAAAGTATATCTTTTATTGCTCGATAAGAATAATCTTTCAAGGCTTCGTTTCATAAAAATTGTCCGCTCATCTTCAATACAAATTACTTACAGATCAATTGGGCAAGATGGGCGCTGATGAAACACATTATTACTGTTGCGTCGTAGCGCGGAAATGCCTCATCGGCTTTGGGCGAGGATGAATCCAGCTTACTTTTGCGAGCCAGGTGCGGGGCCGTAGCTTGGGCTTCTTACGCCGCAGTGTTGCGCACCCCGCCTCTCATTTGACCGAAGCAGCCAGCGAAGGCCCCATGCAATTCTTAATTCAAAAGGCACAAATATGACGCAAGTTAGCGCAGCAGTGATCGAGTTGCGAGATTTACAGCTTAAAACAGATATCGGAACTTATGGTCCCAAGGACACCAGGCTAGATTTTCACGTCCTCGATTTAACACTGGGGATTTCGGTCAACCAAGTGCTTATCCCCCACGATGGCATGACGCATGTATTTGACTATGACCCACTGATCGTGGAAATTGACCGTCTCGCTGCAGACGGTCATTATGAAACGCAGGAACGGCTCATGACGCGCATTGCCATTGCATGCGCCGCATACCCGGCTATCCTGCGAATGGAAATCAGTTTGAAAAAGTCACCCATGCGAGCGGGTGGGAGCGTTCTGGGACACCCACAATTTGTACCCCTTATATGATGGATCCAGACGTCAACTTGATGTCGAGTCTGACTAAAAGTTATGGGTGTCCCAGATTTTTCATTTCAAAGTTATGGATGTCCCAAACTTTTTGCCAAGGAAAGTTTCATGAGCACCACCCCCCTTTCACCCTTCGTCATTACCCGCGAATTTCGCGCGCCGCGCACTCTGCTTTGGCAGGTGCAAACGCAAGCCCAACACTTGGAGCACTGGCTCAGCCCCGAGGGTTTTCACACCATTCATGCGGACATGGACTTTCGAGTGGGTGGGCGATACCACTACGGGCTTGAAGGGCCGAATGGCTTGCAAATGTGGGGCTTGCAACAGTTTTTGGAAATCGTACCCGAGCAAAAAATCGTCCATCTGCAAAGCTTTTCCGATCCCGCGGGAGGTCTTGGCCGCCACCCCATGGCTCCTACATGGCCCGCCTATATGCACGTGACCGCCACCTGGGAAGACAGTGCCAATGGCGGCACGATTCACACCATCTCTTGGCAGCCGCACGAGAGCGACGACGCGGCGATCCTCACCTTCGACGGCGCACGTGCGGGCATGAACGCTGGCTTTGCAGGCACATTCACCAAGCTTGATGCGTACTTGCTCAATCTGCAAGACTAAGACCTTTGCACACGCACCGCCCCAGCTTTGTACACGCACCAGATTGAACTCCAGGAGCACAACATGAGCGACATTGTTACCTATCCCTCGCCCACCGAAATGCATTTTTCGCGCTTCATTGCAGCCCCCCTGACCCTGGTGTGGCGCGCCCACACCGAGCAAGGACAGTTGGAGCGTTGGTGGGGGCCAGAGGGCTTTTCAATCACCACGCATGAAATGGACGTGCGTCCTGGAGGACGTTGGAAATTCATCATGCACGGGCCAGGTGTGAGCACCGACCCCAACGCGCCATTTGGGGGCTCTCCCACCGACTACCCCAACCTCATTCAGTACGAAGAAGTCGTGCACGAGCAAAAGCTGGTGTGGTCGCACGGCAGTTTTGACGAGGTGATGTTCCACGTCACGACCACCTTCAAAACCGAAGCTGAAGGCACCCGCCTGGAGACCACCATGCGCCTGCCCAGCCAGGCTGAACGTGATGCCAAGGCCACTTACGCTGTACCGGGTCATGCGTCCACGATGGGCAAGCTCGAAGCCTATTTGCGCCAGCCGCACCACGAGTTGTCTTTCACGCGGGTACTGCAAGCGCCCGTGGCGAAGGTTTGGGCGGCCTGGACGGTGCGCGAGCAACTCATGCCCTGGTTTTGCCCCAAGCCATGGCAAGTCACCGCATGCGACATCGATCTGCGCCCCGGCGGCGCTTTTCGCACCCTGATGCAGGGGCCCAACGGAGAAAACCAAGACCTCATGAGCTGCTACTTGGTGGTAGAGCCCGAGCGGCGATTAGTTTGGACCAACGCCTTGCAGCCCGGCTACGCCCCTGCCACCCAACCCTGGTGCACATGTGCGGTGGAGTTGCACGCGGTTAGCGAGACTGAAACGCGCTTGACTGCACGCGTAATGCACGCCGACAGTGCTACTTGCGAAGATCACGCCAAAATGGGCTTTCCCCAAGGTTGGCATGTGGCGTTGGATCAGATGGTGTCATTGCTGGCGCACTAAAAAATCTGGGAATGAAATGGACGCCTCCCTCCTGATGTGAAAGCCTGCGACACGGATGCCGAGTTACCCATCCAGAATTCTCGCCCCCTAAGATCTAAAAAATGTGGATGTCATAGATTTTCAGATTTTAGATTTGGTCATTAAATCGTCACATATTTCTAGTATCATCGAACTATGGAATCTTCAATCGTTGTAAAAGCCCTTGCAGCCCTTGCTCAAACCTCTCGCTTGGAGGTATTTCGCGCCTTGGTGGTGGCCGGAGAACCCGGTTTGACGCCAGGTGCATTGTCTGAGTGCTTGGGAGTAGCGCCCAACACACTGTCCTTTCATCTCAAAGAACTGCTTCATGCAGACCTGGTCACTCAGGAACGCTTAGGACGCAATTTAATTTATCGCGCCCAGTTCGACCGCATGAATGAGGTGCTGGCTTATCTCACCAAAAACTGCTGCCAGGGACTGCCCTGCCTAAGCGAGCAGTCCACTTCTTGCAACGCACCTTCTTTTACTTTTCAAAGCCACGACCTATGACCATCGAAACCAAACCTTTGAACATCCTATTCCTTTGCACCCACAACTCAGCCCGAAGTATTCTGGCTGAAGCATTGCTCAACACCGTTGGTAAAGGCCGATTTAGAGCCTTTTCAGCCGGCAGCAGTCCGCGAGAGAACCAACAACCCAATCCACTGGGACTCAAGGTGCTTCAAAACGTTGGTATTGCCACTGAAGGGCTGTACAGCAAAAGTTGGGACGTGTTTGCCGTCGCAGACGCTCCGCAGATGAACCTAATTATTACCGTGTGCGACAACGCTGCAGGTGAGGTCTGCCCAACTTGGCCTGGACACCCTGCCACTGCTCACTGGAGCTATCCTGATCCCTCCGAAGGCAACGGAAGCGAAGCCGAAAAACTGGAAGCCTTCCGTCAGACTCTGCATGCTATCAAGTATCGCCTGGAACTATTTTGCAGCCTACCTGACGCCAAGCTGGAGCAAGCCCTGTTGCAGAGCAGCGCCCGTCAATTAGCCAACCCCTGAAAGTTTGTCACTATGCGTGTTCAATCTGAAGTCACGGCTAACCAGGCCGCCAAAGCTCCTATGAGCGGTT
This sequence comes from Comamonadaceae bacterium, assembly GCA_947452725.1. GTDB lineage: Bacteria > Pseudomonadota > Gammaproteobacteria > Burkholderiales > Burkholderiaceae_C > Limnohabitans_A. The sequence continues at coordinate 2,034 of CANGEG010000133.1, read as the reverse complement.
TCGAGCGCTATCTCACGATTTGGGTGTTGATGTGCATTGTGGCCGGTATCGCGCTAGGCCAGTTCTTCCCCGGCGTGTTCCAGGCCATTGGCGGCATGGAAGTCGCCAAGGTCAATCTGCCGGTGGGCCTGCTGATCTGGGTGATGGTCATCCCCATGCTGGTGAAGGTGGACTTTACTGCGTTGGGTCAGGTGCGCCAACACGTCAAGGGCATCGGCGTCACGCTGTTTGTGAACTGGCTGGTCAAACCTTTTTCCATGGCCATCCTCGCTTGGCTTTTCATTCGCCACTGGTTCGCGCCGCTGCTGCCGCCTGAACAGTTGGACAGCTATATTGCCGGACTCATCTTGCTGGCTGCCGCCCCCTGCACTGCCATGGTGTTTGTCTGGAGCCGCTTAACCGGTGGCGACCCGCTGTTTACGCTCTCGCAGGTGGCTTTGAACGATACCATCATGGTGATAGCTTTTGCACCACTGGTGGGTTTTTTATTAGGCATTTCAGCCATCACGGTGCCCTGGGACACACTGCTGACCTCGGTCGTTTTGTACATCGTCATCCCAGTCATCCTAGCGCAGCTATTACGCAAAGCCCTGCTAAAAAATGGCGAGGCAGCATTTGAGGCGACCATGGCCAAGATCGGGCCTTGGTCGATTGGCGCATTATTGCTAACGCTGGTGCTACTGTTTGCCTTCCAGGGCGAGGCGATTCTCCAGCAGCCGATGGTTATTGGCCTGCTGGCCGTGCCGATCCTGATCCAGGTGTTGTTCAACTCGGCACTGGCCTATTGGCTTAACCGCGCAGTGGGCGAAAAGCACAACATTGCTTGCCCCTCGGCACTGATTGGCGCATCCAACTTTTTCGAGCTGGCCGTGGCGGCTGCCATCAGCCTGTTTGGCTTTAACTCCGGCGCCGCACTGGCTACCGTGGTAGGCGTGTTGATCGAGGTGCCGGTGATGCTGCTGGTGGTATATGTCGTTAATAACAGTAAGAGCTGGTACGAACGCGACACCGTCATTGAAGGAAACTAAAACTGTGTCCAACATCACCATTTATCACAACCCCGCCTGCGGTACCTCGCGTAATACGCTGGCACTGATCCGCAACAGTGGCGCCGAGCCCGACGTGATCGAGTATCTGAAAACACCCCCGACAAAGTCCACATTGCAGGAACTACTGGGTGCCATGGGTATTGGCGTTCGCGCCTTACTGCGTGAGAAGGGAACGCCTTTTGCCGATTTAGGTTTAGGGGACACGAAGTGGACCGACGATGAGCTACTAGACTTTGTGGTACAGCACCCTATTTTGATGAATCGTCCAGTGGTGATGACGCCACTTGGCGCAAAACTCTGCCGACCCAGCGAGCTTGTGCTCGACATCCTGCCCAATCCACAACGTGGTGCCTTTACTAAGGAAGACGGTGAGGTGGTGGTGAATGCAGAGGGCAAACATGTTTGAGCTCGAGCTACCCAGTGGCAACCTCGATGCAACCTGCTTCCAGCTGACCGACCCTGCGCGACTGCACCCGTCAATACGACTGACCCATCCACCGCGCATTCTCATGCTGTACGGCTCACTGCGCGAACGATCGTATAGCAAGCTGTTGACTTTAGAGGCGGCCAGATTACTTGAGGCGATGGGCGCAGAGGTGCGTGTCTATGACCCCTTGGGTCTGCCACAACCTGATGCTGCACCAGACGACCATCCCAAGGTGAAGGAACTGCGTGAGCTGGCCCAATGGTCCGAGGGCATGGTTTGGTGCTCACCAGAACGTCACGGTGCCATGACGGGCATCATGAAAAGTCAGATCGATTGGATCCCTTTGTCGGTTGGTGCCGTAAGACCTACCCAAGGCAAAACCTTGGCCGTCATGGAGGTCAGTGGCGGCTCTCAATCATTCAACGCAGTCAATCAGATGCGTATTTTGGGTCGATGGATGAGGATGCTGACAATTCCCAATCAAAGCTCGGTTGCCAAAGCTTTTCTTGAGTTTGACGAGGCTGGCCGCATGAAGCCATCTGCCTATTACGACAGAGT
>CANGEG010000132.1 GCA_947452725.1 Comamonadaceae bacterium | reverse complement strand
GACAACGCGCGCTGAATTCGGTTGCGTGGCACTGTGGTTTTAGGACATTGCCCCTTGGGCAGTTCAAACCAGCCTCGCACATCGGTGTCCACACCAACTCCGTGCATGAAGTTGTAAATGGCTTTTTTCAAGCCTTGGCCCAAGAGGTCATGGTCAATGCCTTTGCCTAAAGGCGTGGGATCCATGAAGGCGACATCATTTTTGGCAAAATCGCCTTCGGGCAATGGCGCCAGAGTCACGCCGTAGTCGTCCGGATTCAAGCCCACGGGGGAATGCACGGTGCAGACAAAGCGGTGGAAAAAGCCACTGTGAATGCAGCCATTTTCAAACAACTGGCGCACATACTCCAGAGCGTCCACTGTGTCTTGCACCGTTTGCGTGGGAAAGCCGTACATCAAGTAGGCATGCACCAACACGCCCGCGTCTGCAAAGCCTTTGGTCACCTGCGCTACCTGCTCGACCGAGACGCCTTTTTTCATCAACTGCAACAAACGGTCAGACGCTACTTCGAGCCCGCCCGACATGGCAATGCACCCGCTTTGCGCCAACAACTCACACAGATCGGGCGTGAAGGTTTTTTCAAAACGGATGTTTCCCCACCACGAGATTTGCACGCCGCGGTGCAGCAGTTCTTCGGCCAATGCTTTGAGTGCCTTGGGCGGCGCTGCCTCGTCTACAAAGTGGAAGCCGGTTTGTCCGGTCTCGGCCACGATCTGCTCGATGCGTTCGACAAGGGTGCTGGCGCTGGCGGTTTCGTAGCGGCTGATGTAGTCCAGGCTGACATCACAAAAGCTGCACTTTTTCCAGTAGCAACCGTGCGCGACTGTGAGCTTGTTCCAGCGCCCGTCGCTCCACAACCGGTTCATGGGGTTGAGCATGTCGAGCAGCGAGAGGTATTTGTGCAGTGGCAGGCCGTCCCAGGTGGGTGTACCCACATCCTCAAAAGCGATTTCGGATTCTTGCAAGTTGATGTATTGCACCTGGCCCGCTTCGTTTTTGACGAAGGTGCGCACCAGACGCTGTGCACTGCGCTGACCTTGCAAATGCTCAATTAAATTGAGCAAAGGGCGCTCGCCGCCGTCGAGCGTGACAAAGTCCACAAAGTCAAAGACGCGCGGGTCTTTCAACTCACGCAGCTCAGTGTTGACAAAGCCGCCGCCCAAAGCGATGCGGATGTGAGGGTGCGCGCGCTTGATGCAATGGGCGATACGAAAGGCCGAATACACCGATCCAGGAAAGGGCACCGAGAGTAAAACCAAGGTCGGTTGGTGCTTCTCGATCGCTTGCAGTGCCAAGCGCTCCAAGGTTTCGTCAATGAAATGAGGCGCTTGGGCCAGAGCGTGCGCCAGAGCATCAAAGCTGGGTTGGCTGGCCGCCAGCCGCTCAGCGTAGCGCACAAACTCAAAGCCTTCATCCACGCCGTCGCGCAGCACATCGGCCAGATCATTCAGGTACAAGGTGGCCAAATGCCGCGCCCGGTCTTGTTGACCCAGAGCGCCAAATGCCCAACCCAAAGGGTCGCCTGAACCATCGTCCTCATAGGCATCCAGCGCCGCAAAGCGTGGACCTTCCGGCAAAAAGCCGCGACCCGCAATGCGGTGGCTCAGCGTGCTGTCGCGCCCTTGCAAAAACGCGATCACCGGATCAATGGTTTGCACATAAGCCGCAAAATGGTCCAGAAAGAAGTTCACTGGGCTTGAGCGTTCTGCCTCAGGCAACTTGAGCACCGCCTCACGCAGTCCTTGCAAGCCTTCGCGATTCAACAAGGCCAACACCAGGGCCAAGGCCAAATCTTCTTGCACCGCCGTGATGCCGCGTGAACGCAAAAACCCCGTCAGGTAGGCCGTGGATGGGTAGGGGGTGTTGAGCTGCGTCATCGGTGGGATGAGGCTCAAAACCTTGAATGAACTTGCCTTTGAAGGCAACAGCGCGGGAGAATTTGGGGGCACGGTTTAGAGTGTGGTGAGCAATGGGTAATGCCCGATTATCCGCAACTGACGAGCCCGCATATATTTTCCCACCTTCGATGCGCATAAAGCGCTTTTTAGGCCCTATCGGGATGGGACCTTTGGCGCGCAAATACTTTTGATTTAGCGCACTTTATTTTCAATAGCATCCACGACCTCTGAGTTGTGCCGCGTCAGCAGCAAAATGTCAGCACCGACCCGTGCATAGTGGTGCCCTGAGGGGGGTGGGCCAAGTCTCAGCTCCAGCGGTCGCGGCAGTTGAAAGCGCACCACGGAGTCTGGCAAAGCTTGCCCAAGATGCCAGACTCCCGTTTTACTGACCGCAGTACAGTCCATTTTTAAGCCTGGTGTGCAATAGCCCTGATGCTCAGCTTCGCTGTAAAACGCACGCGCAGCTTCTTGGTGTTGAACATTGAAAAAGGTGCCAACGGGAATTCGGTTAATTGGCCCTGCGTTTTCATGCACCGGCTGTCTCACGGGATGCATATGGCGGTGATGTTGGGCGTGATGCATGGTAAGCCGGCCGTGGTGCATTGGTTGGGCTTGGGCTGGCGCTGGCACAACCATCCAAGCGGCTTGGGTCACAAGCAAAATACGGGCTGCAATTTGGGCAATGGTGGGCATGGGCGTCTCCTGAAATCTTAGGTAGGAAGCCCGGTTTGAAAGCGAATGAATCACGGCTAACGAACCGAGCAAGCAACACCAAGATATTTCTCTACAAGCTTTGCGTCTGTGCGCCAGGACGCGCTAGCGTCATGTAAATACGGTACCTGTCAAACCCATTTGTGCATGAAGCTGGCTTGCCCCGCCGCAGGATCCAAAGCATATGGTGCAAAACCAAAACGCTGATAGCTGGCCAAGGCTGCTTGATTGCCGGTTAACACTTCCAGTGTTAATTTGCAGCAACCGAGTTGCTGAGCATAGATCTGCGCTGCGCCCAGCAAGGCCTGGCCCACACCGGCGCCGCGGTGCGCGGGCAGAACCGCAATGTCGTGGATGTTCAGCAAAGGCGCGGCTTTGAACGTTGAATAGCCTACAAAGCAGTTGATCAAGCCAATGGCCTCGGCGCAATCGTCCGTGCCCAGCCAAGCGATGAAACTGGCCGCTCCAGAGTGTTGCGCCAAGTCGGTGCATATTCGCGCTTTCACCTCTTCGCTTAGGCCTTGGCTGCCTCCCATGGGGTCGCATGCGTAGGCGTCGAGCAGCATGACCAGCGCCCGCGCATCGCGCGGGGATAGGTAGTTAACGCGCTCGACCCTCATGCCTTGTCGAACTCGCTCAAGGGCACGCAACTGCAAAACAGGTTGCGGTCGCCATACACGTTGTCTACCCGGCCCACTTGCGGCCAGTACTTAACGCTGCTTGGTAAGCGATCTGTCAGGGCGGCACCAATCTCGCGCGGATATGGCCTTGTCCAGTCGGCGCCCATCAGGCTGGCGGCCGTGTGAGGCGCGTGTTTCAAAGGGTTGTTGTCTTGAGGCCAAACGCCGCTTTCAATCAGCCGAATTTCGCCGCGGATGGCGATCATCGCGTCGATGAAACGGTCCAGCTCTTGCAGCGTTTCGCTCTCAGTGGGTTCCACCATCAGCGTGTTGGCCACCGGAAAGGACAGGGTAGGCGCATGAAAACCATAGTCCATCAAACGTTTGGCCACGTCTTCCGCCATCACGCCGCTGGACTCTTTGAGATCACGCAAATCCAAAATGCATTCATGGGCCACTCGACCGTTGTCACTGGCGTACAGCGTGGGGTAGTAATCGGCCAGTCGCTGGCTGATGTAATTGGCGGCCAATATGGCCGCTTCAGTCGCGTGCTTCAAGCCCTCGGCGCCCATCATGCGGCAGTACATCCAAGAGATGGGTAAGACGGCCGCGTTGCCCAGTGGTGCAGCCGAGATGGCGCCCACGCCATTGACGGGCAGACCGCCCGTGGCATGACCTGGCAAATAAGGCACCAGGTCCTCGACCACGCAGACGGGGCCAACGCCCGGGCCCCCGCCGCCGTGCGGTATGCAGAAGGTCTTGTGCAGGTTCAAGTGGCTGACGTCGCCGCCAAACTCGCCAGGAGCGGCCACGCCTACCAGGGCGTTCATGTTGGCGCCGTCTACGTAAACGCGAGCCCCATGCTGGTGTACCAACTCGCACAGGGCTTTGACTTGCGTCTCGAACACGCCATGCGTGCTGGGGTAAGTGATCATCACCGCCGCCAAGTTGGCGCTATGCTGTTCGCACTTGGCTTTCAGATCGGCCATGTCAACGTTGCCGTTGTCATCGCATTTAGTTACCACGACTTGCAGACCGACCATTTGCGCGCTGGCCGGGTTGGTGCCATGGGCGCTGGAGGGGATCAGGCAGATGTTGCGATGCCCTTGACCTTGAGCGCGGTGGTAAGCCTGGATCACCAAGAGGCCTGCGTACTCGCCCTGAGAGCCGGCATTGGGTTGCAGGCTGATGCCACTGTAGCCCGTAGCTTGGCACAACCACTCGCGCAACTGTTGGTCGAGCTCGGCATAACCTTGCAATTGGTCCGCAGGCGCGAACGGATGCGGTAGCGCGAACTCGGGCCAGGTAATGGGGATCATCTCGCTGGTGGCATTGAGCTTCATGGTGCATGAGCCCAATGGGATCATGCTGCGGTCTAGCGCCAAGTCTTTGTCTGACAGCTGACGGATGTAGCGCAGCATGCCAGTTTCAGAGTGATAACTGTTGAATACTGGGTGCTTCATGAAGTCGCTGGTGCGGCGCAGCGAAGCCGGAATCAGCGGGTCAATGCCTTTTTCAAAATCGTCCCATGAAGGCAGTTTGTGATCAGGTTGTGCAAACAGCGACCACAGTGTTGTGATGTCTTCGCGCGTTGTGGTTTCGTCCAGGCTGATGCCAACAAAGCCAGCGCGCCCGCCGCTGAAGCGGCGCAAATTGATCCCGTGACTCACGGCTTGCGCGTGCAACGCCTGGGCGGCTTGGGCGCTGCCCAGATCTAACGTCAACGTGTCAAAGGCCGTGCCGTGCAGCAGCGAGGCGCCTTGTGCTTTCAAGCCCTGTGCCAAGATGGCGGTGTAACTGGCGATGCGACTGGCGATGCGCCGCAGCCCTTCAGGCCCATGGTAGAGGGCAAACATGCTGGCCACCACGGCGGGCAGTACCTGGGCCGTACAAATGTTCGAAGTCGCTTTTTCGCGGCGAATGTGCTGCTCGCGCGTTTGTAGCGCCAAGCGGTAAGCGGACTGGCCGTGTACGTCCACACTTACGCCCACCAGTCGACCCGGCATGGAGCGTTTGTATTCGTCGCGGCAAGCCATGTAGGCGGCGTGCGGGCCGCCCGCGCCCATGGGCATGCCAAAACGCTGGGTGGTGCCGATGACGATGTCTGCGCCCATTTCGCCGGGCGTTTTGAGCAGTACCAGCGCCAATAGGTCGGCGGCCAGGATGAAAGCCGCCTGCTTGCCGTGCACCACATCTGCGGAGAGTTGCCAGTCGGCCAGCCAGCCACTGCTGCCAGGGTACTGATTCAGCGCTGCAAAGTAGTCGTCTTGGGCAATCGCGGCTTGCCATTCGTCACTGGAGTGGATGACCTTGATCTTGATGCCCAATGGCGCAGCGCGGGTCTGGATGACTTCAATCGTTTGCGGGTGGCAGTCGCCGCTGACAATAAAGACGTTACCTTTCGCTTTGACCGAGCGCTTGGCCAGGGTCATGGCTTCTGCAGCGGCCGTGGCTTCGTCGAGCATGGAGGCGTTTGCGATGTCCATGCCGGTGAGGTCAGTCACCATGGTTTGAAAGTTCACCAAGGCTTCCATGCGCCCTTGCGAGATCTCTGCTTGGTAGGGCGTGTAAGCTGTGTACCAGGCAGGGTTTTCCAATACATTGCGCAAAATCACACCCGGTGTATGGGTGCCGTAATAGCCTTGACCGATGCAGTTTTTAAGTAGTTTGTTTTTTTTTGCCAAGGTCCCCAGTTCGTCCAATGCCGCCGCTTCAGTGATGGGCGACGGCAGTTGCATGGACTGATTGCGCGCGATGCTGCGCGGCACGATGCCTTCGATCAGGGCGCGCCGCGAAGTCTCCCCAATCACTGACAGCATGTGCTGCTCATCTGCAGCGCTGATGCCGATGTGGCGAGCAATGAATTCGGACGGGTTCTCAAGCTCGCCCAGCGGGCGGTGTGTGGACATCAGCATGGGCGTTCCTGATCGGTGTGGGGTCGTGGCTTAGCCTGCGGTGAACTGGGTGTAGCCGGTCTCGTCAAAAAGAGCGTCGACTTCGGAGGGGGCTGAGAGTTTGACTTTGAAGAACCAGCCTTGCCCCAACGGGTCTGTGTTGGCCAGCGAGGGGTCGTTGCGCAGTTCTTCGTTCACTTCGGTGACGGTCCCGCTGATGGGCATGTACACATCAGCCGCCGCTTTGACTGACTCGACCACGCCAGCGATGTCCTTTTGAGCGAAGGTTTTACCGACTTCAGGCAGGTCGACAAAAACCACGTCGCCCAGAGCGTCTTGCGCATGGTGGGTGATGCCCACAACAGCCGTATCGCCGTCAACATTGATCCATTCGTGGTCTTCGGTGTATTTGATGCTCATGGGTTTCTCCAAAAAATAAAGTGAATCGTATTTAATTAATCGAGTTCAGATACCGATTAAAGGTGGCCGCGAACATAGCGGGTCGGCACAAAGGGCATGGCGCTGACCTGCATGGGCACGGGCTTGCCGCGCACCAGGGCGTGAAGGCGCGTCCCGGGCGAGGCATATTCTGCCTGCACATAGGCCATGGTCACGGGTCGGTTGATGCTTGGGCTCAGCAAGCCGCTGGTGACTTCACCGATGTGCAGGCCTGCGTCGTCATGCAGCGCCACATGCTCGCGCACGGGCACGCGTTCTTGCGCAATCAGGCCCACCCGCTTGCGTGTCAAGGCTTGGATGCCATCGAGTTGGCCTAACACTTTGTCCGCACCCGGGAAACAGCCCGCACGGGTACCGCCTTTGCGGCGCACCTTCTGGATCGCCCAGTTGAGGCCGGCCTCGATTGGGGTGGTGGTGGTGTCAATATCTTGGCCGTACAGGCACAGACCCGCTTCTAATCTCAGTGAGTTTCTAGCGCCCAGGCCGATCGGCTTCACTTCGGGTTGCGCCAATAGGGCGCGGGCAAAGGCCTCGGCCACATCAGCGGGCAGGGAGATTTCAAAACCGTCCTCACCGGTGTAGCCACTTCGGGTAATGAACAGTCCGGCACCTTGCCAAGTAAAAGCCGCGCCGGTCATAAAGATCAGTTGTGCAACGCCGGGCAGCAAACGCGCCAAGGCGGTCACAGCCTGCGGACCTTGCAGAGCCAGGAGCGCCCTGTCAAATTGCGGCACGATGGTGCATCGGTCGCCGATGCGCGATTGAATGTGCGCGAGGTCGCCGTGCTTGCAAGCGCCATTGACGATGATAAACAAGTCTCCACCGTTTGCCTGATCCCGATTCACAAACATCAGATCGTCGATGATGCCGCCGTCGTCATTCAGCAAAAGGCCATAGCGCTGCTTGCCCACACGCAGGTCGATTACGTCAACCGGCATCAAGCTTTCAAAGGCAGCTGCAGCTTTGGGGCCAGACAGGCACAACTGGCCCATGTGAGACACGTCAAACAGGCCAGCTGCTTGGCGGGTGTGCAGGTGTTCGGCCATCAGCCCTGCAGGGTATTGCACCGGCATGCTAAAGCCTGCAAAAGGCACCATGCGTGCGCCCAATTCCAGGTGCAAGGCATACAGGGGCGTCGTCATCAAGGGGGTGGGGGGCAAAGCGGTGTCAGCGGTCACAGAAAACTCCAAGGGCAATGTTGCACCATAGCGGCTGCTACGGCTTGCCCTCTCTGTCCGCTTTACCTGAGAGATTCGCCGGGTTTGCCGGGCCACGGGGCCAGCGCACTGCGGGTTGCTCCTTCGGTGGATGGGGGTTCAGATGACCCGCCATCTCTCTCCAGTGAGGTCTCGTTTTGCGCCAAAGCGCAAAACGGTTGTCAGTCCTTTTGCCTGAGCGTTC
>CANGEG010000131.1 GCA_947452725.1 Comamonadaceae bacterium | reverse complement strand
TGATCGTTGACCAAAGTCGAGAAAGCTGAACCTGTGTATTTGGCAGTCAGTTGACCGAACCAAGGACCTTCTTTGTAACTTAAAGCCATGGCCGCTAACCATTTAGGGGTGTCAGGCATGACCTTGCCAGCAGTGGATTCTGTCAACGTGCTGGACACTTTCAAGTCTTGCTTCATGAGGCTTTCGGTGTAGGTCAATGAGCCGTACAAGGAGAAGTTCTTGTTCAACTTTTCGCCGGCTTCCAACTCAAAGCCTTTAAGGGTGACATCGCCCACGTTGTAATCTGTGCTGAGGTTGCTGGACGGATCGTAAGCCGAAGCAATACGGTTTTTAAAGTTGACCATGAACACCGAACCAGAAAAGGTGGTGCTGTCGGTTTGTAAGCGGTATCCCAAATCCATATTGGTCGAAGTTTCCATGCCAATGACAGGGTTGCGCAAGGTTGCGCCGGTCAAGACACCGTTGACCACTGTGCCGCCCTGCAACAAATTGGACAAAACAAAGTTAGACGGTGCACGAAAATTTTCAGCTACGTTAAAGAATGCTGATTGTTGTGCGTCCAAGTTGTATTTCAAACCTGCGCTGGGTAAGAATTTGCCATAGGTGCGTTTGATTTGGTAGTCAGCATCGGAGCGGCCGGTCGCTGAGGTGGAGCCTGCGTTGGCATAGTTGAAGAAATCACGATCAATATAAGAGTTGCGGCCACCCAGTTGCAGCATCAACTTGTCGTTCATCAAAGCAATCGTGTCTTGGGCATACAAAGAGTTGCCGGTGCTGACCGTTTTCCAGTCGCGCGCTTGGTAGGCCAGACCGTCTGCGCGTTGCAAGTAGGCTGAAGGGTTGTCCAGCCAGGTACTGGAGGAGTTACCGTTGTTATCAAACAGAACGCGAGGTCCTGTCTGACGGTGCTCGGCACGCTCAAACCAATAACCTGCATTGATGGTGTGGTTGTCTATGCGGTAGTTGGTTTTGAAGGTAATACCCGGGCGGTGCGTTTCGGTCACGCTGCTGCCGTAGGTCAAGACCTTATCCAAGGTGTCGCCATCGCCGTTAATATCTTTTACGCGAGTGGCCATGGTGCCTGTTCCGCCTTCGGTCACTTGCTGAATTTGGCCACCGCCTGTGCCATAACCGTACCAGTAGTAAGGCTCAGCGCTCACGGTCAAGTCTTTATTGACCTTGAACTCGGCCTTGCTGGTCAGAAGGTAATTTCGGAACGGATTGCTGTTAAATTTGTAGTAGGAGTCTGCAGGCACTGTTTCGGTTTGCGCCGTTCCGGCCACCGCTGCCAAGTGCTGGGGGGCCACAGTGCTGAAATCAAAGTTGCGGCCGTACTGTGCAATTTGGGCATTTGTCAACGCGCGAATGTTGTTGTTCATCGCCTTGTTGTAAAGCAAGCTGGCGCTTAACAATACATCGGCATTGGGTCGAGCTTCAACTGCCATGTCGATGTGATCACGATCAGCGCCACCGGCACCTTTGAATTTGTCGGCTGTTGCTTTGGAGTAAGAGATAAAGGCTTTCAAGTCACTGGGGCCAACCTTGCCAGTGTCCAGGCGAACAAAAGTTCGGCGGTAGTTTAATTGCCCAATGGATTCGGCCGCACGCACACCAAAGGTATCTTTAGGGGCGCAGGTCACAAGTCCCAAGTTACCGCCTGAGGCACCCACATGTGGCGCATCAGTATCGGTCGAGCCTTGCGTGACGAAGGCTTCGCATAAGTTTTCAGTGTCTGAGTATTCTTGTGGATAGACCGCAAAATTGCCTGAATCATTCACAGGGGCACCGTTGATGGTCAAGCCCATTTGATCGCCTGCAAAGCCGCGCACCCGAATGCCACCACCAAACAAACCTGTAGCGTCTTGGCTGAATGAATTCACGCCGGGCAGTAAATCCAAAATTTGGAATGCATTTGCGGTCGGATTGATCTTTTCCATGTACTGGCGATTCACCGAGCTGCGTGCTTTGGGAGTTTCTTCTTGGGAAATCAATCCCAAGTCAGTGCCGCCTGGCTGACCTTCGACATTGATTTGGCCCACGTTGGTGGCTTGCTGTGCCATCAGCAAAGGGGCACTGAAAGCCATGCTGACCAAGAGAGCAAGCCGTTGGGGTTTAAAGCGATTCATAGGATTCCTCAAGATGAAGTGGAGTTGCAATAAAAAATCAATTCAAAGGGACAAAGTCCAGCGTGACGCTAAAGCGGTGCTGGGCTTGGCTTGGCCAACTGCCCTCTGGCCAAGTAACGTAATTGGTGCGTCTCACAGTCGACATGGCGGCGTTGTCCAAAATGATGGAGTTGCTACTGTCTTCAATGCCTGCATCGCTGAGCGTGCCATTTCGGTTTAAAACGAACCACACCACAGTCTTGCCCGAAGGCCTTTGAAGGCTGGCTTCGCGTCCTGTGGGGTATCGTTTATTGGCGTTCAGTTGAGCGCGCAACGTGGCGACATAGCTGCTTTCGATCGCGGCATTCGGAGGTGCGGAAGGTGCTTTAACCGGCTCTGCCACTTGAGGCGCCGACAACAAAGGGGCAGTAGACGGCGGCACGACCTTTGCGAATTCTGTCTTTGCCGTTTCAGCAGTTGCCGATGCATAGGAGGGGCTGGAACTGCTGGTCAAAGGTTTGACTTCAGGCTGGAGTGTTGATTGCAAAGTCGATTTTTCGGGTGGTTTTGCGAGCTGCTTGGACGGCTGCTTTGGCTGGATATTGGCTTGTGCGTTGGGTGTAATCGCAGGTTCCGATAGACTCAATTCCATTGGTTCTTGTGGCCCTTTGCCGGGGGGGAGGATGAGGGGTTGTGTCATCAGCCAAATCACAGCGACCACAGCCAGGGAGATGCTGCTGGAGACGTTGTGCCTTTGGGCATTGAGGCGCTCGATCCACATGCCTATGTCCGATTGCGCGCGGCCAAAGCCACCTTGCCTATGCCTGCGGCCTTGATTGCATCCATAACGTCGACCAAGGTTTGAACTTCTGCACCTTTGTCGCTATTCACAATCACGGAGATGTGTTCGAACTGAGCGGCTTTGGCCTTCATGCTCTGGACCATCAAAGCCAAGCTGACTTCTTTTCCGTCGACTTGGATCAAACCTTCACGGCCAAGAGTAACCATGACTTGCTTGTCCGGCGTTATCAGGGTTTGCGTTTGTGATGAATTGGGTTGCTGTGTTTTGAGACCCAACGCGGGAATCACATTAACACTGACTAGCACAAAAAAGACCAGCAAGAACATCATTACATCGATCATGGGGATGATCTCGATGCGTGCTTTTTTTCGAGGATTTTTCTGCCACTGTCGCATACTGAGCCATAGGTTGAATAACCCACGAATTTAGGCTCAAGTCATGACAGTATTATGATATTTTTATTTAATTTGATAAATTTGAGGGTTGGAAATTTCTCAAAGGCGTTTCTGAATACGATTGGTCGCAGCGGGCTCAATACCCGGGTGCTGAGACAAATATTCGGCTAAAGCATCCACATCTAAATCGGCCCCTAAGCTGTCCGTCCCTTGATTGAAGAGGGCGTAGCCGTCACCGCCCGTGGCCAAAAAGCTGTTCATCGTGACGCGGTAGATTTTTTCCATTTGCAAGGCTTTTTCTTTAATGTAAATATTGCTCACCCTTTGACCCGCGGCCTGTTTCAGGTCGACGCTGTAACGCAATTGGGCCGAAGGAAATAAGACCTTGGTCTTGCTGGTCTGGGCAAATTGCTGCTCTAAAATCTCTTTAACTTGTTGGCCGTTAAAACTTTTCACCACCAAGGTGTTGCCAAAGGGCTGGACACTGAATATTTGGCCATAACTCACGGTACCGCCCTCTTTAGGTAAGAGCAAATCAGCGCGAACACCTCCGGGGTTCATTAAAGCGAAATCAGAGTTACCTTTGTCTGGTGTTGCGGTGGCCCACCACTGGGCATCGGCAATCAAATTACCCAAGGGGTTTTCGCCCGAAGACGTTGATTCACGCGTAATGGATTTCGGTAAACGGCTCACGACCCTCATGGCTTGCGCTTCAGAGGCTTGTTTGTACGTAGCGACAATTTTTTCAACTGCAGGGAAGGGCGCAAATTGCGGCAGCTGGGTCGTCGTGGCAATTCGTACACCGGCACTGTTGGTGAAGGCTTCACTTTGAATGATCACGTTATGTGCAGCTTTGCTGAGCACCTTGCGCTGCTGTGCATCCACCTGTAATTCAATGTGCGTCAACAGCGTGCCGTATTGGCCTGCACTGGTGAGTAAAAACGGTTTGGCAGGGTTGAATTGAGCGTAGTTGCAGGCATATGCGCGATGGGTGTGACCGGACACCACAACATCAAATGCCGAGTCGAGTTGATTCAAGATGGGAATAATGTCACCCGTCAGACCTGGACAGGTGGCATCGTTGGGGCCGCCTTGCACCGTGCCTCCTTCGTGAATCACCAACACCAAGGCCGCAACGCCTTGTGCTTTAAGTATCGGCACCAAGGCATTGGCCGTTTGCGCTTCTGACTCAAAGCGAACGCCTTTGACGCCTAAGGGCGTAACAATTTGGGGCGTGCCCTTGAGTGTCATACCAATGAAGCCGACTTTGACTTCTTGGTCGCCTTGTTTGAACAATTTAATGCCATAGGCCGGAAACAGGGTCTGACCATTTTCCTTTTTTACGTTGGCCGCCAAAAATGTAAATTGCGCCCCAGAAAATTGGGTGTTGATCAAACAGGGTTTTATAGGGGTGAATTGGACGCAACCGCCATGCTGCATGCGTTCCAGCTCTAATACCCCCTTGTCAAATTCGTGATTGCCCACCGAATTGAAATCAATGCCGATAGCGTTCACGGCTTCGATGGTGGGTTCATCCAAAAACAAAGCCGACACCAGGGGAGACGCGCCGATCATGTCACCCGCTGAGATCACTGCATGGTGGGGGTGTTGGGCTTTGAGTTGGGTAATGGCCGAAGCCATGTAAGCAATTCCGCCCGCGGGAATCAAGGTGGGCACCTGATTGATGGTTTCGCGAACGCTCAATTGCGGCGGCTCCAAATTGCCATGTAAGTCGTTGAAGGCCAGCAAGCTGATTTTGAAAGGTGCCTGCGGCTGATTCTGGACCATGGGTGCGCAAGAAATCAGGCCGAAGCCTACTGCAGCCAGGCAGGCGGATGTGCAGGTAGTAAAGAGCCAATGCTTGAAGGTAGAGGGCGTTTTCATATTGTTTTCTCGAATAAGGCCTGCCCCATTTGAATGCGCGCTCCGGTTTCGATACCACTGGCCAGTTGGTAGCCGGGAGGCACAAACACCAAAATAGTGGAGCCATGTTGGAACCAGCCCATTTCTTGCCCCTTGCTTACCTGAACGGCGCAAGGGATTTCATGGGGGCCGTTGTAATCCACATGAAATAAAAGATTGATCGCATGAAGCCGCAAACTGGCCACCAAAATCGCGGCCACCGGCACGATGACCAAGGGGGTGCCATCAGTCAAGCGCATTGTGAGCACAGCGCGTTCATTTTTACAAAACAAGCGTTCTACACGCTTGAGGGCAATCGGGTTGACGTTCCAGGTGTCGCCGGCGATGTGTGTTACATGCTCTAACGTCCCATTGGCAGGAGCGTGAAAGCGGTGGTACATGCTGGAGGTCAATCTGAGGGTGACGTAACTGCCGTTTTTCAAGGAGTGCACTAATTCGCCGGTGCGCGGTGTGAAGCCCATTAAACTGCCCAAGCTGTAGGGGAAGCCCTTGGCTTGAAATACCTGTGTGCCTTCAATGGAGCCACACGCGCCGACAATCGCATCACATGGGCTGGACAGGATATTCTCACGCTCATCGATGGTGCGCGAGCCCGGTTTGAGCTCGCGCGTGAAGCAGTCGTGCATGCTGTCGAATTGAGATTTTTTCGCTTCATTCAAATCCAAATCAGAAAACAGCTTCCAAATGCCAATCGATGCATCCCTGATCCAAGGGTTTTGTATTTGGCTCCACCAGCCGATGAATCGTGTCAGCGTGATGCGAGGGATGCGATTGGTGAGCAAAAAATTCAAGTCTTCTTGCGCGGTTAGTTGCTGAATGAGTTTTTTCATCTTCTTGTCACGATATTTAAATAAAACAAAGACTTGATCCACTTCTGATTGACCATAAAGTGTCTGCTGAACTTGCTATGACTTTGGGTGCTATTGCACTCGCTTTGCCTTTTGCCAAGCAACGACTGGCGCTGTCGATGGCCAAACATCCTTCACTCACTGGCCATTCCCGTATGGCAAAACGTGTAGGGTCTTGGCTGCCCGGTTATGCCTTTGATGAAAATCAATTTTTTGACTGTGACGATGCGCCGCATGCCATCGCACAAGAGCGTCGCAAAGCCTTTTATGTCCTATCTCAATCTCTGCAAACTCGTCATCCCAAAAGCATTGCCCTGACAGCTCAAGCGCGCGAGGGGATTGCCGATTTGCAATTTACCGGTGCCTACCGCGTGCCATTTCAGTTCAGTCCCATGGTGCGGCAACATTTGAAAGTTGGTGCTTTTATACAGTCGGCTGATGGCGTTTGTGTGACAGATTTAGACGATCAGCGTTTGTATGACTTGACAGGTTCGTATGGTGTCAATGTGTTTGGTGCAGACTTTTACAAGGCCTGCATGCAAGAAGGTGCGGCTCGCGTACAAGCTGTAGGGGCCACGCTGGGTGCTTATCACCCTTGCGTAGCAGACAATGTACGCAAACTCAAAGCCATCTCCGGTTTGGACGAGGTGTCTTTTCACATGTCTGGCACCGAGGCGGTGATGCAGGCGGTGCGTTTGGCGCGCTATCACACTGGGCGCAAAAACCTGGTGCGCTTTTGCGGTGCCTATCACGGCTGGTGGGAGGACGTGCAGCCCGGTCCAGGCAACCCAATGCCGCCGCGTGAAACCTACACCTTGCGCGACATGCATGAGCGCAGTCTGCATGTGCTGCGGACGCGCAAAGATATAGCATGTGTGCTGATCAATCCTTTGCAGGCCCTGCATTTAAATCAAGGCGCACCAGGTGACTCTTCCTTGGTCGACAGCAGCCGCAAAGCCGCGTATGACCGCCAGGCCTATACCGCTTGGTTGAAACAGCTGCGCACCGTTTGCACCGAGCGTGGCATCGTCTTAATTTTTGACGAGGTTTTTTTGGGGTTTCGCTTGGCCCACGGCGGCGCGCAGGCTTACTTTGGCGTGCAGGCTGACATGGTGACCTATGGCAAAACATTGGGCGGCGGTTACCCTGTGGGCGTGGTGTGCGGCCGAGCCGAATTGATGAAGCGCTATCGGGAAAAGCGGCCCGCCGATATTTGTTTTGCGAGGGGAACGTTCAACGCGCACCCGCATGTCATGGGGGCCATGTCGGTTTTTTTAGAAAAGTTGGAATTGCCTGAGTACAAGCAAATCTACGAGGGCTTGGATGCGCGCTGGGACGCCCGCCGTGCGCATTTCAATGCCACCATGGAGCATCACAATTTGCCATTGCGAGCGGCCAATATGAGCAGCGTGTGGAGTTTGTATTACACCGAACCGAGTCGCTACAACTGGATGCTGCAGTTTTACTTGCGTGCGCACGGCTTGGCGCTCAGCTGGGTTGGCACCGGGCGTTTAATCTTCAGCCTGAATTACAGCGATGCCGATTTTGAAGCGGTCCTCGAGCGCTTTGTCGCCGCCTGCCAAGGCATGCGCGCTGGGGGCTGGTGGGCGGGTGTGCATCTGACGAACAAGTCCATTCGCAGAAGTATTTTGAAAGAGATGTGGGGTAGCTGATTGAAACAGACCCAAAAAAAATGCACCGAGGTGCATTTTTTTTGGACTGATTAGACTCTGTATTTGGCTTAGTGGTACATCTGCTTTGGGTTGTTATCGATCAACTCACCACGCATCAAATACAAAGGAGCCTTGTGGTACAAAATGATATCGTGAAATGGATCGGTCAAAATTTTGGTCATCCACACTAAGCCGGTTTGCGTATCTTTGATGAAGCACAAGTGCACGGTTCTAAAGAGCAGGCCAGACACGCCAAGCAGCAACCAAGACGCGCCAATTTGCCGTATCAACT
>CANGEG010000130.1 GCA_947452725.1 Comamonadaceae bacterium | reverse complement strand
TTGGGCGCCATCCTCACCGGTTTCGGTCTGGGACTGATCGAAGGCCTGACCAAGGTGTTCTACCCTGAGGCGTCCAATGTGGTCATTTTCGTGATCATGACCATTGTTTTGTTGATCAAACCAGCCGGATTGTTCGGCACCCAGAAGTAAGCTCATGTCCAACGCAACGCCTCTCGCTCCCCAGACGCAGTCGTTCACTCACCAGTGGGTGGCCTTTGTCATCATGGTGATGATTTTCGCCATTGCACCGATCTGGGTGTATCCGATTTTCTTGATGAAGGTGATGTGCTTTGCATTGTTCGCCTGTGCATTCAATTTGCTGCTGGGCTTTGGTGGCCTACTCTCTTTTGGACACGCCATGTTCATGGGCTCGGCCGGTTATGTGGCGGCTTACTCGGCCAAAGTCTGGGGCCTGAACCCGGAGCTGTGCGTGCTGCTAGGCACTGCCGCCTCAGCTGTGCTGGCGCTGGTGGTGGGCCTTTTGGCCATTCGTCGCCAAGGCATTTACTTTGCAATGATCACATTGGCTTTGGCACAGATGGTCTTTTTCTTTTGCCTGCAAGCCCCCTTCACCGGCGGTGAGGACGGTATCCAGTCCGTGCCACGGGGCAAGTTGTTCGGCATGATCGACCTCGAAGATAACTTCAACATGTACCTGTTCGTGTTGACCATCTTTTTGATGGGCTTCTTGCTTATCTGGCGCGTCATTCACTCGCCTTTCGGCCAGATCCTGAAGGCCATCCGCGAGCATCCGGACCGCGCGACCTCCTTGGGCTATGACACCGACACTTTCAAACTGTTGGCCTTCGTGATTTCTGGGGCGCTGGCAGGTACATCGGGCGCGACCAAATCACTGGTGTTCCAGCTGGCCTCGCTGACCGATGTGCACTGGTCCATGTCAGGCGAAGTGGTGCTGATGACCTTAGTGGGCGGCATGGGCACACTGTTTGGCCCCTTGATCGGTGCAGCCGTGATCGTGAGCATGGAAAACTACTTGGCCCAACTAGGCGCATGGGTCACAGTGATCCAAGGCTTTATCTTTGTGGTCTGCGTGCTGGCCTTTCGCCGCGGCATCATTGGCGAAATCGCCAATTGGATCAAGAAGCCGTTGTAATTTTTTCGAATGCATTCATGCAAAAGGCCTGCTCGATCGAGCAGGCCTTTTTTTTGGAGCTTTGCGCAGGGGCGCACAACTTAGGGGGGGCAGGGCAGGATCAGCGCATGAAGTTCTTTACATAGTCACCGCCCAGGCCGACGGTTTCAAAATGAGCGCGGTACTTGTCAATGCGGGTGAACACGTCGTCATAGCCAGTCGCGTTGCCTTGCGTGTCCACATACATCAAGGCGCCGTGAACGGTAAACATCGTCACCATATCCTGACAATCGTCCGGCACCACCAGGGTGTGAGTTTCGCCCGGCGGCTCAAACACATAGCTGCCCTCTTCGGCAACCCAGTCATGCTCTAAGTACAGCCATTTGCCGCGGATCACATAGGCGTGCACTTGCCCTGAATGGCGATGCCGCTGAAGCAGTCCTGAACGCTTGACTTTCAGCATGTGCACATAAAAGCCACCCGTCACATTCAAATGCATGGGGCGCGACCATATGCCCGCAGCCACGGGCGCCCACAGGCGCTCGTCGTCGGTCATCACATTGGGCACGACCATGTCCGGGGCCATGCCCCAAGGCTGGGGCTTGGCATAGGGGACACGATCGTCAGCGGGGCTCGATTGGGAACTCATGGGAATACTCTCAAAAAATCACATACACAGGAAAACATAAGGCATAGACTCACAGTAAAAGCTTCCGAGCGCTTTGTCTGCCCTGTGGGTGACAGCGCCTAGCGCGCCGCGTGAAAGAATGCATCCATGCACAAGACTCCTTTTAAGCCAGACAGCGTTCAGGTATTGGCCTTTGATATTTTTGGCACCGTGGTCGATTGGCACGGTAGCATCAAGCGCGAAGTCCAAGCCCTTTACCCGCAGGTGGACGCAGGCGCTTTTGCGCTGGCGTGGCGCGCCGGCTACAAGCCGGCCATGCAGCGGGTCATGAGCGGCGAACTTGGCTGGACGTTGATTGACGATTTGCACCGTTTGATTTTGAACGACCTGCTGGCGCAGTTCGGTTTGTCACACCTGAGCGAGGCAGAGCGGGGGCAACTCAACCGCGTCTGGCATCGGCTCGATGCCTGGCCGGACAGCGTGGCGGGGCTGACGCGTCTGAAAAGTAAATACACCATTTGCAGCCTGTCCAACGGCAACATTGGCTTGCTCACCGATATGGCCAAACGCGCAGGACTGCCTTGGGATTGCGTGCTCAGCGCCGAAGTGTTTCGCGCTTACAAGCCCGACCCTGCCGTGTACCGAGGTGTGGCCAAGGTGTTTGATCTTGACCCAAGCCAAGTCATGCTTGTGGCGGCACATCACGACGACTTGGAAGGCGCGCGGGCCTGCGGTCTGCACACGGCCTACATCGAACGGCCTTTGGAGATGGGCGCTTCCAAGCTGAAAGACGTATCGCCGCAACCGGGCAATGATTTGCACGCAGTTGACTTGAACGCACTGGCCGAGCAGCTCGGTTGCTGACGGGCCCATGTTCAAGGGTTAGCGCTTTAGCGCAACGGCTGACTTTTCGAACAGCTTTTGCTCAGCCAAAGCCAAGGCGTGGGGTGTGCCGGACAGCACCAACGTGTCGCCACCCTGCATGCGCGTTTGTGGCGTTACCTTGATGTTCTCGCCTTGGCTGCGACGCAAGCTCACCACCCGAGCCCGCAAGGCATGCAGGGCCAAACTCTGCAAGGTCTGATCGGCCCAAGGCGTGGCCAAGGGCAGACTCACCGTGCCCAAGCGCTCATGGTCCATGTCTTCAGCGCTGTCGTCATCGGCGCCATGAAAGTAACCGCGCAGCATGTTGTAGCGCGCGTCCCGTTGTTCTTGCACGATACGGATCACGCGCCGCAGGGGCACACCGACCAGCGCCAGGGCATGGGTGGCCAACATCAAAGAGCCTTCAATGGCTTCCGGAACCACCTCGGTGGCACCGGCCAACTGCAGCTGCTCCAAGTGGCGATCATCTTGCGTGCGCACAATCACCGGCACCTGGGGCGCGTGGCTGCGGGTGTTGGCCAGCACCTTCATGGCCGCGCCGGCTTCCAAATAGGTGACGACCACAGCGCTGGCACGGGCCAGTCCTGCGGCCATCAGCGCTTGCAACCTTGCGGCATCGCCAAACACCACTGAGTCACCGGCCGCAGCAGCTTGCTGCACACGATCGGGGTCCAGGTCGAGCGCGATATAGGGAATGTTTTCGGCCTCCAGCATGCGCGCCAGGTTTTGCCCGCATCGGCCATAGCCGCAAATGATCACATGCTTTTGCGTGTTGATTGCCTTGCGCGCGATCTGCGTCATTTGCAACGACTGTTGCAACCATTCGCTGGACACCAGTTTCATCACGATGCGGTTGCTGTACATCACCATGAAGGGCGCGGCCAACATCGATAAAACCATGCTCGCCAACACCGGGTTCAGCAAATGCGGAGGCACCAAATCATGTTGCGCGCCCAGCGTCAGGAGCACAAAGCCAAACTCGCCGGCCTGCGCCAAATACAGGCCAGTGCGCAATGACACGCCCATGCTGGCGCCCGTCACATGGGCAATCGCCGTCACCAGCCCCAGCTTAAACAGAACCGGCAAGCTGGTGAGCAACAGCACCAATGGCCAGTTTTGGATGACGATGTGCCAGTCCAGCAGCATACCGATGGTGATAAAAAACAAACCTAACAGCACATCATGGAAGGGGCGAATATCCGTCTCGACCTGGTGCTTATATTCGGTTTCTGAAATCAGCATGCCGGCAATGAAAGCGCCCAAAGCCAAGCTCAGGCCTGCCAACTCGGTGAGCCACGCCAGACCCAAGGTGACCAACAGCAGGTTCAAGACAAACAACTCTTCGCTCTTGCGTTTGGCCACCAGCGTCAGCCACCAGCGCATGATGCGCTGCCCGCCGGACAACAACAAAGTAATCAAGACCACCGCTTTGAAGCCGGCGATCGCCAAGGCGGTCATTAGGGCTTCGGGTTTCGCATCCAGCGCGGGGATCAGCACCAGCAAGGGCACCACTGCCAAATCTTGAAACAGCAGCACGCCTACCACGCGCTTGCCGTGCTCAGACTCGAACTCCAGCCGATCCGAAATCAACTTGATGATGATGGCGGTGCTGCTCATGGCCATGGCCCCAGACAGCGTCAACGCGGTTTGCCAACTCATGTGCCATAGCCTGGGCGCCATGGCGGCCAAACACAGTGAAGCGAAGGTGACCATCACGATGGTCAAGACCACCTGCATCAAACCCAGGCCGAACACATGCTTGCGCATGGCTCGCAATTTGGACAGATTGAACTCCAGGCCAATCACGAACATCAAAAACACCACGCCAAATTCGGCCAAGTGTTTGATGCCCTCTGAGTTTTGCGCCAGCGCCAAAGCGTTCGGACCAATCACTACACCCACCAGCAAATAGCCCAGCATGGGCGGCAGTTTGAGCATGCGGCAGCCCACAACGCCGATCACGGCAGCGAGAAGGTACATTAGCGTCAATTCCAGCGAACTCATACCGTCCATGGTAACAACGCATCAAGACAACTTGGCGCCAAGGTCATTGCCAGTCATGGCTTTGGCGAGCCCGATAAAATATGAAGATGGCATTCAATACAGCACAAGCCCTTCAGTTGGCTCGCGATACCCTGGACATCGAGGCGCAAGCGCTTTTGGGTCTGAAAGACCGGCTGGACGAACGCTTTGCCCAAGCAGTGCAGCTCATGCTTAATGTGCGGGGCCGCGTGGTCGTCACTGGCATGGGCAAAAGCGGACACATTGGCCGCAAGATTGCCGCCACGCTGGCTTCCACAGGAACACCCGCCATGTTTGTGCACCCGGGTGAGGCCAGCCACGGCGACCTGGGCATGATCAAAAATGTTGATGTGGTTCTGGGCATCTCCAACAGCGGCGAGAGCGACGAGTTGGTCGCCATCTTGCCAATGCTCAAGCGCCAAGGCGTTCCATTGATCGCCATGACCGGCGGCTTGCAATCGGCTCTAGCGCTGCATGCCGATGTGGTGCTTGACAGCAGCGTAGAGAAAGAAGCCTGCCCGTTGAACCTGGCGCCCACGGCCAGCACCACCGCGCAACTGGCGCTAGGCGATGCCTTGGCGGTGGCCTTGCTGGACGCACGTGGCTTTAAAGCCGAAGACTTTGCCCGCTCTCACCCGGGCGGCTCCTTGGGCCGGCGCCTGCTCACCCATGTGAGCGACGTGATGCGCGCAGGCGATAGCATTCCCAGCGTCATGCCCCAAGCCAGCTTGATGGAGCTCATGCGCGAAATGAGCCACAAAGGTTTGGGTGCCTCGGCCGTGGTGGATGCCGAGCAGCGAGTGCTGGGCATTTTCACCGACGGCGACTTGCGCCGCCTGATCGAACAAGGCCGTGATTTGCGCAACCTCACTGCGCAAGATGTGATGCACCCCGGCCCGCGCACCATTCGGCAAGATGCCTTGGCGGTTGAGGCCGCCGAATTGATGGAGGCGCACTGTATTACCAGCGTGCTGGTGGTCGACAGCGGACTGCGTTTATGCGGCGCCCTCAACAGCAACGACCTGATGCGTGCCAAGGTGATTTGAATGCAGCCCCAAATGAAACCGTTGACGCCCGCGTTGCACTATCCGCCCGAGTTGTTGCTCAAAGCGCAGGGCATCCAAATCGCTTTTTTCGATGTCGACGGTGTGCTGACCGACGGCGGCCTGTACTTTTCTGAGCAGGGCGAAACCCTTAAGCGCTTTAGCACACTGGACGGCCATGGCCTCAAACTCTTGATGCAAGCTGGTATCACGCCCGTGGTCATTACCGGGCGCGACTCTTTGCCGCTGCGCAAGCGCTTGACCGCATTGGGCGTGATCCACGCCACTTTTGGCACCGAAGACAAACTGCCCGCCGCGCAGGCCTACTTGGACACGTTGGGTTTGAAATGGTCACAGGCGGCTGTCATTGGCGACGATTGGCCCGACCTGCCGGTGATGCAGCACGCTGCGTTTTCCTGCGCGCCCGTTAACGCCCATGCTCAAGCGCTGGCCTTGGTCGACCATGTCACCGCGCAACGCGGCGGCGAGGGCGCGGCGCGCGCCTTTTGCGACCTGTTGCTGGTCGCCGGCGGCCATTACGCCAAGCTGCTGGACCGGGTGGGCGCTCCCAAGTCGATACCAGCTCAGCAACACAAGGCCTGAACTTGATGCATTGGATGCCCCTGATTCGCAATGCGTTTGACCGACTGGCTCTGTATTTGCCCGCCTTGGTCATGGGCTTGTTTGCGCTGAGCTCTTGGTGGCTGGTACGCAGCGTGCCGGATTTGCACAACCCCACCGAGGCCAAATCAGTGCGCAAAGAGCCCGATTATTTTTTGCACGCCTTTTCGGTCAAGTCATTTGACGCCGACGGCCGTCTGATCCGTGAACTGCAAGCCGCACATGCCCGGCACTACCCCGAATTTGACGTGCTGGAAATGGACACAGTGCAGATTCAGGCCATCAACGAACAAGGGCAAAAAGTGGTGGCGCGCGGCGATCATGCGCAGTCCCAAGCTGAAAACAGCCAGCAAGAAGCCAAAACCATCTTGAGCGGCAACGCCAACGTGGTCCGCGTCAACCAGCAAGATGGCGTGCGCACCGAGCTGCGCAGCGACAAACTCATTGCCTATGAAAAAGGCGACCGGGTGATTTCTGAAACGCCCGTTGAAGTGCACCGAGGCCCCGACCTGTTCAGTGGCGATACCATGGACCTGAATGGGGGTAGCGGTGAATACCGCCTGCAGGGCCGGGTGCGCGGCATGATCATGCCGACCCCCAAATAAAGCACCAAACCCATGCACCCTCTGGTCTTCATCACTGGCGCCTCCAGCGGCATCGGCCAAGCGTTGGCCCTGCGCTACTGCCAAGCCGGCTGGCGTGTGGCCCTGGTGGCGCGCCGCGCCGACGCGATACATGACTGGGCGCAAAGCCAAGGATTGAGTGCAGGCCAGTACAGTGTCTTTGCCGCCGATGTCAGCGACAACGCCAGTATCATCGGCGCGGCTGAGCAATGCCTGGCGACCCTTGGCTTGCCTGAAGTTGTGATCGCCAATGCAGGCATTAGCCAAGGCATGGACAGTGCGGTGCGCGGCGACTTGGCTGTGTTGCAACGCGTGATGAGCACCAACGTAATGGGGCTGGCCGCGACCTTTCACCCTTTCATTGCGCCCATGCAAGGGCAGGCCAATGAAGCCGATGCGCCCGCCTTCACCTTGGTGGGCATCGCCAGCGTGGCGGGTATTCGGGGTTTGCCTGGCCATGCGGCCTACTGCTCAAGCAAGGCCGCTGTGATCAGTTACTGCGAGAGCCTGCGGGGCGAGCTGCGCGGCAACAAGGGGCGCAAGGGCGTGCGTGTGGTGACGATTGCGCCGGGCTATGTGGACACGCCGCTCACCCGCAAAAACAAATACCCAATGCCTTTTCTGATGTCACCCGAAGCTTTTGCAGACCAGGCCTTCGCCACCATTGCCAAGGGCACAAGTTACCGCGTGATCCCCTGGCCCATGGGCATCGTGGCCAACTTGCTGCGCCTTTTGCCCAATGCCTGGTTCGACCGCCTGTTGCAAAACCAACCTCGCAAACACCGGGATCCGACGTAATTTTAAAAAGGGCTCCGGGCCTTTTCCGTTTCTTCCGAGAAGCCAGAGAGAAAATTTCCAGACGAAAAAAAGCCCTGCATTGCAGGGCTTTTGCTTTGACACGATCCCGTAAGGGAGCGCTCAGTGCTTAGTAGCTGCCGCCACCGCCGCCGCCTTCGCGACGACCGCCACCGAAGCCACCGCCACCACCGAAGCCGCCACCACCGGTACGGGGAGGACGGGCTTCCATTGGACGGGCTTCGTTCACGACGACGTTGCGGCCGCCCAAAGGCTGACCGTTCATGCCGTTGATCGCGGCTTGGGCTTCGTCATCGCTGCCCATTTCCACAAAGCCGAAGCC
>CANGEG010000129.1 GCA_947452725.1 Comamonadaceae bacterium | reverse complement strand
CGCGCAAGATCGGGCCATGATTCAAAGCATGGGCGTAAGGGTTGTGCTGGTGCACGGCTTTCGCCCGCAGGTCAACGAGCAACTGGCCGCCAAAGGCCATGCGCCCCAGTACTCTCATGGCATTCGCGTGACCGACAGCGTGGCACTGGACTGCGCACAAGAGGCTGCGGGGCAGCTGCGCTACGAGATCGAAGCCGCGTTCAGCCAGGGCCTGCCCAACACGCCCATGGCCGGCTCAACGGTGCGGGTCATTTCAGGCAACTTCATCACCGCCCGACCGGTGGGCATTGTGGACGGCGTGGACTTTCAACACTCCGGGCTGGTGCGCAAGGTGGACGTGGACGGCATCATGCGCACGCTCGAGATGGGCGCGATGGTGTTGCTGTCGCCGTTTGGCTTCTCACCGACCGGCGAGGCCTTTAATCTGAGCATGGAAGAGGTGGCCACCAGCGTGGCAGCTGAGTTGCAGGCAGACAAGCTGATCTTTTTGACCGAGGTGCCGGGCATCCGCATTGAGCCGCACTCCCCCGCAAGTGAGGACAACCCGATTGACACCGAATTGCCCTTGGCCGCCGCCAAGCAGTTGCTGGCCTCATTGCCCAATCCCACCGAGCCGACCGACATTGGCTTTTATTTGCAGCACTGCGTCAAAGCCTGCGAAGAAGGGGTGGAGCGCTCGCACATCTTGCCTTTTGCAGTGGACGGTGCGCTGCTGCTGGAGGTCTATGTCCACGACGGCATTGGCACCATGGTGGTCGACGAAAAGCTCGAAGAACTGCGCGAAGCCACCGCCGACGACGTGGGCGGTATTTTGCAGCTGATTGAGCCGTTCGAGAAAGACGGCTCCTTGGTCAAACGCGACCGTACCGAAATTGAACGTGACGTGGACCACTACACCATCATCGACCACGACGGCGTGATCTTTGCCTGCGCAGCGCTCTACCCCTACCCTGAAGCCAAAACCGCCGAGATGGCGGCGCTCACCGTCTCGCCGCAATCACAAGGCCAAGGCGACGGCGAGAAGGTTTTGAAACGTGTAGAGCAACGCGCCCGCGCCATGGGCCTTAAAAGCATCTTTGTGCTGACCACGCGTACCATGCACTGGTTCATCAAACGCGGCTTTGTGCAGGTGGACCCGGACTGGCTGCCCGAGGCGCGCAAGCGCAAATACAACTGGGATCGCAAGAGCCAGGTGTTGGTCAAAAAACTCTAATACCCCCTTGCGAAGCAGACCCGCGTTAAAGACCCGCGTCGATCGCAAGTCTCAGTGCATCCATCAAGCGAGCTTGATTTCGACAGAGATGTTTCCGCGCGTGGCATTGGAGTAAGGGCAGACCAGATGCGCTGCATTCACCAAGGCCTGCGCTTGCTCAGTAGGCACGCCCGGCAAATGCACGGTCAACCGAGCAGCAATGCCGTAAGCACCGGGGGTGGGACCCAGGTCAACTTCTGCATCCACAGCCACATCGGCTGGCAAACTGACTTTGGTGCGCGCCGCCACCGCTTTGAGTGCGCCGATAAAGCAAGCCGAATATCCTGCCGCAAACAACTGCTCGGGGTTGGTGCCATCGCCCGCTGAGCCAGGCGATGTGTGACGCACGCTCAGACGGCCATCGTCCGAACGCGATTCGCCGTCGCGCCCTCCCGTGGTGTGAACGCGCGCGGTGTAAAGAACTTTTTCAAGCGTCATGGTCATGATCTTCTTTCATGAGAGTGGAGGAAAAGGGGACGCGCAAAGCGCTCAAGGGATATCTTCATGCGATTGCGCCGAGCGCAATTGGTCTCTCAACTGCTGAATGCGTTGGGTCAATTCTGAGATTTCAGACACATCGCAGGTCACCGACTGGATCAAGCATGCGGGGATGCGGGCTGCGGGTTGTTTCAATTTTTTGCCTGCCGAGGTCAAGCTCACCACCACGCGCCTCTCATCTTGCGCATCTCGCTGACGCGACACCAACTCAGCAGCCTCCAGGCGTTTGAGCAATGGGGTGAGCGTTCCAGAATCCAAAGCCAGCTTGGCGCCCAAATTAGAAACAGCTTGCTGATCGGTTTCCCACAAGGCCAACATCACCAGATATTGCGGATAGGTCAGCCCCAATTCGCCCAGCAGGGGTTTGTACAGTTTGGTCATGGCCAATGATGTGGAATACAAGGCAAAACACAGCTGATGATCCAGAAGTTGTGCGTTGGCCAATGCCGATTCTTTCACTTTCATGGTCATGACATCCTTGACAGGCCAGGGGCCGTTGTTGGTAAAGGTTTTTTTAAAAGGTTGCTCATTCAAATTATACACAATTAAATTGCTCGCAATTTAATTTCGACATAAAAAGGCCGTTGCAATCGGCCTTTGAAGCAGGATATTTCCGTGGCCGTTCAGCGCTGACGAAGGGCTTTGTAAAAGATCACCCCGGCGATCAGCCCAAAACCAACAAAGCAGACAAAAGACCAGTTGGCAATCGAGCCGCCGAGAAAAGTCCAGTCCACTTTGACGCAGTCGCCACTGCCCTTGAAGACCAAGGGCACAACCCGCTGCAAAGGGAAGTTCTCAATCATGCCGTACAGATCGCGGCCACAAGTCACGATCTCAGGCGGGTACCACTGCAGCCAGCTTTGTCGCGCGGCCACAAATGCCCCAAAGCCGGACACCCCGATCATCAAGGCCGCCACCAACGCCAAGCGCCCATAGCGATGCACCCTTGCGCCCACCAAGCCCAGAAATGCCACCCCAATCAAGGCGTAACGCTGCACGATGCACATGGGGCAAGGGTTAAGCCCCTCCACATGCTGCAAATACAGGCCAAAAGCGAGCATAGCCGCACAAGCCAGGGCAATCAGGCCAAAAATCGGGCGAAAAGGGGGCTTCTTTAAGAACATGCGTTGAGTTTAACTTTCAGCGAAGGCCCGCTCAATGACAAAGGCTCCAGGCTTGGTGGTGTTACCTTCGGGTAGACCATTTTTTTCGCACAAGGCTTTGAGATCACGCAACATTTCGGGGCTGCCGCAAATCATGACGCGGTCTTCCATAGGGTTGAGCTTGGGCACGCCCAGGTCTTCAAATAACTTGCCGCTTTCCATCAAGTCCGTCACGCGGCCTTGATTTTTAAAAGACTCACGCGTCACTGTGGGGTAGTACTTAAGTTGCTTGCTGACCACCTCACCCAGAAACTCGTTTTGTGGCAGTTCTTGCGTGATGTAGTCGTGATACGCCAGCTCATTGACTTGGCGCACACCGTGCAGCAAGATCACTTGTTCAAAGCGTTCATAGGTATCTGGGTCACGGATGATGCTCATGAACGGGGCCAAACCAGTGCCCGTGCCAATCAAGTAAAGGCGTTTACCAGGCAGCAAATAGTCGATCAGCAAGGTGCCGGTGGGCTTACGCCCGACCACGATGGTGTCGCCCACCTGGATGTGCTGCAGCTTGGAGGTCAAAGGGCCGTCGGGCACTTTGATACTCAAGAACTCCAAATGCTCTTCGTAATTGGCACTGGCAATACTGTAGGCGCGCAGCAAGGGTTTGCCATTCTCACCGCGCAATCCGATCATGGTGAAATGGCCGTTCGAGAAGCGCAAGGCTTGATCGCGGGTGGTGGTAAAACTGAACAAACGATCGGTCCAGTGGTGAACGCTCAGAACGCGCTCTTCAAGAAATGCACTCATGACAACTCGTGTGATGGGAAAAAAGACAGGGTCTTCAAACCCTGCAATATGAAAGGACAGGCCAAAGCTTGCTAAAGTGTTGCCCTGTTAAGGGCTTGCAAGCGCCATTGTTGTGGTCAACGGACCCCTCTAGCGATCCGATTTTGCAGGTCAATCCCTGTTCGTGGAAATACAAAGATTTTATATCCGTATAACCACGGCTTCTTAAGCGACATACAAAGGACACTTATGGCACGCACCGTCAACTGCATCAAACTGGGCATGGAAGCCGAAGGCATGGACTTTCCGCCCTACCCTGGCGATCTGGGCAAACGCATTTGGGAAGGCGTGAGCAAGCAAGCCTGGGCCGATTGGCTCAAGCACCAAACTATGTTGGTAAACGAAAACCGTCTCAACTTGGCCGACTTGCGCGCCCGTCAGTACTTGGCGCGCCAAATGGAAAACCATTTCTTTGGCGGCGGCGCAGACGCAGCCCAAGGTTACGTGCCGCCCCCTAGCGCTTAAAGTGCAGAACGGCCAGCAGGACAGGGGCCACTTGGACCCGAAAACCCGCTGCATTACGGTGGTGGGTGCGGGCATGGCTGGCGCCGCCGTGGCCGCCAGCCTGGCTCAACGGGGTTGGCAAGTTCAAGTTTTGGAGGCCGCGCCCGCTCTAGGCGCTGGAGCATCGGGTCTGCCAGTGGGCTTGGCCGCACCCCATGTCTCGCCCGATGACAACGTTTTGTCGCGCATCACCCGTGCGGGCGTACAAGCCACGCTTGAGCGAGCCCATATGCTTACCCAAGCAGGCTCACTGAACGCCCAAGACTGGGGCTTGACCGGGGTGCTGGAGCACCGCATCAAAGGCAAACGCGAATTGCCTACTGGTAAAGCCGTGCCACACGAACAGGACCGCTGGAGTCAGCGGGCTAGCGTCGCCCAAGTGGCGGCCGCCGGTTTGCCCCCAAACAGTCCAGCCTTGTGGCATAGCCAAGCGGCCTGGTTGCGTCCACGGCGATTGGTTGCGGCCCAGTTGGCCACGCCCGGTGTCACGCTGCGCCTGGGCTGCGCGGTGCAGCGGATCACGCAAAGCCATGAGGTCTTGGACAAAGGCTGGTCCCTTTGGGATGCGCAGGGCGTACTGCTCAACCACACCCCCGAGTTGGTACTGGCCAGCGCCTTTGACACTGCAGCCCTGCTGCAAGGCTTGGTTGATACTGAATACGGCGCGTTGAAGTTCCCCTTGCATCCGCTGCGCGGGCAAATCAGTTTTGGACGGGTGGACGCCTTGCCGGCATTGACACGTGAACGCTTGCCGCCCTTCCCGGTGAACGGGCATGGCAGCTTCATCAGCGGCGTGGCCGCGCCCGGCCATGAAGCGGACCACTGGTTCATCGGCTCTACTTTTGAGCGCGACTGCACCCAGGCGCCTGTGCGCTCAGAAGACCATGCCGCAAACCAAACTCGCCTCAACACCTTACTGCCG
Source organism: Comamonadaceae bacterium (assembly GCA_947452725.1). GTDB lineage: Bacteria > Pseudomonadota > Gammaproteobacteria > Burkholderiales > Burkholderiaceae_C > Limnohabitans_A. The sequence goes on along the minus strand of CANGEG010000129.1, from coordinate 2,934 downwards.
CCACTGGCTGAAGGTATGGCAAGCGGCTTTGCGCCCGATCAAATTCAGGGCTGGGCGGGGCTACGCTGCACCCTGCCCGATCGGCTGCCTGCTGTGGGCCTGATTGAGCCGGTACGTTGGCCTGGCTTGCATCTGTGCACCGGCATGGGCGCGCGCGGCATCAGCTTGTCGGTGCTGTGCGGCGAAATCATTGCAGCCAGCTTGGAGGGCCAAGCCCATCCGCTGGCGCCCGAGCTGGCCAAGCACTTGGCGGCGCAGCGCTTTTTCAAAACGCCCAAGTCCAGTCTGTCCCCTAGATGCCAAGTCTGAGCCCATCTTTCAGAATAATGGCGGCATGAAACAAACTGACTTGTCGCGCTGGAATACGGTTTTAATCTTGGGCGGCGCTGCCATGATGCTCAGCCTGGCCATGGGCATGCGGCAAAGTTTTGGCTTGCTGCAACCTCACATGATTCGCGACATCGGCATCACCGCCGCTGATTTTTCACTGGCCATTGCCATCCAAAACATCGTCTGGGGCGCGACCCAACCCTTTGTGGGTATCTTGGCCGACCGCCATGGCGCTAGGCCAATCGCGCTGTTTGGCGTGCTGGTTTATGCAATGGGTTTGGGTTTTGCGATGACCGCCACCTCGGCCTGGAGCGTGACGCTGGGCATGGGCCTGTGCGTGGGGCTTGCCCTGTCGTGCACGGCGTCGAACATCGCCATGAGCGTGACCGCCAAAACGGTATCACCCGCCAAGCGCAGCATGGCCATGGGCTCGGTCTCGGCCATGGGCTCGCTGGGCTTGACCCTGGCCTCTCCGTTGGCGCAGCATTTAATCTCGACGGCGGGCTGGCAAACGGCCTTGATCGGATTTCTGGGCCTGGCCACCGTTATGCTGCCCGCCGCTTGGATGGCCGGCCGAGCCGACCGAATTGAAGTGCCAGCACCTTTGGGCGCGGCTCAGACCGTGACTCAGGCCATTCAAGAGGCACTGAGTCACAAGGGCTATGTAGTTTTGGCGATTGCATTTTTCGTCTGCGGCTTGCAGCTGGTATTCATCACCACCCACCTGCCCACCTACTTGGACATTTGCGGCATCGACCCCAGCGTGGGCAGCACTGCGCTGGCTTTGGTGGGCCTTTTCAATGTGCTGGGCTCCTACCTGTTTGGCTGGTTGGGCGGTTTGTATTCCAAGCGGTTTTTGTTAGGCGGCATTTACGTGCTGCGCTCGATCGTGATCGCAGCTTACTTTTTCGCGCCGCCCACGCCCGCCACCACCTTGGTCTTTGCCGCCGCCATGGGCACGTTGTGGCTTGGCGTTGTGCCCCTGGTGTCGGGTCTGGTGATCCATTTATTCGGGCTTCGCTACATGGCGACCTTATCAGGCGTAGCGTTTTTAAGCCACCAGGTCGGCTCGTTCATCGGCGCTTGGGGAGGGGGACTGATTTACAGCCGCTTAGGTAACTACGACCTGGCTTGGCAAGGCGCCGTAGCTATTGGCTTAGCCGCTGGCTTGTTTCAAATGACCATGAACATCCAGCCCTCAGCCCGCATTTTGGCCGAGCGAAGTCCCGTAGCCCCAGCCTGAAACTGGCGCTTATGCCCTATTGGCATATATGTACAACCAATAAATCGTTTGTTTTGGCATAAAGAGCGGCTAAAGTCGCGCCCATGATTGATTTGGGTTACGTGATTGCAGGTTTCTTTGTCGGCACCATTGTGGGCCTGACAGGTGTGGGCGGGGGCTCGTTGATGACGCCTTTGCTGATCTTTGTCTTTGGGTTCAAGCCTTACATGGCCGTCGGCACTGATTTACTGTTTGCAGCGTTCACCAAGCTCGCAGGCACGATCAGCTTCACCCGCCAACGCATCGTGCCCTGGCGCGTGGTGGGTCAGCTTAGCTTAGGTAGCATTCCAGCCGCTTTGGTAACCCTGTTCATCTTGCGTCAGGTCGGTCCTGCCGAACCGGCAGTTCAGTCGTTGATGACTAACACCTTGGGGGTGGCCTTGCTGCTGACGGCGGCGGCCACTTTATACAAGGCCTTACGCGGCAAGTACACTCCAAGGTCGATTTCTGCCGCCCAGTTGTCGCAAGCCTCCGTGCCTCGCCACTGGAGCTTTCCCATTCTCTTTGGCGCCTTGATCGGTGCCTTGGTCACTTTGACCTCGGTCGGAGCAGGTGCCATTGGGGTGAGCGTGTTGCTGGTGCTGTTCCCCAAATTACCTTTGCCGCGGATTGTGGCGGCCGACATTGCCTATGCCGTACCCTTGACGATGGTGGCCGGCTTGGGCCATGCCTCGCTGGGCTCGGTGGACTGGCCATTGCTGCTCAAACTACTGGCCGGTTCTTTGCCGGGCATTTGGCTGGGCTCCAAGCTGATGCACCGCACGCCCGAAAAATTGATCCGCGCTTTGCTCTCCGTGCTGCTGGCCTGGGCTGGCACCAAACTGATTTTGATTTGAAGATTTGACATGTACCAATACACAGAATTTGACAAACAGTTCGTGCGCGCTCGTGCGGCGCAGCACCGCGACCAGCTCGACCGATGGCAGGCCGGCAAGTTGGCCGACGAAGAATTTCGACCGCTGCGCCTGCAAAACGGATGGTATGTGCAGCGCTACGCACCGATGCTGCGCGTGGCCGTGCCTTACGGCGAAATCTCGGCCGCTCAACTGCGCGTTCTCGCAAAAATTGCCCGCGACTTCGACACCCCTGACGCCAAACTGCTGGCCACGGCCCAAGCCACGCAAGACAAACTACCCGGTGTCGCCCCAAAGCTGACCACCAACTACGGCCATTTCACCACCCGCCAGAACGTGCAGTTCAACTGGATTCCTCTGTCGCAATCGGCCGACGTGATGGACCTCTTGGCCACAGTGAACATGCACGGCATTCAGACCAGCGGCAACTGCATCCGCAACACCACCACCGACGAGTTGGCCGGTGTG
>CANGEG010000128.1 GCA_947452725.1 Comamonadaceae bacterium | reverse complement strand
TTTGCTCACCATCTCGATCGCCAGTTGGTCGGCCATCATCCGCAAGCTGATGGCGATCAAACACATCAAGGAACTCAATGAAGAGTTTGAGCGCGTTTTTTGGTCGGGCACCAGCCTGAACGAGTTGTTTGCCGGCGCTAACCAAAACGCCAAACTCTCTGGCCCCATGGAACGCATTTTTGCCAGCGGAATGCGCGAATATCAAAAACTGCGCGAGCGTCGCATCACCGACGCCGGCACGCTGATGGACGGCGCGCGCCGCGCTATGCGCGCAAGCTTTCAGCGCGAGATGGACTCGGCCGAATCTCAACTGGCCTTCTTGGCTACCGTTGGTTCGATCTCGCCCTATATTGGATTATTTGGTACGGTGTGGGGCATCATGCACGCTTTTACTGGCTTGGCCAGCTTGCAGCAAGTCACGTTGGCCACGGTGGCCCCCGGCATTGCCGAGGCGCTGGTGGCCACCGCCATCGGTTTGTTTGCAGCCATACCGGCAGTGATCAGCTACAACCGCTTTGCCCATGATGTGGACCGCATTGCCATCAAGCTGGAAACCTTCATTGAAGAGTTCTCCAACATTCTGCAGCGCAACTTGGGCGCGCAGCCCGGTGGCGCTTCGGCATCGGGCCATTGAGCGGAGCAGTCCATGGCATCCATGCACTCACGCGGGCGCGGTCGGCGCACGATCAACGAAATCAATATGGTGCCTTTCATCGATGTGATGTTGGTGCTGTTGATCATCTTCATGGTCACCGCGCCCATGATCACACCCAGCATGGTCGACTTGCCCAGCATGGGCAAAGCCGCCAAGCAACCTGACAAAGTGGTTCAGGTTGTGATTCAAAAAGACGACAGCATTGAGCTCGTGAGCGAGGGCATCTCTCACAAACAGTCTTTGAGCAGCTTAGCCGGTGCGGTCAAAGCGTCCATCGCCAATACCTCCGAACCCGGTCAGGTCATAAATGCAGCGGTGGTGATCAGCGCCGACCGCAGCGTCAAATACGAGAGCGTGGTCAAGGTCATGGACACCTTGCAGCGCGCGGGCGTTCAGCGCGTGGGCTTGTCGGTGCAACTGGCACCCTGAACGGCCGATGAAAGACGCTGAACGCATTGCCTTTCAACCGCCCAAGCCCGGCGGCACGGGGCGTTCTGTGGCACTGGCGCTGCTTGCGCACGGCTTGCTGATGCTGGCCTTAACGTGGGGCATCCACTGGAACAGTGAACCCGATACCCTGTCCGTCTCGGCCGAGTTGTGGTCCGCCCTGCCTCAAGAGGCAGCGCCCAAACTGCAAGAGCCTGAGCCGCAAGACATCCCACCCACGCCGACTCCAACGCCCACACCAGTTCCTGCGCCTTTGCCCCCGCCTCCTGAGCCAGCCAAGCCAGCACCCGCACCACCCTCCAAGGCGGCAGCGCAACCCGATGACAGGGCTGAAGCCGACATTGCGTTGAAAAAAGAAAAAGCACTGCGTGAGAAAAAAGAACGTGAAGACAAGGCGTTGAAAGAAAAACAGCTAAAAGAAAAAGAGATCAAAGCCAAAACTGAAAAACTCAAAGAAGAAAAGCTCAAGGCAGAAAAGCTCAAAGAACAGCAAGAGCGCGAGGACAAAGAGCGTGACAAGAAAAAACAAGCAGAGAAAGTCAAAGCCGAAGAAAAAGCAAAGCAGCTCGCTGAAGACAAAAAACGCGCCGAACTCCAAGCGAAAAAAGACGCTATAAGCAAGGCCGACGCTGACAAGAGAAGCGAAGTGCAGCGTCAAGAAAACATTCGACGCATGCAAGGCATGGCCGGAGCCACAGGAGACGAAAGTTCCAAGGGCACAGCGCTCAAATCATCTGGCCCCTCGTCAAGCTACCCTGGACGCATTCGCGCACGAATCAAGCCCAACATTACTTTCAACGACGATGTCGATGGCAACCCCAAAGCAGAGGTGGAAGTGCGCGTCGCACCCGACGGCACCATTTTGAGCCGCAAGCTCATCCAGGCCAGCGGCAACAAAGCCTGGGACGACGCCGTGCTCAAAGCCATAGACAAAACCGAAACTCTGCCACGAGACACCGACGGCCGGGTTCAACCGGTGATGGTGATCAGCTTCCGACCGAAAGACTAGTTGAAAATTCGAGTTTTCCCCATACGCAGGGTCGATCGCAGCCATCCCAATCGATCAATACCCTGACAGCTTGCGGTGAGATTGGCATGGCAGAATGATTTCTTAAATGAAAATCAGCGACGCAAACTCTGCTCCTCATCACGCGGCCCGTGATCGATTGCTAAATATGAAACCCGCGAAACAAAAGCTATGGGGCTATCAAGTTGGGCTGATAGCGCAGATTGAGTGGCGTTTTTTCTTGCGTCACTCGCAACTAATGTGGGCGGCCGTGGTGGTAATGCTGATTCCCGCGATCTATCTGATGATCTATTTATACAGCGTGTGGGACCCTTCGGGCCGCGCCACAGCGTTGCCGGTGGGACTGGTGAATTTAGACCAAGGCTTTGCCTATCGCGAGAAAAATTTGAACATCGGCAACGAGCTTGTGGCAAGGTTGCAGGCACAAAAACAATTCGGCTACAAGACTCTGAGCAGCGAACAACAAGCGCGGCAAATGGTCCGGCAAGGCCAACTGGCCTTCACGCTCATCGTGCCCGCCGATTTCAGTGCCAATGCCGTGCCGGGTTTGCGCGATGGTCAGGGTCGGCTGGTAATCTACAGCTCGGCGGGCAACAATTACCAAAACTCCGTGCTGGCCTCGCAATTTGCGCGTGTGATGGGTGAGGACGTCAACCGAACCTTGAACGAGCAGCGCTGGTCCTTAGTGCTAAGCACCAGCGTAGGCTCCCAACACAGCGTGGACCGCTTGCGTGAGGGTTTGAGTCAACTGAACCAAGGTGCCATAGAGCTTGCGCGGGGTGCGAATCAAGCCGAGTCGGCCAGTGCCAGTTTGCAGCAAGGCGCCAGTCGATTACAGAGCAATATTCAAGGCCTAGCCGATGGTGCGCGCCAACTGGGCGCGGGCATACGTGCCACCGAAGCCGGCTTGCCGCCCATCGAAGAGGTACGCGGACTGCGCATCGGCGCTGATGCACTGGCCGCCGGACACGTTGAGCTGAACAAGGGCTTGCAAGAGCTACGCTCGGCAAGCCGACAGATGCTCCAAAGTGTGGGCGCCTTCAAAGGGCAACTGGGCAATCAACTGTTTGTGCCGACGCCGTTGAGCGAGGGCGTTACGCAATTGAATCAAGGCATTGAGTTGCTCGACAAGGGTTTGATGCAAGCCAATGAAGGGCAAGACAAACTCAGCCAAGGCGCTGCCTCGCTAAGCAACAATATCCGCGCGCTGACGCTGGGCGTGCGGGACTTGCGCCGCGGCATGCGCAGCATGACTGGGACCCTGCCCGAAGACCAACAGTTGGACCAACTGCGCGCAGGCTCAATCGAATTGGCGCAAGGCGCACAAAAACTGCACGAGGGTTTGCATCGATTGGGCCAGGGTGCGCATTACCTGTCGGCCGGCCTAGAGTTGATGGCCAAAGAGGTGCCCCGCTCAGTGGGCACGATGGACGGCAGCGCCGAAGGTCTGGCGCATTCGGTAAATCCCATACTCGAAATCGAAGCACCCGTCGCCAACCACGGCAGCGGCTTGGCGCCCAACATCATTGCCGCCGCACTTTGGCTGGGCGCTGGCGTAGCGGCTTTCTTGATCCATGTGCGCTGGCTGCCGCGCATGGCCAAACGATTTTCTCGGCTGGCACGCGTCATGGGCAAAGTGTTGATACCTGTATCCATGGGCTTGTTTCAAGCGGCCTTGGTCTTTTTGATTTCACGCTATTGGTTAGGCATCACCCTGCGCCACCCCGCCGCCATGGCCTTGACGCTGGCCAGTGCATCCCTGGCCTTTGTGTTGATTGTGTTTGCCATGACACGCGCTTTGGGAGACGCCGGCAAAGCGCTGGCCATGCTGTTTTTGGCGATTCAGATTTCAGCATCAGGTGGTTTTTTGCCGGTGGAGCTGAGCGGCAGCCTATATGCGCAGATTAGCCCCTGGCTGCCGATGACCTGGGTGGTCAAAGGCTTGAAGGCCTGCATGTTCGGGGCCTACGAAGACAACTGGCAAACGCCGTTCATGATCACCGCACTTTGGGGCCTTATGGCGCTGGCGCTGACCTGTTTTGTGGGTCGGTGGCGATTTGTGCCATCTCGCCGCATGCAACCGGCCATGGATTTTTAAGGTGCCAGCAGCAACAGCGTCAAAGCAGCAGACGCCACCATCAGCCCGAGACCCAAGCCCATGCGAAGTCCATAACCGGTGCAACCGCTAAAAAAGGCCAAGACGGTTTTAGCCAGTGCGCTGGCGGTTAGTACAGCCACCAGGCTCCAAGACGCCAGGGTCAAAGGCATGTCAGTGGCTATGCTCATTTGGGCTACGCTGGCCGCTGAAGCTTGGAGTTCCACAATGGCCACCACCACTGCGGTCACCAATACACCTGCATGTCCAAATAAGGCCTGCAAGCCCGCCGACAAGACAGAAACACCGCCCATCACCAGGGCCAGCACCAAGGCATGGCTGAGTTTGAAAGCGCTATGGGTCAACTTGATGGAGGATGTGGGCAAGGGCGCCCCTTTATGCAAACACAGCATGGCCACGCACAACAAAGCCAAACAAGCGGCACCCAAAGGCCACGCCACAGCATGAAGTAGCAAAGGCGATACCGCGCCTATGACCGCCGACATCAGCAGCAATGAGGCCAAATTGGCCAACAAAGCCGCAGCGCTTGCACTGGCGATCAGGGCGGCATCTTCGCGTGCGGTACGCCCCAAATGCACCAAAGCCACAGTGGAAGACACGAAGCCTGAACAAAATCCCGCCATGGGCATGCCCCAACGAACCCCCAGCAAGCGCTGGGATAAATGGCCCATCATGCCCACCGCCATCACCAACACCACAATGCGCCATAAGGTGGTGGGGTTCACCACGTTCCAAGGGTCTACGACTTTGTCCGGCAAAAGGGGCATCACGACCAAGGCCGCTACGGCCAACACCAAAGCGTCTTGCAACTCTTGCTGGGTGATCCATTCACGGGTGAACCGGTGGCTCACTTGCTTAAACTCCAATAAAGTTGCACCTATCACCCCCAATCCCACGGCCATGGCGGCATCTTGGTGCACCAGTGCCGACAGCATAAGGGTGACCAACACCGCTATCTCGCCGGTTAAGCCGGGATCTTTAGGTGCCGTGACACGGTAGCCGATGTAAACCAATGCCCCGACCGCCAAAGCAGCGGTAAGGAATGGCCAGGTGCCCAAGCCCCAAGCCACGTAGCCCAAAAGTGAGACCAAGGCATGAGTGCGCAAGCCTGCTTTGCTCTCATCGGCATGCTGACGGCGTTCGCGCACGACCCCCATCAAAATGCCGATGGCTAAAGCGGTCAATGCACCTTGCCAAGTCATGGTGTACTCATTCGTAAGCAATCACGGCCTGGCCGCTTTCGGCTTGGGCTATCCAGCCAGCTAACGCGGCATCAGTCGGGAAGAATTTAGCTTGCTCGCCGAGTTGGACCTCGGCGCTGGCGGCAATGCCTTCTGCTTGGCGTGACAAGGTAAGGCGCACCGGCAGGCCACGCAGCAACTCGCCTTGATCGGTCATCTCGCGCTGCGGTGGAAAGGCTTTGACCAGTCGCGCCACTTCGGGGGCGCGACCGTTCACGGCCACGCGCAAGTACTTGCCGTAGCGGCAGCGGGCCGTCGGCAAGTCCCAAATCTGCTCCATCTTCAGGCGAAAGCCGCCCGAAAACCGATCCATCTGCATCTTGGCCATGACGATGATGAGTTCGTCCTCTTTCAAAACATGGCGCGCAGAGTTGATCAGGTTTTCGTCAGCCGTGGCCTCCATTGCCATTGACTTGTCGTCGAGTTTAAAAATCGCCACCTTGCCGCGCTGGCCATTGATAATGCGAATGTCACTCACAATGCCAGCCAACAATTGAGGATCGCGGCTGTCGATCAAGTCATCTATCTTGCGGCGCGCAAACTGGCGCACCTCGCGCTCGACTGCATCGAACAAATGGCCTGAAAGATAAAAGCCCAGAGCCGTTTTCTCCAAGGTCAGCCGCTCCTTGATGCCCCAAGGCATCATCTCCACCAAGTCAGGCTCTTGGGTGCTGGAGCCGTGGTCATCGTCGCCCATCATGTCAAACAAGCCGCCTTGATTGACGTTGGCCAAAGTGGCCGCAGAAAATTCAAAAGCACGGTCCACAGAAGCGGACAGCGAAGCGCGGTTCATGTGCAAGGAGTCGAAAGCACCGGCCTTGATCAAGGCCTCCACCGTTCGTTTGTTCAAACGGCTGCGGTCGACCCGAACACAAAAGTCAAACAAGCTGGTAAAAGGGCCGCCCTCTTCGCGGGCTTTAACGATGGCTTCGATGGCTTGCTGGCCGGTGCCCTTGATGGCGCCCAAACCGTAGCGAATCACTTTGTCTGAAACCGGCTCGAAGCGGTGACGGCCCCGGTTCACGTCTGGCGGATCGAAGGTCAAGCCAAACTTTAAAGCATCTTGGTACAGCACCTTGAGCTTATCAGTGTCGTCCATTTCCACCGTCATGTTGGCGCAGAAAAACTCGGCGGTGTAATGCACCTTGAGCCATCCGGTGTGGTAGGCCAGCAAGGAGTAGGCGGCAGCGTGCGACTTGTTAAAGCCGTAGCCCGCGAACTTTTCCATCAAGTCAAACACTTCGTCGGCTTTGGCTTCGCTGATGTCTTGCTTGGCGGCACCAGCGCGGAAGATGGCGCGGTGCTCAGCCATTTCTTCGGCCTTCTTTTTACCCATGGCACGGCGCAGCATGTCGGCGCCGCCAAGGCTGTAACCACCCAAGATCTGAGCCGTCTGCATCACTTGCTCTTGGTAAACCATGATGCCGTAGGTCTCAGAGAGCATCTCAGCCACGAGTGGGTGCGGGTACTCAATGACTTCGCGCCCATGTTTACGTGCCACAAAACTGGGGATCAGATCCATCGGACCGGGTCGGTACAAGGCGTTCAGGGCAATCAGGTCCTCCAAGCGACTAGGACGCGCATCTTTGAGCATGCGCTGCATGCCCGGACTTTCAAACTGGAATACGGCTTCGGTCTTGCCGTCGGCAAATAGCTTGTAGGTGGCCACGTCATCGAGCACGATGTTCTCAAACGCAAAGTTCTCTTGGCCTTTGTGGCGCTGGATAATGAATTCACGGGCGATCTCCAGGATCGTTAAGGTCGCTAAGCCCAAAAAGTCGAACTTAACCAGGCCAATCGCTTCTACATCGTCTTTGTCGTACTGACTCACCGCAGAGGTGCTGCCAGGCTGTTGGTACAGCGGGCAAAAATCGGTCAATTTGCCCGGCGCGATCAAAACGCCGCCGGCGTGCATGCCGATGTTACGGGTCATGCCTTCAAGCTTTTGTGCCAGCTCCAGCAACGTTTTGACTTCATCCTCTTTGGCCAGGCGCTCCGCCAAAATCGGCTCCACCTCAATGGCTCCAGCAATCGTGATGTGCTGACCCGGTTTGTTGGGGATCAGTTTGCTGATGCCATCACAAAAGGTGTAGCTCATGTCCAACACACGGCCCACGTCGCGTATCGCTGCGCGCGCGGCCATGGTGCCGAAGGTGGCGATTTGTGACACCGCGTCGCGTCCGTATTTGTCCTTGACATATTCGATCACCCGATCCCGATTGGTCTGGCAAAAATCAATGTCAAAGTCAGGCATGGACACCCGCTCGGGGTTCAAAAAACGCTCAAACAGCAAGTTGTATTGCAAAGGATCCAGGTCGGTGATCTTAAGTGAATAAGCCACCAAGGAGCCGGCGCCGGAGCCCCGGCCCGGGCCGACAGGACAGCCATTGCTTTTAGCCCATTGAATGAAATCACCCACGATCAAAAAATAACCGGGAAAACCCATCTTCAAAATGGTATTGAGCTCAAACTCCAAACGCTCGGTATATCGCGGGCGCTCGGCGTTGCGGCGGTCCTCATTGGGGTAAAGATGCCGCAAGCGCGCCTCCAAGCCCTCATTTGACACATGTCGAAAATAATCTTCCACCGACATCA
>CANGEG010000127.1 GCA_947452725.1 Comamonadaceae bacterium | reverse complement strand
TGCTCGATGCGCACGACTTCAGCGGTGATGACTTCGCCTGGGCGCATTTCGGTGCGCGTCAGAGATTCTTCAAATAGGGCGGCAAATGATTCAGACATTGATTTTCCTCATCCGCAAACAGGTTTGACGAAAGCACTATTGCATTCGTTTGAAAGGCTGAAAGCGGCGGTTGGTTGTGCGACAAAATCGCGGTTAGGTGGGAGTACCAGGCCGCCTGTGCGCATGCAGCGCGAAGGGTGCGGTCTGGGCCTTGCTTTGCCACCAGTTCAATACTTGGTCCACTGATTGCTCAATGCTCAAGTGAGAGTTGTCCAGTTGCAAAGCATCTTGCGCGGGCTTGAGAGGGGCAACGTTTCGGGACATGTCCCTGGCGTCACGCGCCTCCAAATCTGCGCGAAGAGAATCGAGTTTAGCCGAAAAACCCTTAGAAATCAACTGTTTATAACGCCGCTCAGCGCGTTGCGCGGCGCTGGCCGTCAAAAACACCTTCAAAGGCGCTTGCGCAAAGATCACCGTGCCCATGTCGCGGCCATCGGCCAAGAGGCCGGGCAGGCGCGCGAAACTGTGTTGTAGAGCCACCAAGGCGGTGCGCACTGCCGCCAATGTGGAGACTTTGGAGGCGTTCATGCCGCCTTCTTCGCTGCGAATGGCGTCGGTCACATCTACACCGCTGAGCAGCACCTGCTCGCCGGCAAAGCGCACGGGCAGGGTAGTGGCCAGCTTGGCAATCGCGCCTTCATGCTGCGGCTCAAGGCTCAAGCCCGCTTGCAGCGCGGCATAAGCGGTGACGCGGTACAAAGCGCCCGAGTCCAAGTAGTGGTAGCCCAAGCGCTCGGCCACGCGGCTGGCCAGCGTGCCTTTGCCCGACGCTGTGGGGCCGTCGATGCAGATCACCGGAATCGCGCCCGGTTGGACCGTGGCCAAGCCGAACAAGGCCTCGAAATAGTCCGGGAAAGTTTTGGCCACGCATTTGGGGTCTTCAATGCGCACCGAAATTTCATCCGGATTGAAGGCCGCCAGTGAAAAGCACATGGCCACGCGGTGATCGTCGTAGGTATGAATGCTGGCCGCTTTCCATTGGCCTGCGGGCAGGGGGTGGATGGTGATCCAGTCTGGGCCCTCTTCGACTCTGGCGCCGAGTTTGCGGCTTTCAATCGCCATGGCGGCAATGCGGTCGGTTTCTTTGACGCGCCAGCTGGCAATGTTGCGCAACGTGGTCGGCCCATCGGCGTACAGCGCCATCACCGCCAACGTCATGGCCGCATCGGGGATGTGGTTGCAATCGAGCTCAATGCCTTTGAGCGGCCAGCTGCCGCGCTCAATATTGAGCCAGTTTGGGCCGCTGGTGACTTTGGCGCCCATGAGCTGCGCAGCGTCAACAAACCGAATGTCGCCCTGAATGGAGTCGGCGCCCACACCTTGCACGCGGATGCCTGCGCCTTGGGCAATGGCGCCCAGGGCAATGAAGTAACTGGCCGAAGAAGCGTCCGCTTCGACGTGAATCGTTCCGGGCGACTGGTAGCGGCTGCCGGCGGGAATCACAAAGCGCTGCCAGCCTTGGCGCTCTACTTGGATACCGTAGCGCTGCAGTAAGTTGAGCGTGATTTCAATGTAGGGCTTGGAGATCAGTTCGCCCACCACCTCAATGGTGATGCTGCGCTCTTGAGAGGCCAGAGGCAAGGCCATGAGCAAGGCGGTCAAAAATTGGCTTGAGACATCGCCGCGCACCGGAATCGGCGCATCCAGCTTCAAATCGGGTTGGCCGATGTGCAGCGGCGGAAAGCCCTCGTTGCCCAGATAGTCGATGCGGCAACCAAGTTCGCGTAGCGCGTCCACCAAGTCGCCGATCGGGCGCTCGTGCATGCGCGCCACGCCTTTGAGGATGAAGTCGCCCCCCAGCATGGCCAAGGCCGCCGTGAGCGGGCGCATGGCCGTGCCGGCGTTGCCCATGAAAAACTCAATCGGCTCAGACTTTGTGAGTTGCCCGCCCAGACCTGTGACGCTCACGCTCGTGCCTTGAACTTGAACACCACAGCCGAGTTGTCGCAGCGCAGCCAACATCACCCGCGTGTCGTCCGAGTCCAGTAGATCGTGAATTTCGGTCGTGCCGCTGCACAGTGCCGACAGCAGCAGTACCCGGTTGGAGATGCTTTTGGAGCCAGGCAGAGTGACCGCGCCAGCAGCACCGGCCAGGGGGGGGATGTCAAGAAAGGCGGTGGAGTACATGGGTCAAACGTCAGTCACGGGTTCAAGGTTCTGAAACAAGATTCGGGTCCAGCCCGCCCAAGCGCCATTCGGCGCGTGTTCGGCTGGCTTGGGCAATCAAATGCTCCAAGGCGCTGGCATTGCCTTCGGTCATGGCCACCTCCAACTGGTCTAGCGCCTGGCGCAGCAAAGCTGACTGCTGCAACACCTGCGTGCGGTTGGCCAATAAAATGTCGCGCCAAACGGAGGGGTCTGAGGCGGCGATGCGAGAAAAATCCCTGAAGCCGGGCCCCGCCATGGACAAATGATCTGCTCCATGGGGTTGCTGCGCCACCGCATTGACCAGCGCAAACGCGACCAAGTGCGGCAGGTGACTGACTGCGGCAAAAGTTGCGTCGTGCTCTTCGGGGGTGAGGGTGATGACCTGGCTGCCCAGCGCCTCCCAAACATGGTGGGCTTGAGTGATTTTGCGCAGGCCGTTGCAAGGCAGCGGCGTCAAAATCAGTTGGCGGTTTTGGTACAACTCAGCATCGGCGTGTTCCACCCCTGCCACCTCTTTGCCAGCAATGGGGTGGGCGGGCACAAAGCAGGGCAAACGCTCTCCCAAGGTGGACATGGCCGCGGCGACTACATCGCATTTGGTGGAGCCCACATCCATGAGCAAGGCTTGCGCCGACAGCGCAGGCGCAATGGCGGCGAAGGTGGTGCGCGTCGCACTGACCGGCACAGCCACCAGCACCAGGTCGGCGCCTTGCACCGCCTCGCCAGCGCTGTGGGCGATCACATCAATCACGCCCAAAGCCAGGGCTTTTTTGCGTGTGCGCTCGGAGGTGCTGAACCCCACCACCTGAGCGACTAGGCCCGCTTTTTTCAGGGCCAGTGCGAAGGAGCCGCCCATCAGGCCGCAGCCGATCAGGGCCAGTTTTTCAAACTTCATGCGCGCACCGGATTATTCGCTAACGGGGTACGAACCCAAGACTTTGTAAAAGGCGCATAGGCCTTGAAGTTCGGCCAACGCAGCAGCCACATGCGGCTGGGTGATATGACCTTGCAAGTCGATGTAGAAATAGTATTCCCACTGCCCCGATTTGGCCGGGCGCGACTCAAAGCGCGTCATCGACACGCCGTTGTTTTTTAAAGGCACGAGCAAGTCATGCACCGCACCCGGGCGATTGGGCACCGACACTACCAAGCTGGTGCAGTCCTGGCCGGAAGCCGGCGGTGTGGCCATGGTTTGCGGCAGGCTGATGACCGCAAAGCGGGTGCGGTTGTACGCTTCATCTTGAATGGCATGGTGCACAATGTGCAGGCCAAACTGCCCGGCTGCGCGCTCGCTGGCCAGCGCCGCCCAAACCGGGTTGGTGGCGGCCAAGCGCGCGCCTTCTGCGTTGCTGGAGACGGCGCGCCGCTCCACATTAGGCAGGTGCGTTGACAGCCAGCCCTGGCATTGCGCTAAAGCCTGAGGGTGAGCCAGCACGGCCTCAATGCCGTTCAAAGTATTGAGTTGGCGCAGCAAATTAAAGCGCACCAGCAAACTGATTTCGCCCACCACATGCACCGGCGAGCGCAAGAACAAATCGAGAGAGCGGGCCACCACGCCTTCGGTGGAATTTTCCATGCCGACTACGCCATACTGTGCAGTGCCGGCAGCGGTCGCGTGAAACACCTCGTCAAAATTGGCGCAGTAAATTAGGTTTGCGGCGCTGCCAAAAAACTCAATGGCAGCTTGCTCGCAAAAAGTCCCTTGGGGCCCGAGCACCGCCACGCGTTGCGGCGCCTCCAGCGCTAGGCAGGCCGACATGATCTCGCGCCAGATAGCTGCGATGTGTTGGTTTTGCAGGGGGCCGGGGTTGGCTTGAGTGATTTTCTCGATCACCTGGGCTACGCGGTCTGGGCGAAAGAAGGGTGAGCCTTCGGCGCGCTTGATCTCGCCCACTTGTTCGGCTACATGGGCGCGCTGGTTAAGTAGACTGAGCAGTTGCTTGTCCAGGCTGTCGATTTGCACGCGCAACGCGGCTAGGCCTTCGGATTGAATAGGTTGGCTCATACGGGCCTTAGGTTTGTCTCGCCTGACATTCAGGCTTGTGTTTGTTCGAAATCGCGCAGGTACTGAACCAGGGCTTGCACCCCGGCCATGGGCATGGCGTTGTAAATGCTGGCGCGCATGCCGCCGACCGATTTGTGGCCTTTGAGTTGCAACAAGCCACGCGCTTTGGCTCCCGCCAAAAAGGCCTCGTTGCGTGACTCGTCGCGCAGGTAAAACGGCACGTTCATGCGCGAGCGGCAGTCTTTGGCGACGCGGTTTTCATACAGCTGCGAGCCGTCTAAAAAGTTATACAGCAACTCGGCCTTGGCCAGATTGCGTTGCGCCATCGCGGCGACACCTGTCAACTCGCCTTCACGCTGGGCCTTGAGCCACTGAAAGACCAAGCCTGCCATGTAGATGCCGTAAGTGGGCGGGGTGTTGTACATCGAGTCGTTTTGCGCAACCAGTTTGTAATCAAACGCGCTGGGGCAGTGAGCCAAGGCGTGACCGATCAGGTCCTCGCGCACCACCACCACCGTCAGGCCCGCAGGCCCCAGGTTCTTTTGCGCACCGCCAAAAGCCAGACCAACACGCGACCAGTCCACGCTGCGCGAGGCGACATGCGAAGAAAAATCAACCACCAAAGGCGCCTCACAACCCAGGGCTTTGAGGTCAGGCAACTGGTGCATTTCCACGCCGTGAATGGTTTCGTTGGAGCAGACATGCACGTAGCGGCTGTCTTTGCCAATTTGCCAGGAGCTGGCTGCAGGCAGCTGGGTGAACTGGCTGGCATGGCTTGATGCGGCCACATGCGCCTGACAAAACTTGCCGGCCTCTTTGAACGATTTTTCGCTCCAACTGCCCGTTAGTACAAAGTCCGCGGCGCCCCCACGTGACAAGTTCAGGGGCACGATGGCGTTTTCGGCCAAGCCGCCGCCTTGCATGAACAAGATTTTGAACTGCACGGGCACCGCCAGAAGCTCACGAAAATCGGCCTCGGCCTGCTCGTAAATTGAGATGAATTCTTTGCCGCGGTGGCTCATTTCCATCACGCCCATGCCAGAGCCGTGCCAGTCCAGCATTTCGCTGGCGGCCTGCTGCAAAACGGCTTCAGGCATGGCGGCCGGACCGGCCGAGAAGTTAAACGGTCGGGTCATCTGGCTTTATTCGTCCGATGCGGCAGGGGTGTCGCTGGCGGACGCGTCGTCTGCGGGCAGGTCTTCCCCCGTCAGGTCCGTCACCTCTGTGATGTCGGGGTTGGCGTCGTTTTCCACAATGCGTTGCAGGCCAGACAATTTGGCGCCTTCATCTAGGCCGATCAGGGTCACGCCTTGGGTGGCACGGCCCAGCTCGCGGATTTCGGCCACGCGGGTGCGGACCAGCACACCGGTGTCAGTGATCAGCATGATTTCGTCATCGGCTTGCACCAAGGTGGCCGCAACCACTTTGCCGTTGCGCTCGGACTGCTGAATTGCAATCATGCCTTTGGTGCCGCGGCCGTGGCGGGTGTACTCGGTGATGCTGGTGCGTTTGCCGTAGCCGTTCTCTGTGGCGGTCAACACGCTAGCGCGTGGGACTTCTGCGCCTTCAACGGGGGCCACATCGTCTTGCTCGGACACCAGCATGGCGATCACACTTTGACTGTCTTCAATCATCATGCCGCGCACACCACGGGCGCTTCGGCCCAGGGGGCGCACATCGTTTTCGTCAAATCGCACGGCTTTACCGCCGTCGCTGAACAGCATCACATCATGCTTGCCGTCGGTCAAAGCCGCACCAATTAGGAAGTCGCCTTCGTCCAAATTCACAGCAATGATGCCGCCCTTGCGGGGATTGCTAAATTCGTCCAACGAGGTCTTCTTGACCGTGCCCATGGAGGTGGCCATGAAGACGAAGTGGTCTTGAGGGAAGGTGCGCATCTCGCCGGTAAGGGCCAGAATCACGTTAATTTTTTCGCCCTCTTGCAGCGGGAACATATTGACGATGGGGCGTCCGCGCGAGCCGCGTGAGCCGGCTGGCACCTCCCAGACCTTGAGCCAGTACAAACGGCCCCGGTTAGAGAAGCACAGCAAATAGTCATGGGTGTTGGCGATGAAGAGTTGGTCGATCCAATCGTCTTCTTTGGTGGCCGTGGCTTGCTTGCCACGACCGCCGCGCTTTTGCGCGCGGTACTCAGACAAGGGCTGGCTCTTGATGTAGCCGCTGTGCGACAGGGTCACCACCATGTCGGTGGGGGTGATCAGGTCTTCGGTAGCCAGGTCTTGGGCGTTGTGCTCAATGAAGCTGCGGCGCGTGCCGATCTTAGTTTGGCCAAACTCTTGGCGAAGGGCGGTGAGTTCATCGCCAATGATGGTGGAGACGCGCTCGGGCTTGGACAAGATGTCCAGCAAGTCGTCGATCTCGGCCATCACCTCTTTGTACTCGGCTACGATTTTGTCCTGTTCCAGACCGGTCAGGCGCTGCAAGCGCATTTGCAGGATTTCTTGCGCCTGCGTGTCGCTCAAGGTGTACAGGCCATCGTTGGCCATGCCGAACTCTTTTTCGAGTCCATCTGGGCGATAGTCGTCAGCGTTGATCACGCCGCCATCAGCCCGGGTGCGGGTCAGCATTTCGCGCACCAGCTTGCTATCCCAGCGGCGCGACATCAATTCCGACTTGGCCACCGGCGGGGTGGGGGCGCTGCGGATGATGGCAATGAATTCGTCGATGTTGGCCAAGGCAACAGCCAAACCCTCCAGCACATGTCCGCGCTCTCTGGCTTTGCGCAGGGTGAAGACCGTGCGGCGTGTCACCACTTCGCGGCGGTGCTGCAAAAACACCGTGATCAGGTCTTTCAAATTACACAGTTTGGGCTGACCGTCGATCAACGCCACCATGTTGATGCCGAACGTGTCTTGCAGCTGGGTTTGCTTGTACAGATTGTTCAGCACCACCTCAGGCACTGCGCCGCGCTTGAGTTCAATCACCAAGCGCATGCCTGATTTGTCGGACTCGTCCTGGATGTGGCTGATGTCTTCGATCTTTTTTTCGTGCACCAACTCCGCCATGCGCTCTTGCAAGGTCTTCTTGTTCACCTGGTAAGGCAACTCGTCCACGATGATGGCTTGGCGCTGACCCCGATCGATGTCCTCGAAATGGCATTTGGCGCGCATCACCACGCGGCCGCGTCCGGTGCGGTAGCCGTCCTTTACGCCGCTGATGCCATAGATCACGCCGGCGGTCGGGAAGTCCGGCGCCGGAATGATTTCCATCAACTCGTCAATGGTGGCGTCGGGCTTGCGCAGCATGTGCAGACAAGCATCAACCACTTCGTTCAAGTTGTGCGGCGGAATATTGGTGGCCATGCCCACGGCGATACCGCCGGAGCCGTTGACCAGCAAATTGGGAATGCGCGAGGGCAAGACCAGCGGCTCTTTTTCAGAGCCGTCGTAGTTGGGGCCGAAGTCCACAGTCTCTTTATCAATGTCGCCCAGCATCTCGTGGGCGATCTTGGCCAAACGGATTTCGGTGTATCGCATGGCCGCGGCGTTGTCACCGTCCACCGAGCCGAAGTTGCCCTGGCCGTCGACCAGCATATGGCGCATGGAAAAGTCCTGCGCCATGCGAACGATGGTGTCATAAACCGATTGGTCACCGTGCGGGTGGTATTTACCAATGACGTCACCCACAATACGGGCGGACTTTTTGTAAGGCCGGTTCCAGTCATTGTTCAGCTCATGCATGGCAAACAGCACGCGGCGATGCACTGGCTTTAGACCGTCCCGTGCATCGGGCAGGGCACGGCCCACAATCACGCTCATGGCGTAATCGAGGTAGCTGCGCCGCATTTCCTCTTCTAGACTGATGGGCAG
>CANGEG010000126.1 GCA_947452725.1 Comamonadaceae bacterium | reverse complement strand
GTGTCGGCCACCGGCAACAAGAACGTGATCCGTTACGAGCACATGGCCGCCATGAAAGACGAAGCCATTGTGTGCAACATCGGTCACTTTGACAACGAAATCGATGTGGCTTCGCTGGAAAAGTGCAAGTGGGACGAGATCAAGCCCCAGGTTGACCACGTGATCTTCCCTGACGGCAAAAAGATCACTTTGCTGGCCAAAGGCCGTTTGGTCAATCTCGGTTGCGCCACCGGTCA
Source organism: Comamonadaceae bacterium (assembly GCA_947452725.1). Lineage (GTDB taxonomy): Bacteria > Pseudomonadota > Gammaproteobacteria > Burkholderiales > Burkholderiaceae_C > Limnohabitans_A. Next base: position 7,894 of record CANGEG010000126.1, on the reverse strand, counting down.
CCCCAGCTTTGTGATGTCCTCCAGCTTTGCCAACCAGACGATTGCCCAGATCGAATTGTTCACCAAGCAAGGTGAGTACGAGTCCGGCAAGGTTTATGTTTTGCCTAAGCATCTGGATGAAAAAGTGGCCCGTCTGCACCTGAAGAAAGTTGGCGCCATGCTGACCGAACTGAGCGACGAGCAAGCGGCCTACATTGGCGTGTCCAAAAATGGTCCTTACAAGGCCAACACCTACCGTTATTAATGCGCATTGACCAACTGTTGGTAGAACGCGGTTTGGCCGCCTCGCGCTCACAAGCGCAGCGGCTGATCGCTGCAGGCGTCACCTGGCGTCTGCACCCGGGCGAGTGGCGCCCTGTCGGTAAAAACCGTGACGAGGTCCCTGAAGGGGCCGAGTTGCTGCTCCAAGACGATGCCGAGTCGCGCTACGTCTCGCGCGGCGGTCTTAAGCTGGAGGGCGCCTTGCGCCAAAGCGGCTTGAGCGTGCAAGGCCTGCGCTGCCTCGATGTGGGGCAAAGCACCGGCGGCTTTACTGACTGCCTGCTGCAGCTTGGCGCGGCCGAGGTGGTGGGTGTGGATGTGGGCCATGCGCAGGTGCATGAGCGCATTCGCGCTGACGAGCGGGTGACCTGTATCGAAGGTGTGAACGCGCGCGAATTGCAGTTGGACGATGAACGCATTCCTCAGGGTACCGAGGGCTTTGATGTGATGGTGGGCGATGTGTCCTTCATCTCGTTGACCTTGGTGTTGCCCGGTGTGGTGCACTTTTTAAAGCCTGAGGGCCAGTTGTTGATGTTGGTCAAGCCGCAGTTTGAGTTGCAACCGGGCCAGGTGGGCAAGCACGGCATCGTGCGTGACCCCGCGCTGTATGACTTTGTGCAAGAGCGCGTGAAAAACACCTTGACCGAGTTGGGGCTCACGGTCACGGCCTGGATGGACAGCGTGATCGACGGGGGCGATGGCAACAAAGAATTTTTTGTCCAAGCCCATTGGGCCAAGCCCAGCGCCGTGCTGGGCGAGCGCGCGCAGATGCGCCAAGACAGCGTGGATGCGGCCGCCAAAGCGGTGCAGGACGCGCTGGACGATTACTGAGAGCGAGAAGGAATTGGCAGAGATGAAAACGTCTTTGAAAGTGCCCGTGAGTCTGGAGTTTTTTCCGCCCAAGACCCCAGAAGGGGCTGAGAAACTGCGCGCTGTGCGCGCGCAGTTGTACGCTTTAAAACCCGAGTTTTGCTCGGTCACTTACGGCGCGGGCGGCTCCACCCAGGCCGGCACCTTTGCCACCGTGAACGAGATTTTGGCCGAAGGCGTGGCCGCGGCCTCGCACTTTTCTTGCATTGGCGCCACCCGTGACTCGGTCCGCGCAGAGCTGCAAACGCTCAAAGCCATGGGCGTGAAACGCCTGGTGGCCTTGCGCGGCGATTTGCCCAGTGGTTACGGCGCAGGCGGTCAGTTCACCTTTGCCAGCGATTTGGTGGCCTTTATTCGCGCTGAAACGGGGCGCGACTTTCACATTGAAGTGGCCGCTTACCCCGAAATCCACCCGCAAGCCAAGTCGGCTCAGGCTGATTTGCAGGCCTTTGTTACCAAGGTGCAGGCGGGCGCGGATTCGGCCATTACCCAGTATTTTTACAACTCAGATGCTTACTTCCGTTTTGTGGACGATGTCTACAAACTGGGCGTGGACGTGCCGATCGTGCCGGGCATCATGCCGATCACCAGCTCCACGCAGTTGATGCGTTTCTCGGACGCCTGCGGCGCGGAGATCCCGCGCTGGATTCGTTTGCGCTTGCAAAGTTTTGGCGATGACACCGCCTCCATCAAGGCCTTTGGCCTGGATGTGGTGGCCGATCTGTGCGAGCAGTTGTGCAATGGCGGCGCCCCCGCTTTGCACTTTTACAGCATGAACCAAAGTGCCGCCACTTTGGAGATCGCTCGCCGGTTATGATGCGCACCGGGAGTGAATATGAACTACAAACGATTCTTTTTTGCGGGCAAGGGCTGGTTGGCCACTGAGTTGCTCGCTTTGTTGCTGCTGGCCTGCTCGGGCGCGTGGGCCGGCGATGTACGTGGCGATGTACGCAGCGATGTACGTGGCGATGTACGTGGCGATATTCGCAGCGATGGGCCGGCTACTGCCTTGGAGCAAGCCGCCAGTGCGGTTGACGCCTTGGCCAACGAGGCGGCCCGAGACAGCGGCGCAAGTGCCTCCAGCACATACAGCACAACCAGCGCGTCCCTCATGTCGGCAACACCCCGGCAGACCCCTTTGGATGCCATGCAAGACGCGGTCAAGAGTGTGCTGAACTCAGCCTTAGAGACCGTACAGTCCAACAGCTTGGTCGAAGCGGGCATGGCCTCTTGGTATGGCTCGGCCTTTCAAGGCCGGCGCACCGCCAGCGGCGAGCGTTTTGATATGAACCAGTTGACCGCAGCCCACAAAACATTGCCCTTGGGCACGGTCGTGCAGGTGCGCAACCCGCTGAATGGCAAAACTGTGGACGTGACAATCAATGACCGAGGCCCCTTCATCAAGGGGCGAATCATCGATTTGAGCTACCGCGCCGCCTTGGCCTTGGGCATTGTCCAATCGGGCCGCCAGCCAGTGGAAGTGCACCGGCGCTAAAGCGCCTCGGTTCAGCGCTCGTCGTAGCTGATCACCACCGCGGCCGTGGTGGGGCGCGACTGGCAGCTCAGCACAAAGCCTTGGTCCGACTCCCAAGGCTCTAGCGTGAAGTTTTTGTCCATCACCACCGCGCCTTGCATCACCTTGGCGCGGCAGGTACAGCACACCCCCCCCTTGCACGAGTAAGGCAGGTCCAGGCCCGAGGCCAGCGCCACGTCCAAGATATGTTCGTTGGCGTTCATGCGCAGCTCGTGCGACTTGCCATCCAGTACCACGGTCAGGGCAATGTCGCCCAAGCTTTGGGCGGAGGTGCCCAGCACTGCTTTTTGGCGCTCGCCCGCAGGCAACGCTTCAAGCGTGGGCGAGGTGAAGCGTTCGCTGTGAATGCGGTTGGCCGGCACGCCAGCGGCCAGCAGCCCTTTTTCTGTGGCTTCGATCATCGCTTCAGGCCCGCATATAAACACCTCATCCATACTGGCCGCGGGCAAAAGGGCTTGCACCAGCTCGTGCACTTTGTCCTGCGTAATTCGGCCTTCCAACAAAGGCGCTTCTTGCGCTTGACGCGACAGCACATGGACCAAGGTCAAGCGGCTCGGGTAGAGGTCTTTCAGATCTTGCAGGGCTTCGTTGAACATCACACTGCTCATGCGGCGGTTGCCGTAGATCAGGGTGAATTTGGACTCGGGTTGCTCTTGCAGGGTGCTGGCCATGATGGACAAGATGGGCGTGATGCCCGAGCCCGCGGCAAAGCCCACACGGTGCAGCGCGCGTGCTCGCTGGGAGACAAAACGGCCCTGTGGCGGCATGACCCGCAAGCTGTCGCCCGCTTTAAGTTGCGTGGCCGCCCAGTTGGAGAACACGCCGCCTTGCACCGGCCTGATGCCCACTTCCAACTCGCCTTGCGTTTGCAGATGTTGGCGCGTGCTGCTGATGGAGTAGCTGCGGCGCACGTCTGCGCCCTCAACCGTCGCGCGCAAGGTCAGGAACTGGCCGGGCTCAAAATGAAAGCTGTCCCGCAGCGCAGTCGGAACGCTCAAGCTGATGGCCACGGCGCCTGCAGCTTCGGGGGTGATGCGGGCCACGGTAAGTTCGTGAAAACGGGGAGCAACAGACGACATGGTGTGATCGCGGCGGGCGCGCTTCAATAAGGTTTGAAATAGTCAAAAGGCTCCAAGCAGTCCAGGCATTTGTACATGGCCTTGCAGGCGGTGGAGCCAAAGTGAGAGGTCTCGGTGGTGTTCTCGGAGGCGCATTGCGGGCAGGCGACGGCCTGATAGGGGGCAGCGCGGGCCGCAAACTGCACCACGTTGTGCGAGGGCGCAGCGCAGGCGTGCGGCGGTGCAATGCCGTAGGCGCGTAATTTTTCTTTGGCCTCAAGACTCATCCAGTCGGTGGTCCAGACCGGGGCCAGTTGCGTCACCACCTTGGCGCTGAGGCCTTGGCCGCGCAGCGCCGCTTGCACATCGTCTTCAATTTGGCCCATGGCCGGACAGCCGCTGTAGGTAGGCGTGATGACCACCTCCAGCGCATGGGCTTGGCCGCGCACCTCGCGCAAAATGCCCAGCTCCTGCAAGGTGATGACCGGGATTTCGGGGTCGGTCAAAGGTGCCAGCAGCGCCCACACCTGTGCGTGCAGATCTTGGAGCGACAGCGCGGCAGTGTTCATCTCACCAAGTGGCGTTGGGGTGGGCACGGGCCAAGCTTTGCATTTCGGCCAACACAAAGCCCAGGTGCTCGGAGTGCACGCCTTGTTTGCCTGTGGGCACGTAGCCGCCCTGGTCTGGGCGCTGCAGCGTGGCTTGGCTCAACGCCGCGTCCACGATGGCGTTCCAGTCACCCTGCAGCGCCGTGATGTCCGTGCCCAGGCCCGACTGCTGCGCGCTTTGCTCGTGCGCGCTGGGCGTCCAAAACTCTTGGGTGTAGGCCCACAAATGGTCGACCGCGCTTTGGGCACGCGCTTTGGACAGGGGCGAGCCGTCGCCCATGCGCACCAGCCAGTCGCGCGCATGGCGAAGGTGGTAGCGCGCTTCTTTGAGCGACTTGGCGGCAATGGCGGCCAGTTGGCTGTCGCAGGACGCTTGCAGGCGGTCCCACAGCAGCACCATCAAGGCGCTGTAAAAGAAGTTTCGCACGATGGTGGTGGCAAAGTCGCGCTCGCTGGCGGCGGTGGGCAGCAAGGCGCTGCTGTGGGGCAACTCCAGCAGGGTGTAGTTCAAAAAATCGGGCACGTCTCGAAAGTAAGCCAACGAGTCTTCGGTTGCGCCGTGACCCAGCAACTCGGCGGCGCGTTGGTACAGCAAGCGCGCTTGGCCAATCAGGTCCAGGCTGTTGTTGGCCAGCGCAATGTCTTCCTCCAAGATGGGGCCGTGGCCGCACCACTCGGCGTTGCGCTGCCCCAAAATCAAGGCGTTGTCGGCCAGGTGCAGCAAATAGGCAACAGGCGCCGCCGCCGCTACCCCTACCTCTACCTCTACCCCAACCCCAACCCCTACCGCTGGGGATTGGCGATTTAACGCAGGTGCTTTTGTCGTCATCACATGTGTCCCACTTCATCGGGGATTACGTAGAAGGTGGGGTGGCGGTAAATCTTGTCGCCTGAGGGCTCAAAAAATTCCGATTTGTCATTGGGCTCGCTGGCGGTGATGGCCGCCGAGGGCAACACCCAAATGCTCACACCTTCTTGGCGGCGGGTGTAGACGTCGCGCGCCATTTGCAAGGCGTGCTGCGCGTCTGACGCGTGCAGACTGCCGCAATGCTTGTGCTCCAGGCCTTGCTTGCTGCGGACAAAGATTTCCCACAGGGGCCACTCGCTGAGGGCTTTGGCATGGTGGGCTGTGTTGGCGTTGTTCATGCGGCCTCCTTCAATGAACGCGCTTGTTGTTTGCGGGCGTGGGCCAGGGCGGCGTCGCGCACCCATTGACCATCACTCCAGGCTTTGACGCGGGTGGCCAAGCGCTCTTTGTTGCAAGGGCCGTTGCCGTTGACTGTGGCCCAAAACTCCTCCCAGTCGATCTGGCCGTAGTCGTGGTGACCGCGTGCCTCGTTCCACTTCAAGTCCGGGTCGGGCAGGCTCACGCCCAGCACCGCAGCTTGCGGCACGGTGGCGTCAACAAACTTTTGGCGCAAATCATCGTTACTGATGCGCTTGATGCCCCAGCGCATGCCTTGCACGCTGTTGGGGCTGTCGGCGTCGGGCGGCCCAAACATGGCCAGGCATTTCCACCACCAGCGGTTCACTGCGTCTTGCACCATGGCTTGCTGCTCAGTGGTGCCTTGCATCATCACCAGCAAGGCTTCGTAGCCCTGGCGCTGGTGGAAGGATTCTTCTTTGCACACGCGGATCATGGCGCGTGCGTAGGGTCCGTAGGAGCAGCGGCACAGCGGGATCTGGTTCATGATGGCTGCGCCATCGACCAGCCAGCCGATCACGCCCACATCGGCCCAATTCAGCGTGGGGTAGTTGAAGATGGAGCTGTACTTTGCTTTGCCGGTGTGCAGCGCCTCCAGCATCTGGTCGCGGCTGGTGCCCAGGGTTTCGGCGGCGCTGTACAGGTACAGGCCGTGACCGCCTTCATCTTGCACCTTGGCGATCAAAATCGCCTTGCGCTTGAGGCTGGGGGCGCGGCTGATCCAGTTGCCCTCGGGCAGCATGCCCACGATCTCGCTGTGCGCGTGCTGGCTGATTTGGCGCACCAAGGTCTTGCGGTAGGCCTCGGGCATCCACTCGCGCGGTTCGATTTTGCCGTCCGCGTCGATGCGGGCGTCAAACTGCGCTTGCAGCGCAGCGTCTTGCGCGTTCAAGGCCTGGGGCACGGCTTTGAGGCCGGCCGAAGGGGGGGCCTCAGCGCTGTCGGGGACGTTGAAAGATTGGGTGTACAAGAGCTTCTCCTGCGCCTGCAACTTGGGGCGCCGGGAGAAAGTATAGCAATTAACCGACCGATCGGTCGGTTAATTGAGGCCTTAGGGATAGGGATTTGTCCTAATCGCCACGATGCTCAATGGGGGGGGGGGGGGGGGCATTGCCGGTGGCAGAACAAGGGGCAGATCGGGTGGCAGATCTGCAGGCAGATCAGGAGTGTTCTAGGCTGAAGCTGTGTCCAGTGCCGCGCGCCAAGGCCGGGCCGATCACATTGACCGCTTCGCGCAGCTTGTCTTTGAGGCTGAATGGTGGGTTGATGATGACGATGCCGCTGGCGGCCAGGCCTGCGGTGGTGCCGTCTTCGTGGCGCCCGATCGACAGCGTGGCATGCAGCCAAGGCTTGTGCGCCTGATTGGCCAGGGTTTTGAGCCGTTTGGGCAGGTCGTGAGCCTCCACCCGCGCAATGATGGGGTACCACACCACATAGGTGCCGGTGGCAAAGCGCTTTAAGCAGTCTTGGATGGTGCTGGTGACTTTGCCGTAATCGGACTTGATCTCATAGCTTGGATCGATCAGCACCATGGCGCGCCGCGACCCGGTGGAGGAGGGGGGCGGGGGCAAGAGCTTTTTGAGGGACTCAAAACCGTCTTCACGCGCAATCATGATGGCGCGCCCGGCATCGAGTTGGGCCACGTTGGAGGCGAGCGTCTTAGCGTCGGTCGGGTGCATTTCAAACAATTTGAGGCGGTCGCGACTGGCGTGGCGCATCAAATGGTGAATGATGAAAGGCGAGCCGGGGTAGATTTTGGCTTTGCCGTTGGGGTTGAAATGGGCAATGACGTCCAAGTAGTCTTGAAGCGCCTCGGGTATGGCGGTGTTGCCCTCGAGCGCCTTGAGCAGCTTGAAAATGCCGTACTGCGCCTCCCCCCCGGTCTCGGTAAAGTCCCCGTCCAGCCGGTACAGGCCCGCGCCGGCGTGGGTGTCGATCAGGGTCAGGCCCGGATCTTTTTGCATCAGGTGTTTGAGCGTGGCCACCAGGGTGACGTGTTTGAGCACATCGGCGTGGTTGCCGGCATGAAAGGCGTGGCGATAACTGAACATGGCTTGATGGTAACCAAGTTCTGAGCGCAAGTACTTTCGCAAGTCTTTGATTTTTCGTATAATGGAGGGCTTCGCAGCGATCCATTGGCCCCGCGGCGAAGGCTTTGCAAGTCTAACTTGCAGGGTAGATACCACCTAAGAGGTTCTCACTAGAGGAACGCCGACCGTGGAAAAGGGCCTGACAAACCTTTCTTTTTAAGAGAAAACTCATGACAACAACTTTCAGCGCAAAACCCGCTGAGGTCGTGCACGAGTGGTTTGTGATTGACGCGACCAATAAGGTCCTCGGACGAGTAGCCAGCGAAGTT
>CANGEG010000125.1 GCA_947452725.1 Comamonadaceae bacterium | reverse complement strand
CCGGCCATGAATTTTCCGGCTTCTTCAAACAATGCAAACATAGGCCCGATTGTCCCATGCTCTGGCTTCAAGCCAAGTTCAGAAAATCCAGAATATCCGCCCGGTGCAAATCGAAATCAGACAAGGCATGGTCACTACCGGGCAGCAACTTGATCCGCGCATGGGGCAGGTGGCTCAGCATTTCTTGCCAGCGCAAGACCTCGTCTCCCTTGGCCAAGATGGCGAAGGTCTCTGGCGCTGTCGGCTGCAGGGTGGTTTGCAACTTCGCCAATTGTTCAACGTATTCGGGCTGAAAGTAAAACGACTGGCTCGGGTCATGCCAGGCCTGTTGCAGACCCACATGCTGCGCCAGATCGCGGGCGGGTTGCACCGCAGGGTTGAGCAAGACCGCGCGACAGCCGGTGGCAGAGGCAAAGCATTGGGCGTAAAAACCACCCAAAGAAGAGCCAATCACGGCGGTTTGCGCCCACGGCCAATCGGCTGTTCCTTGCCGCAACAGGTCCATGGCCGCCTGGGGCGAGGGCGGCAATTGGGGGCACCACCAGTGCACTTGTGGGTGATTTTGGCTGACCCATTGCGCCATTTTTTGCGCTTTCATCGACATTGGGGAAGAGCGAAAGCCATGCAAGTACAGCAAATGGGTGGTGGGCGCAGCTTGGGGCATGGCACCATTATGCGAGCAACCAAAGCCTGAAAAGCCAGAGCTGGGATAATGCGCGGATGCAACCCGTGATTCAAACCCAGACCCTGAGCCAGCGCCTGCTGCACTGGTTCGAAGGCTTCGACGGCCCTTTGGCCTTGGCTGTTCTGCTGTTGGCCTGTGCGGGCTTGTTGATCATGTTTTCATCAGGCTACGACCACGGTACTCGCTTTGTAGACCATGCCCGCAATATGCTGATTGCCTCTGTCATCATGTTTGCGGCCGCGCAAATTCCGCCACAAAAATGGATGAGTTTGGCTGTGCCCCTGTACACATTGGGTGTAGTGTTGCTAATTGCCGTGGCTGTTTTTGGTGTTACTAAAAAAGGCGCTCGCCGCTGGGTGAATCTGGGCGTGATTATTCAGCCGAGCGAGATTTTGAAAATCGCCATGCCCTTGATGCTGGCTTGGTGGTTCCAAAAGCGCGAAGGGCAGTTGCGGCCTCTGGACTTTGCGGTGGCCGGGGCTTTGCTCGCTATGCCGGTGGGCCTGATTTTGAAACAACCCGATTTGGGCACCGCCATGCTCGTGTTGTCTGCCGGTCTGTCGGTGATTTTCTTTGCCGGCCTAAGCTGGCGCTTGATTGTGCCGCCCTTGCTGGCGGGCTTGATTGGTATCGCCCTCTTGGTGGTGTTTGAGCCCAGTTTGTGCGCCGACGGAGTGAACTGGCATGTGCTGCACGAATATCAGCGCCAACGCATTTGCACCCTGCTGGACCCGACCCGTGACCCATTGGGTAAGGGCTTTCACATCATTCAGGGCATGATCGCCATTGGCTCTGGTGGCTTTTGGGGTAAGGGCTTTATGCAGGGCACGCAGACGCATTTAGAGTTCATTCCTGAACGAACCACCGATTTTATTTTTGCCGCCTTCTCGGAAGAGTTTGGTTTGTTCGGTAACGTGCTGTTGATTGCCGGGTTTGTCTTTCTGGTCTACCGCGGGCTGATGATTGCGCTGGACGCACCCACTTTGTTCACCCGCTTGCTGGCGGGTAGCGTGACCATGATTTTCTTCACCTATGCCTTTGTCAACATGGGCATGGTCAGCGGGATTTTGCCTGTGGTGGGCGTGCCATTGCCTTTCATCAGCTACGGCGGCACGGCCATGGTCACCCTGGGTCTAGGGTTAGGCATTTTGATGTCGGTCGCGAAAGCCAAGCGCCTAGTGCAAACCTGAGTCGCCAAATTGAACCCCTTCATTCCCTCTTAAACCGTCTTGCGCCAAGTCGATCGTCCGCCCGTCCGACACAGACCGGGGTCTTTCTCTACAATCGGCCCATGATCTCTCGCGAACCCACTCTCGAACGCTTGGCCACGGCCCGCTCCTTGTTGCTTGAACCTTTTGGTTTGGATGAAACACATTTGACGCAGGCCCTGTCGGCGATCAAAGCGCACCAAATTGACGATGCGGATTTGTACTTTCAGTACACCCGCTCGGAAGGCTGGAGTCTGGAGGAGGGTATTGTTAAAACCGGCAGTTTCAGCATTGACCAGGGTGTGGGTGTGCGCGCTGTGGCTGGCGAGAAAACCGCGTTTGCCTATTCTGACGATATTTCCCTGGCCTCCTTGATGGACGCGGCCCTGACCGTGCGCAGCATTGGCAGTGCGGCGCAAAACCGTCGCATCAAGGTGCCAGCCCGCAAGGTCGCGGCCAGCCGCTCGCTCTACCCTTCCATGGACCCCATGGGCAGCATGGACAGTGCGGCCAAAGTCAAATTACTCGAAAAAGTCGAGCAATTGGCCCGCGCCAAAGACCCACGCGTTGTGCAGGTTATGGCTGGTTTGGCCACGGAATACGACGTGGTGATGGTGGCGCGCGCTGACGGCACGCTGGCCGCCGACGTACGTCCTTTGGTGCGCTTGTCGGTGTCGGTGATTGCCGAGCAAGGCCAGCGCCGTGAGTCAGGCAGTGGTGGTGGTGGTGGCCGTTTTGGCCTGGCGTATTTTGACGACGAGATGGTGAACAGTTACGTCAACGACGCGGTCCATGCGGCGGTGACAAATCTCGATGCTCGCCCAGCACCGGCTGGCGAAATGACGGTGGTTTTAGGTCCAGGCTGGCCCGGTGTGCTGCTGCATGAAGCCATTGGCCATGGCCTAGAAGGCGACTTCAACCGCAAAGGCTCCAGCGCTTTCAGTGGTCGCATTGGCCAGCGCGTCGCGGCCAAAGGCGTGACCGTACTGGATGACGGCACTTTGGCCGATCGCCGTGGCTCGCTCAATGTGGATGACGAAGGTCATGCCAGCCAGCGCAATGTGCTGATCGAGGACGGTATTTTGAAGGGCTACATACAAGATGCCATGAATGCCCGCCTGATGGGGGTGAAACCCACGGGCAATGGCCGCCGCGAAAGCTACGCCCATATTCCAATGCCGCGCATGACCAATACCTATATGTTGGGCGGCGACAAGGATCCCCAAGAAATTGTGGCCAGCATCAAAAAAGGCCTGTACGCCACCAACTTCGGCGGCGGACAGGTGGATATCACCAGCGGCAAGTTCGTCTTCTCGGCCAGCGAGGCCTATTGGGTGGAGAACGGCAAAATTTTGTACCCAGTCAAAGGCGCCACGTTGGTGGGCAGTGGGCCCGAGTCGCTGAAAAAGATCAGTTTGATCGGCAACGACATGCGGCTCGACAGCGGTGTGGGTACTTGTGGCAAAGAAGGCCAGAGCGTGCCAGTGGGCGTAGGTCAGCCCACTTTGCGCATTGACGGCTTGACGGTTGGCGGCACGGCGTGAGCGATTGCCTGAACTCTTGCAAACTGATTTTGCGGCGCACCTGCGTGACAGGCTGTCAGCTCGCGTCAGAAACTTGTGCTACATTGAACCCATGACTTCGCGCATTGCTTTTTATTTTTACTTTTGGTTCTCAGTCCCCGGCGGACGAGAGGCGAGCGCGTAAGCAACCCCACTCAGTCAAAACCGCCGGTGCCACAAGCCCGGCGGTTTTTTTATTTCTGCTTTTTCAATTTTCAAGGAGTTTCACGATGACCGATAAAGCCAAAGCGCAAAGCGATGCGTGGTATGCGAGCCAAGTCGACCGAACAGGCCAAACTGACGATGAACGCATTAAGGACATCACCGTGCTCCCACCTCCAGAACATTTGATTCGTTTTTTCCCGATCGCCAACACGCCAGTGGAAAAGCTCATTGCGCAGACGCGCAAAAACATCCAACGCATCGTGCACGGCAAAGACGATCGCCTGCTGGTCGTGATTGGCCCTTGCTCGATCCACGATCCTGCCGCTGCGCTGGAATACGCGCGCCGCCTCAAACCGCTACGCGAAAAATACGCTGATACCCTTGAAATCGTGATGCGCGTGTACTTCGAAAAACCACGCACCACCGTGGGCTGGAAGGGGCTGATCAACGACCCTTACTTGGACGAAAGCTGCCGCATCGACGAAGGCCTGCGCATAGCGCGTCAACTGCTGATCGAGATCAACCGCCAGGGCTTGCCCGCAGGCAGTGAGTTTCTGGACGTGATCTCGCCCCAATACATCGGTGACTTGATCAGCTGGGGCGCGATCGGCGCGCGTACGACCGAGAGCCAGGTGCACCGCGAGCTGGCTTCTGGCTTGTCGGCGCCCATTGGCTTTAAGAACGGCACTGACGGCAACATCAAGATCGCCACCGACGCGATCCAAGCTGCAGCGCGCGGCCACCACTTTTTGTCAGTGCATAAAAACGGCCAAGTGGCGATTGTGCAAACGCAAGGCAACCCCGACTGCCACGTGATTCTGCGCGGCGGTAAAGCCCCCAACTACGATGCAGCCAGTGTGGCTGCTGCCTGCAAAGAGCTGGAAGCTGCAAAACTGCCTGCCACCTTGATGGTCGATTGCAGCCACGCCAACAGCAGCAAAAAGCACGAGCGCCAGATCGATGTGGCCAAAGATATCGCCGCGCAAATGGCGGGCGGCTCACACAAAGTGTTTGGTGTGATGGTGGAGAGCCATCTGCTCGATGGTGCGCAAAAGTTCACCCCCGGTAAAGACGATGTGAGCAAGCTGACCTACGGCCAAAGCATCACCGATGCCTGCATAGGCTGGGAAGACAGCGAAGGCGTATTACAGGTGTTATCTGATGCGGTAAAAACGCGGCGTTCGCTCTGAGCCTTGCGAAGGTGGTATATGCAGCGGCTTCGAGTCAAGACGAAGCCGGCAAATACCCAAGCGAATTACTTCGCCAGCGCCGTCAGCAGCTTGGCATGAATCCCGCCAAAGCCCCCATTGCTCATGCACAGCAAATGGTCACCGGGCTGCACCTGAGCGAGCACCTGGGAAAGCACCTCTTCGATGTTGGTGCCCACTTTCGCTCGCTCGCCCATGGGCGCCAGCGCGGCTGGGGCGTCCCACTCCAGACCGCCGCTGTGGCAAAAAGCCAAGTCAACTTCTTCCAAGCTCCAGGGCAATTGGGCTTTCATGGCGCCCAACTTCATGGTGTTGCTGCGCGGCTCAAAGATCGCCAAGATGCGAGCCTTGTCCCCAATTTGGCGACGCAGACCGTTGACAGTGGTCCGAATTGCCGTGGGGTGGTGCGCAAAATCGTCGTAAACCGTGATACATCCACCTTGCACCTGCACGGTGCCGCGCACTTCCATTCGGCGTTTGACGTTTTCAAAACTGGCCAACGCCTGCGCCGCTGCGCTGGGTTGAACACCAATATGCTGTGCGGCGGCAATAGCTGCCAAAGCGTTGAGTTGGTTGTGTACACCGCCGATGGCCCACTGCACCCGTGCCACCACCTTGCCCGCTTGCAGCACCGCAAAGTCTGAGGGCTCACCTTGTGCGGTGAAGTCGCTCACGGCTGCGCCAAAAGTGCGCACCCCACTCCAGCAGCCTTGCGTCAACACGCGGTTCAGACTCTCTTCCAGGCCATTTACCACAACGCGACCTGTGCTGGGTACGGTGCGTACCAAATGGTGGAATTGACGCTCGATGGCAGCGAGATCGTCGAAGATGTCGGCATGATCGAACTCTAGGTTGTTCAAGATCACTGTGCGTGGCCGGTAATGAACGAACTTGCTGCGCTTGTCGAAAAATGCTGTGTCGTATTCGTCGGCCTCGATCACAAACGGCGAAGCCGCCTCGGGCTGCGAGGGCGCACCCAGACGGGCTGAAACGCTAAAGTTCAGCGGCACACCGCCCACCAAAAACCCCGGCTGCTTACCGGCGTGTTCCAGAATCCAGGCCAGCATGGAGGTGGTGGTGGTTTTGCCGTGGGTGCCGGCCACCGCCAACACATGACGGCCTTGCAAAACATGTTCGGCCAGCCACTGCGGGCCGCTGGTGTAGGGTAGGCCGGCGTCCAAAATGGCTTCCATCAGTGGGAATTTTGGGCTGCCGTCGCTCAGGCGGGCGCGGCTGACCACATTGCCCACCACATACATGTCTGCTTTTACAGCCAGTTGATCGGCTGAAAAGCCCTCTATCAACTCAATGCCCAAGGCCCTCAGCTGGTCGCTCATGGGCGGGTAGACCCCCGCATCGCAACCTGTGACTTTGTGCCCCGCTTCACGCGCCAAGGCGGCCAATCCTCCCATGAAGGTGCCGCAAATACCCAAAATATGAATGTGCATGGGCTTCGATTCTAGGCGCACTCCAGGCCTGCAGTGCACAATCGAAGCATGGACGAATTGATGCAAGAAATTGCCGCTTGTGCCGCCCGCATGGTGGTCGAAGAGGGCTTGGAATATGGCGCCGCTAAACGTCGGGCCGTCAAAACTTTGGGCTTGCCCCAACGCGCAGCCGTGCCATCCAACGAACTGGTTGAGGCGCAGATTCACGAGTACATTGAGTTGTTTTGCGCCGACACGCAGCCTCAGGAGCTTGCCGCTTTGCGCGCCCATGCGCTGCAGTGGATGGTCCGACTGCAGGAGTTTCGACCGCATGTGGGCGGCGCAGTGTGGCGCGGAACAGCCACCCGACTTTCAGATATTTACCTGCAGTTGTTTTGTGATGACTCCAAATCTACTGAAATTGCCCTTATTAATATGAATTTGGCCTACGACGTGACTAGCGTGCAAGGCTTTCACGGCGAAGCGGTGGATGCTTTGAGTCTGCACAGTTTTTGCGCCGAGTTGGGCGAAGACATTGGGGTGCATTTGCTGATCTATGACCATGACGATGTGCGGGGCGCACTTAAACCTGATGCTCAAGGACGTGCGATGCGCGGCGATGCCAAAGCACTGAAAAAGATCATTGAAAGCAAATACGAGCATGAAGACGCCGAAAGAGGATGAGATGATTGATAAAGTGATATCTAAAAGGCGAGCGCTTTTGGCTGGGACGGCCTTCGTCGCTGGCTTGGCTGGGGCGGGGCTGGCTTGGTGGCGCATGACGCCCCTGCCTGCAGTCGACGCCAATGTGGAGGCTTTTTGGCAACTCAGTTTTGAGCAACCCGATGGTGGCCCTTTGGCGATGCAAGGCTTTAAGGGCCAGCCTTTGTTGTTGAACTTTTGGGCAACCTGGTGCCCCCCTTGTGTGGAGGAACTTCCGCTTTTGGAGTCTATATGGCGTCAAAATCATGAAAAAAAGCTCCAAGTTTTGGGTTTGGCGGTGGATCAACCCAGTTCGGTAAGACGGTTTTTGACTCAAAATCAGCTGACATTTCCCATTGGTTTGGCCGGTTTGACTGGCACCGAATTGGGCCGCAGCTTGGGCAACACCATGGCCGCCTTGCCTTTCAGCGTGCTGTTTGATGCCCGTGGTCAGGTGATTGCACAAAAAATGGGCAAGTTGGAGCCTGGTGACCTCAGCAACTGGATGGCGCTCTTGTAGTCAGGTTGAAATTGCTGTGATGCCGAGCAGATGTAAAGTCAAACAATTGCGAATAAATGCAAAATCCCGTCAAATGCCGGTGTATTGATGCTGATTTAGTGTAAATTCCAGCTTTTACGTTTGCTTACGTGGGAGGTCTTATGGATTTGCGGAAACTTAAAACGTTGATTGACTTGGTATCTGACTCGAATGTGTCGGAGTTGGAAATCACTGAAGCCGAAGGCAAAGTGCGTATTGTCAAAAGCAGTCCCCATGCCGCACCGATGGCCATGAACGCGGTTCAATACGCTGCAGCCCCTGTGGCTACAGCGGCGCCCGCACCGGCGGCAGAGGTCGTATCGGCTGAGCCGGTGGTGGCCGCAGGCCATACTGTCAAATCACCCATGGTCGGCACTTTCTACCGTTCGGCCAGCCCGGGCGCGGCTTCTTTTGTCGAGATCGGCAGCGAAGTGAAAGAGGGCGACACCTTGTGCATCATCGAAGCGATGAAGATTTTGAACGAGATCGAAGCGGACAAGTCGGGCAAAGTGAGCAAAATTTTGTGTGAAAACGGTCAGGCTGTGGAATACGGTCAAGCCATGTTCATCATCGAATAATCCAGCCCGGGGATTGCATGTTCAAGAAAATTTTGGTGGCCAACCGTGGAGAAATCGCTTTACGCTTCCAACGCGCTTGCCGCGAACTG
>CANGEG010000124.1 GCA_947452725.1 Comamonadaceae bacterium | reverse complement strand
GATACTCTGAGCTGCCTTCGAATACGACTTCGCCTTTAACCAAAATCACATTGCGGTCGGTAATTTGGGTCACGTGTTTCCAGTTCTTGTCGACGATGATAGAACTGATGCCGCTGTCTTTGATGACGCTGCAAATGCGCCAAATGTCGCGTGCGATCAACGGCGCCAGGCCTTCGGTGGCTTCATCCAAGATCAACAAGTCAGGGTTTGTCATCAGCGCGCGACCGATGGTCAGCATTTGCTGCTCGCCGCCTGAGAGTTGTTGGCCGCCGTGGCCCAAGCGCTCTTGTAATCGCGGAAAGGTTTCCAATACCCGCTCGTACGTCCAGTCGCGTTGACCTTGGGTGCCCGCGCGTGCGGCCATTTTCAGATTTTCGACCACGCTCAGATTGCCAAAAATGCCGCGCCCTTCAGGCACGTAGGCGATACCGAGTTGCGCGACTTCAAAGGTCGGGCGCCCGTTCATGACTTGACCCTTGATGCGCACCTCGCCTGAGCGCGGCGGCACGATGCCCATCAGGGTTTTGAGCAGGGTACTTTTGCCCATTCCGTTGCGCCCCATCAAACCCACGGTTTCGCCCCGGGCGATGGAGAAATCAAGGCCGCGCAAAATGTGGCTGGCCCCGTAAAACGTGTTCAGGCCTTGGCCTTGTATCAAGAGGTCGGCCATCAGTGCTCCTCACCTAGGTACGCGGCTTGCACATTGCGGTTGGACCGGACATCGGCGGGAAAACCGCTGGCAATGACCAAGCCATTGACCATCACTGTCAGTTGGTCAGACAGCGTGAAAATCGCGTCGATGTCGTGCTCGACCAGCATAATGGCGTGGTCCTTTTTTAGGCGAAGCAAAAGCTGCACCATGCTTTCGGCTTCGGCCACGCCCATGCCGGCTAAGGGCTCGTCAAGCAGCAGCACCGAGGGCTCGGTGGCCAAGGTCATGGCAATTTCAAGTTGCCTTTGTTCGCCGTGACTGGCTGCACCCGCCATATGCTGCCTGCGGTTTTGTAGACCAGCCAGTTCAATGGCGCGTTCTGCGCGCTCGTTTACTTGGCGCAAAGAGGCTGCTGATTGAAACCAGCGCAAGGGGTTAAACGCACCCGGTTGACTGCGTGACTGGGCAGCAAGGCGCACGTTTTCCCAGATGCTGAAACTGCGGAAAATATTGGTTTTTTGATAACTGCGGCCCAAACCATTGCGGGAGATTTTCTCAGGCGTCCAGCCCGAAATATCCTGCCCGCGAAGCAAGACGGTGCCGGAGGTCGCAGGCAAATCGCCCGATAGTAAATTGGTGAGAGTGGATTTACCGGCGCCGTTGGGGCCGATCAAGGCATGAATTTGGCCTAGCCATAAATCCACTGACACTTGCTGCACTGCGGTCAAACCTCCAAAGCGTTTGGTCAGGTCGCACGCCCTCAACAAAAGGGCGCCATTTTCAGGCGTTGTGCTCATGCGCCATCTCCTTTGCGCTTGAACAGCTGTGCCAACAGTCCCAAGATGCCGCGTGGCGCAAACACCACCAACGCCACAATGAAGCAACCCATCCACAGTTGCCAATGCTTGCCCAAATTGAAACCTGCAACTTCGGGCAGGTCTTTGAAGACATGCAGCAGGTATTCAAACGAAAAAGCGCCGATGATGGCACCCGCAAAATTGCCCATGCCGCCCAAAATAACCATCATGATCGCATGAGCGCTCATGTGAAAACCCATTAGCTCTGGGTTGATGTAGCCGGTTTGTGCGCCCCATAAATAACCGGCCAATCCGGCCAACGCGCCCGCTAGGGTAAAGGCGGCGAGCTTGTGCGAGAAAGTGGCAAAACCCAAAGCGCGCATGCGGTGCTCGTTCACCCTAATGCCGGCCAACGCACGGCCAAATGGACTCCACAACAAGCGGCGCAAAAAGGCGTAAACGGCCATTAAGCAGGCCAGGGTGAAGTAATAAAAGATCTCTTTATTTTCAAGATCGAACAACCGAGCATCGGGTTTGAAATTGATGTAAATACCATCTGAGCCGCCGAGCCCTTTGTTATCAAAAAAGAGGTAGAACACCATTTGCGCAAATGCCATCGTGACCATGATGAAGTAAATACCGTGCGTGCGCACCACCAAAAAACCGATCACCAAGGCCAACAGCGCCGAGGCCCCAACGGCGAAAGGCAGCGAGGTGTACAAGCTCACAGGCTCGCCCGCAGGAGTGAGAAACGCCAATGCGTAACCGGCCACGCCAAAGTAGGCCGCATGGCCGAGGGAAACCAGGCCAGTAACGCCTTGAAGCAGATCAAGACTCATAGCAAAGATGGCCAAGATCATCATGCGCGAGACCATTTGCACGTAAAAATCTGTGCCAACCAACGGAAAGGCCAGCAGTGCCGCCAGGCTCAGGACGAGCAGCACATTCAGGCTGCGTGGCAGTGTTTCGAGATGCGATTGGGGGTGACTCATGAGGTTTCGGCTTTATTGCTTGAACAAGCCTTCGGGTTTCCATAGCAGCACGGCTGCCATCAATACGTAGACCAGCATGCCGGCCACTTGCGGCAACAGCACTTTGCCAAAGGTGTCGACCAGGCCGACCAGCAAGGCCGCAATCATTGCGCCGCGCACCGAACCGATGCCGCCAATCACTACAACAACAAAGCACATGATGAGTACTTGCGAGCCCATGTTTGGATAGACGCTGGAAATTGGGGCTGCCACCATGCCCGCGATGGTTGCCAATCCCACGCCAAGCGCAAATACCACGGCATGAATCAGCTTGATGTTGATGCCCAAGGCCTCTGTCATTTCATGGTTGAAGGCGCCCGCGCGGATTTTCATGCCCAAGCGAGTTTTGGAAATCAAGAGGTACAAGCCCAGCGCCAGTGCCAGGCAAACGCCCGACATGAACAGGCGGTACACCGGGTATGACAAAGTTTCGGTGAGTGGAATGGAGGCGCTCAGCAGGTCGGGGATGGCCACGCCGTGCACATCGTCGCCCCAGACAATGGAACGCATTTCTTCAAATACATATATCAGGCCAAAGGTCAGCAGCACTTGGTCTAGGTGATCACGGTGATAAAAGTGCCGAAACAGCAGCCACTCTAGTAGTAGACCAAACAGGACTGACAAACTGGTGCCCAAAAGAATGGCCAGCGTGAAACTGCCGGTCAAGCTCGCCAGTGACCAGGCCAGGTAAGCGCCCAGCATGTAGAAACTGCCATGCGCCAAATTGACCACCCCCATGATGCCAAAGATGAGGGTCAGGCCCGCGGCCAACATGAACAGTAGCAAGCCGTACTGCACGCTGTTGAGCAGCTGAATCAGGAAATTAACAACATCCATACCGGACCTTCAAAACCAAACACCAGTGCATGAAAAATGGCGGAGGAGTTCCGCCATTTTTCATTTGCGCAGTCGCGCCAAGATCAACCCATGCGACATCCGGTGCCTGGATCGGCCAGGGCTTTGGCGGCCACACCAATCACCTTGTTTTCGCCTTTTTCGGCCACACGTAAATAAATATCTTGCACCGGGTTGTGCGACTTGCTCATGGTCCATTTGCCGCGCGGGCTGTCAATTACCGCCGCTTCCATGGCTTTGTATAAGGCGGGTTTGGCGTTTACATCACCGTTGACCGCTTTCATGCCTTGGGCCAGCAGCAAGCCGGTGTCGTAGCCTTGAACCGCATACACATCGGGCTGAGCTCGGAATGTCTTTGCGTAGGACAGGCGAAAGGCTTTGTTGCGCGGCGTGTCCAGCGAGTCGCTGTAGTGCAGGGTGGTCATCACGCCATCGGCGGCGGGGCCTGCGGCTTCAAGCACGCCTTCGGTTAAAAAGCCTGAGCCATACAAAGCGATCTTTCCTTTGAGGCCGGCGGCCGCAAAATCCTTCATGAACTTGGCGCCCGAGGGGCCGGCAAAAAAGCAGGCCACAGCGTCAGGCTTGAGCGCAGCGATCTCGGTTAACAAGGCTTGAAACTCCACATTCGGAAACGGCAAGCCCAGCTCTTTAACGATGGTGCCACCGGCCTTGGTGTAACTTTCCTTAAAGCCTTCAAAGGCTTCATCGCCTGCGGCGTATTTCCAGGTGATCCAGACGGCTTTTTTGTGGCCGCGTTTGACCATGGCTTCGCCCAACGCCAAGGTGGGCTGGCTGTTGGAGAAACTGGTGCGAAATACGTTGGGTGCGCACAGGGCACGCGTGGCTGCGTGCACGCCAGCGTTGGGAATCAGGGTCAGTACGCCGGAGTCGCGCGCGACTTTTTGGATGCCCATCTGCACACCCGAGTGCACGGTCCCGATCAGCACATCGACCTTGTCGCGCTGCACCAACTTGGTTGCGTTTTCTACACCTTTGGACGGGTCGGACTCGTCGTCGACCTTGAACCACTCGATCTCGCGCCCGCCCAGTTTGCCGCCTTGTTCATTGATGGCCATGCGCACACCGTTTTCAATTGCCACGCCCAGTGGCGCAAAAGCACCGGAGTAAGGCAGCATCAGGCCAACGCGGATTTTGCCGGATTGAGCTAATGCCCATTCAGGCAAGAGCAAACCAGAAGATGCAGCACCCGCCAAGGCAGCGCCCTTGAGAACTGCACGGCGTGAAGAAGGGGTGGGGTTCATGATCAAGACTCCTGAATTAACATGCATTATGTTGCATATTGGCGCTGTTGTACCCTAGGGAAATCACCCATGAAGCTGCATTTTTCAAGGGGGGTGGTGGTAAGGTAAGGTAAGGGCTTGTTGAGACTTGCCGACATGACTGCTTTGGAACTTACCTACACTTCAACCGTTGACACTAGCACCACCACCCCGCTCGCTTTGGCGTTGAACGACTTGATGGTGCGGCATGTGGGCGCCACTTTCCCTTCCTGTGCCCTGGCGGTGTTGCACCGGGGTCAGCCCGTGGTTCACAGCGCTTGGGGTGAGTCTGAAGGGAACGCCGCCTCAGTCGAAACCTTGTTTGATATTGCCTCGATTTCAAAGCTTTTTACGACCACTGTGTTTTTGCGGTTGGTCAGCAGCGGTGTTGTGTCGCTGGACGATCCACTGTTTTCTGTCCTGCCTGAGTTTGCTCAAGCAGGGCTGCGCGCTATTGAAGGTGGGCAGGACCCTCACACTTTGCAGCGACAGCCGGTGGAGCCTGATGTTGCAGGGCAGATCGTAGACCCAAGGCAAGTGTCTTTTCGGCATTTGCTGACTCACACCTCCGGATTGCCTGCGTGGCGTGATGTGTTCGCCTTCGCGGGACCCGTGCCTTTGCCTCCCGAGGCGCATTTACCGTTGAATCCCGATGCGCGTTGGGCTCGGGCCTGGCCGCTCATCTGCAACTACCCGTTCATTGGCCAACCCGGCCAGCGGGTGGTGTACAGCGATATCGGCCTCATTTTGCTCGGTCAGGCAGTGCAGGTGTTGTGCGGCAAGCCGCTTGATCAAGTAATTGAAACGCAGGTGTTGCACCCCTTGGGCTTGCAGCGCACGATGTTTAACCCAGTCCAAAGTGGGCGCGCCGTCTTGGCGCAAACCGCGCCCACGGAAATGGATCTGCGCTGGCGTCTGCGCCGGGTCTGGGGCGAGGTACACGATGAAAACGCCTGTGCCTTGGGCGGTGTGGCCGGTCATGCAGGCTTGTTTTCAACTGCCATGGACGTGGCTCGGTTTGGCCACGCTTGGTTGGAAGTGCCCGAGCATTTGGCTGTAGATGCTGCGCTGGCGGCACAAGCCAAAACCGAGCAAGCCATTACTGAAGATGTGCGTCGGGGGCTGGGCTTTGTTGTCAAGTCACGCCACAATGCCTCGGCGGGCGACCTGTTCAGTGAAGACACCTTTGGCCACACGGGGTTCACAGGGACAACGTTGTGGATAGACCCGCAGCGCCAGTGCGTGGTTTCTTGTTTGACCAATGGGGTTTACCTCGGGCGTGCGGCCCATGCGCCGCACGCTTTCAGGCGTGAATTGCACGACTTGATTGCAAAGTCTTTGTAACCTCTGCAATTGAATAGCGTGGGAGGCTTGATACAAATGGTATCAAATTATCAAAATTTATACTTGTTTTGATAATGATATTTTGAATATGATGACATTGTTGAATTCAAAAGTTCTTATATTTTAATGGTGGCTATCACTTAAAAATAAGAATGAGCTTTGAAGTCACAAAAAAGTCCATCATCTTTAGGAGTTCCATCATGGCCCAAGCAATGCTGCAATCTGCTTCACATGACAATGTGCATTACCTGCATTCGCCGCACATCGAGCGCGACAAAATCCAAGCCTTCGCCATTGCGCAAAATGCACTGGTGACCGCTTTGCACCATGTTCGCGCGAACGATGGCAATTTGTTACGTGCCATGGCCAACACTCGCCGCGCTTTGGACGCGATTCAGGACATGCGTCAACTGATCAAGTGAAGGAGATTTGCGTGAACGACGATGTTCTGGAACATGCGATTTTGTTGGTCTTGACTGGATTTACTTTGTTCAGTGCTGCAGGCATGGTGCACGTCAACTTTGGTTGAGCCAACACGTGAAGCTTGAGAGACAAGTCAGTCAGGTTGGGGCTTTGTACACCAGCACTTTAAGTGACCGCTCAGGCGAAACATCGGCAAAGACTGCAGGATTCGGCAGGCGTTGAACGAAGCTCAACTCAGGCGCTGCTTCACGCATCTGATCTTGCAAAAATGCAAGCCCTAATTCGGGGGCATTTAGGCACAGCAGGGCCTGGCCTTCGGGCATCAGCAGTTCTGGCAGGCGGCGCATCAGACGCGCGTAATCCTTTGTGGCAATGAAGCTGCCCTTTTGGTAGCTGGGTGGGTCGACCACGATCAGGTCATAAGGCCCACCGCGGCTGATCTTGCCCCAGGTTTTGAAAATATCGTGAGCCAAAAAACTGGCCCCTGTGGAGAGACCGTTGAGTTGGTGGTTTTGCTGGCCAATGGCCATTGCGCCGTGGCTCATGTCTACGTTCACGACCAGCTTGGCCCCCGCTTGCAATGCTGCAACTGAAAACGCACAGGTGTAGGCGAACAGGTTCAGCACTTTGAGTTTCTGCTGCGCTTGCGCCAGTTCCCGCACCCAGCGTCGCCCTTCGGCCATGTCCAGAAACAGCCCATGGTTTTGTCCCTTTAGTACATGCACCCGGAAACGGGCACCTTGCTCGGTCACCACATGCGGCTCGGGGACGCAACCAGCCATTAATCGGGTTTCGGGTACTCCGGCCTGACGGCTTTGAAAGACCCAGTTCAGTGTTTGACCGGGGCACAGTTGCTCCCAGCGGGCTTCCAGTGCCGCCCCTATGGTGGCCAGTTCGTCATCGGGCACAGGTTGAAAACTGGTCAATACCAGCACGGGTGGAAAAGCGTCCAACACCCAATGCTCACAGCCTGGGTGCAAACCACCGCGCCCATGAAAAATACGCTGCGCATCGGTGGGCAAGTCCATGGTGGCAATGGCGTTGATCAGAGCTTGCATGGGGGGGATGAAAAACGAGTGGGTAATGTGGTCTGCCCGGAGGGGCTCGAACCCCCGACCTGTTGCTTAGAAGGCAACTGCTCTATCCAGTTGAGCTACGGGCAGATAGAAGTGAGACTGATTGAAGCACCAAGAAAAAAAGCCCAACAAGTGGACTTTTTTAAAGGTGGTCGGAGCGGCGGGATTCGAACTCGCGACCCTCTGCTCCCAAAGCAGATGCGCTACCAGGCTGCGCTACGCTCCGACAAGCATGTATTGTAACGCCTGAATGGGCCGATCTCGGGGTGGGTGTTAAATTTTTTGCGCTAGCACGCCGGTATTTAACACCGCCCCCTTAACAAGTCCGATCACATTCAACGGCGCTCAACGGCTCAACTGCCACGAGTTACAGGCATCTCCACATCACCGGGCATCAACAGGTGCTTAGCTAGCTCCAACTTGGCCAGCGAGTTGCGGTGCACTTCGTCAGGACCGTCGGCCAGGCGCAGTGTGCGTTGGTGAGCGTAGGCGTAGGCCAGCGGGAAGTCTTGCGATACACCGCCACCGCCGTGGGCTTGAATCGCCCAGTCGATGATTTGGCATGCCATGTTCGGCGCAACAATTTTGATCATCGCGATTTCTGCTTTGGCCACTTTATTGCCCACGGTGTCCATCATGTGAGCGGCTTTGAGCGTCAGCAAGCGAGCTTGCTCGATCATGCAGCGTGCTTCGGCCACGCGTTCTTGCCAAACAGTTTGCTTGGCCACTTCGCGGCCAAAGGCCACGCGAGTGTTCAGGCGTTTGCACATCAACTCCAGTGCGCGTTCGGCAATACCGATGCTTCGCATGCAATGGTGGATACGTCCAGGGCCAAGGCGACCTTGCGCGATTTCAAAACCACGGCCTTCGCCGAGCAGCAAGTTG
>CANGEG010000123.1 GCA_947452725.1 Comamonadaceae bacterium | reverse complement strand
GGGGTGGCATGATCAACGGCGTGATGACCCTTTCGGGTGCGTGGCACAAACTGCGCGACGACCCGATCTTGCGTTTCTTGATCGTGTCCTTGTCTTTCTACGGCATGTCGACCTTCGAAGGACCGATGATGTCCATCAAGACCGTCAACGCCTTGAGCCATTACACCGACTGGACCATTGGCCACGTGCACTCGGGCGCCTTGGGCTGGGTGGGCTTGGTGACTATGGGTTCGATGTATTACCTGATTCCCCGTTTGTTTGGTAAAAAACAAATGCACAGTGTCAAAGCGATTGAGGTCCATTTCTGGACGGCCACCATCGGTATTGTGATTTACATCGCCGCGATGTGGATTGCCGGTGTGATGCAGGGCTTGATGTGGCGCGCCGTGAATGCCGACGGCACTTTGACCTATACCTTCGTAGAGGGCGTTAAAGCGACCTATCCGTTTTATGTGTTGCGCTTGATTGGCGGCTTGCTCTACCTGAGTGGGATGTTGGTGATGCTATGGAACACCTTCAAGACGGCCACATCCGGTCGCGCCGTGGATGTTCAGATCCCCGTTCTTACCTCACACGCTTAAGGAGTGACCAGCATGTCAGATAACAACAAAACAAGCGGCGGTCTGTCTCACGAAAAGATCGAAACCAGCAACTTCTTGATGATCGTTTTGATCCTCTTGGTACTGTTGTTCGGCGGCATGGTTGAAATCGTGCCCTTGTTCTTTCAAAAGTCTACCACCGAGCCGATTCCAGGCCTCAAGCCCTATACCGCTTTGCAAGTGGTTGGGCGCGACATTTATGTGCGTGAGGGTTGTTACAACTGCCATTCGCAGATGATTCGACCTTTTCGGGCAGAGACACTGCGCTACGGTCCTTACTCGGTGGCGGGTGAGTCTGTGTACGACCACCCCTTCCAATGGGGCAGTAAGCGGACCGGTCCTGATTTAGCCCGTGTTGGCGGTAAATATAGCGATGAATGGCATCGCATTCACCTGACTAACCCACGCGATGTGGTGCCCGAGTCCAATATGCCTGCTTACTCGTGGCTGGAGAAAAGCCCGGTGGATGCTGACAGCTTACCGGCTCACATGAAAGGTCTACGCACTTTGGGCGCGCCTTACTCGGATGAAGAAATTGCAAAATCCTCTGACGATGTCAAAGGCAAAAACGAGTTAGATGCGGTGATCGCTTACCTGCAAGTTTTGGGCATTCACCGTAAATAAGGAGCTGGGCATGGACATCAACACCTTGCGCGCCATCGTCACCGTAGTCACCTTTGTGGTGTTTATCGGGATTGTGATCTGGGCATGGTCGCGTCGCAACCAAGCGGCGTTTGATGACGCTGCCCAATTGCCCTTCCGTCAAGACGACTAAGGCCGTCACACGACATGAAAATAAAGGAATCGAAATGAGTGACTTCACAAGCAATTTCTGGTCGTTGTATGTGACCGGCATTGCGCTGGTCGGCATCTTTGCCTGCTTGCTACTGCTGTGGTTCAGCGGCAAAGCTAAGGCCATGACCGCCAATGACAACACTACCGGCCACGTCTGGGACGGTGACTTGCGCGAGATGAATAACCCGCTACCACGCTGGTGGGTTGGCTTGTTCATCATCACCATCGTCTTTGCCTTGCTGTATTTGGCGCTGTACCCGGGCTTGGGTAACGCTGCTGGCAAGCTGGCCTGGACATCGGTTGGCCAGTACGAGGCCGAGGTGGCCAAAGGCAACAAGGAAGTGGAGCCTTTGTACGCTCGCTTTGCCGGCATGACGCCAGAGGACGTGTCCAAAGACCCTCAGGCCATGGCCATTGGTGACCGGTTGTTCATGAACAACTGCTCGCAGTGCCACGGCTCTGATGCGCGTGGAAGCAAAGGCTTTCCGAACTTGACCGATGCCGATTGGTTGCACGGCGGCGCACCCGACAAAATCAAAGAAACTTTGACGCTGGGCCGTATTGGTCAAATGCCGCCCATGGCAGCCGCTGTGGGAACGCCAGAAGATGTGCGAAACGTGGCTCACTATGTGCTCAGCCTGTCGGGCAGCCCGCATGATTCGCTGCGTGCTTCTTTAGGTAAATCCAAATTCGGTGTTTGCGCTGCGTGCCACGGCATGGACGGCAAAGGCAACCAGGCTTTGGGTGCACCTAACTTGACCGACGACATCTGGTTGCACGGCTGGGGCGAGGCTGCGATCGTGGACCGCATCAACAACGGCAAGGTCAATCAAATGCCCGCACAAGCTGGCAAGCTGACAGAAGGTCAGATCCACGTATTGGCCTCTTATGTTTGGGGGCTGTCCAACAAGGGCGGTGCTGCAGCGTCTGCCAAGGCTGGCAAATAATTTAACAAGTTCATGGAATTGATAACGTTTTGAAAAACGCATCCGAAGCCGCATCCAAAATCATTCCCATTGTCCCAGCGGCTTCGGCCGCTGAGCCCGACGGCTCGGCGGAAATTACGTCGCTGTATGTCGCGCATCAAAAAATCTATCCCCGCAGTGTGACAGGCTTGTTTGCCCGGTGGCGTTGGGTGATGGTGGTGATCACGCAGTTGGTTTTTTATGGCTTGCCTTGGCTGGAGTGGGGCCAACGCCAAGCGGTGCTGTTTGACCTGGGCGCACGCCGTTTTTATATTTTCGGCATCGTCTTATACCCCCAAGACTTTATTTACCTTACCGCGCTATTGGTGATTTCGGCGCTGGCTTTGTTTTTATTTACCGCTGTGGCTGGTCGTTTGTGGTGCGGTTATGCCTGCCCGCAAACTGTTTACAGTGAAATTTTCATGTGGATCGAGCGCCAGGTTGAAGGCGATCGAAGCGCGCGCATTCGGCTGGACGGCGAGTCCATGTCGCTCGAGAAACTGGTTAAGAAATGGTACAAACATTTCTTGTGGATCAGTTTTTCCATGTGGACCGGCTTTACCTTTGTGGGCTACTTCACGCCCATTCGTGAGTTGGGCATGGAATTTTTCTTGGGCCGCATGTCCTCATGGGAAGTCTTTTGGGTCTTCTTTTATGGCTTTGCCACTTACGGCAACGCGGGCTTTATGCGTGAGCAAGTATGCAAGTACATGTGTCCGTATGCGCGTTTTCAAAGTGCCATGTTTGACAAAGACACTTTGATCGTAACTTATGACGAAGAGCGCGGCGAACCTCGCGGTGCACGCAGCAAAAAAGCCGATATGGCGACTTTGAATTTGGGTGCTTGTGTCGATTGCACCTTGTGCGTGCAGGTCTGCCCCACGGGCATTGACATCCGCAAAGGCTTGCAATATGAGTGCATTGGTTGCGGTGCTTGCGCTGACGTGTGCGACACGGTGATGGACAAAATGGGTTATGCCCGCGGCTTGGTCAAGTACTCGACCCAGCACGCCATGAAGCAAGGCTGGAGCCATGCGCAGGTCGTGCGCAATATTTTCAGACCCCGGGTTTTACTTTATACAGGTTTGCTGCTGTCCATCATTCTTGCTGTGGGCATCAGCTTGGCGGTACGCACACCATTCAAAGTGGATGTGGTGCGTGATCGCGCCTCTTTGGCGCGCATCGTGGCGGGTGGCAAGATTGAAAATAACTACCGCCTGCAAATCATGAATGCGGCTGAGCAGGAGCAGCGTTTCACCATCAGCGCCGATGGAATTACGGGTTTGCAGATGGACACCGATGCCACCGTTATAGTCGCCTCGACAGAATCTAAATGGGTCTCAGTGCGTTTGCAAGTGCCCTACGATGCGGCGCCTGCAGGATCTCACCCCATCCGTTTCAGCATCAGTTCGAGTTCGCCCGCCGAAACCATTGTCGAAAAGTCGGTCTTCTTGGTGCCTCGGTAATTCACGATGCCTTGCCTCCTTATAGAAAGTTATCAATGTCTGCAAGTTCTACAGTGCCTACTGTCCAGTCCAAGTCTGCGCCTTGGTGGTCTTTTACCTATGTCTGGATGGTGATTGCCGGGCCTGCCGCTGTGGTCGTTGCAAGCTTCATCACCTTGTATCTGGTCATCAATTCGCCCAACACCATACTTGAAGCGGAACCCGCGCCTCAAGCGCAGCAAGGAACTGCCAACATGGCGCCCGCTATGATGGCGCGCAATCACGCGGCCACGGGCGTGGTGCAGGTCAAGCCCGCTGCGCCCGAAGCCCATACAGTCAAGCCTTAAAAAATGGCAGTATTGACCGCCCTTCACATTACCGGAGACAAGGGATGAAAAACACGATGCGGTTTCAAAGGATGATGTGGATCGCCTGGCCTGCTTTTTTGGTGGCTGGCCTGTTGGAAATCATGGTGTTCGCCTGTGTAGACCCTGAAGACCTACATTGGTTTGGCGGTACTTTGAATTTGTCACGCCAAGGCATCTATTCCTTGGCGTTTTTTGCCTTTTGGGTTTTAGCCATGGTCTCCAGCGCACTGACCACATTGCTCTCGGCCTCGCCCTTTGAGATCAACCGCTGCCCCGTGCCGAAGGGCGAACGCCCGGCCGATTGTTCGCGCGACAAGTGTTGTTGAGTTGACCGCTTGCCCATGCGCTGGGTCAAGTTTCTCAGTGGCAAGCGACTTGGTTATTCACCAGTTGCTGCAAGGCATCAGCGTTTAAGATACGCACATGGCGTTGTTTCACTTCAACCGTGCCTTCTTCGACAAACTTAGAAAAAGTGCGGCTCACAGTTTCGAGCTTCAGACCCAAATAGCTGCCAATTTCTTCGCGGGTCATGCGCAAGACCAATTCCGTTTGCGAAAATCCTCGCGCATGCAAGCGCTGAACCAAATTCAACAAAAAGGCGGCCAAGCGCTCTTCGGCCCGCATACTGCCCAAGAGCAACATCACGCCATGTTCGCGGACAATCTCGCGGCTCATAATTTTGTGCACATGATGTTGCAGTGAATTGACCTCGCGAGACAAAGATTCGATTTTGTCGAAAGGCATGACGCAGACCTCAGCATCTTCCAGTGCAATCGCATCGCAGGAGTGAAAGTCGCTGACGATGCCATCCAACCCCATGATTTCGCCGGCCATTTGAAAACCGGTCACTTGGTCGCGGCCATCTTCTGTAGCTACGCTAGTTTTGAAAAAACCGGTGCGAATGGCATACAAGGCATTGAATTTTTCGCCGTTCCTGAACAGGGTCTCATTGCGTTTAACTTTGCGCCTTGCACCAATCAAATCGTCAATTCGCTGCAAATCTTGCTCATTCAGCCCCACGGGCATGCACAGTTCACGCATATTGCAGTTGGAGCAGGCTACCTTGATCGTATGCGGGGTCATGTTTTAACCTTATTGGAAGGAACGCGCGAATTGATGAAAGTCATTTTGCGATTTTAATACTTTGCTTGACGCAGATTCAAGTCAGGCTGCAATCGATCACTGACATCCGCACTTTCAATATTGTCACTGGTTGGTTTTGTTTTGATTTGCATCAAGTTCATTTTATGCAACTCGGGCACAGTAGACGTGCGGTACCACACATAACAGGAAAACAGTGCATGACGCTGATCACCCCCGAATTACTGACCCGGTTTGACATTCCCGGTCCACGCTACACCTCCTACCCTACTGCGGATCGTTTCGTCGAAGCCTTCACCGCAGCCGATTACATCCAGGTGTTGGAGCAGCGAAGGGATGCTTTGGCCTTGCGCGCCAAACCTTTGAGCTTATATGTTCACATCCCATTTTGTGAATCTTTGTGTTACTACTGCGCTTGCAATAAGATCATTACGAAGCATCCCGAGCGGGCCACGGCCTATTTGGATTATCTCTCGCGCGAAGTTGCCTTGCATGTTCAACATCTGGGTGTTGGACAGCCTGTCAGTCAATTGCATTTGGGCGGTGGCACACCGACTTTCTTGAAAGACGCCGAATTGGTGTCGCTGATGGAAATGCTCAAACTTAACTTCCAAATGGTACCCGGCGGTGAATACTCCATTGAAGTCGACCCGCGCACTGTCGATTCACAGCGCTTAGCTTTTTTGGCCGAATTGGGATTCAACCGTCTGAGCTTTGGCGTACAAGACTTTGACCCTGAAGTGCAGGCTGCGGTACACCGCATTCAGCCCGCCGAGCAGGTCTTTAACTTGGTGGCCGAAGCCCGAAAAATCGGTTTTGAATCGATCAATGTGGATTTGATTTATGGTTTGCCTAAGCAAACCCCAACTTCGTTTGACCGAACCTTGGCGCAAATCAACGAGCTTCGCCCTGACCGCATTGCCTTGTATGCCTATGCGCATTTACCCGCGCGCTTCAAACCGCAGCGGCGCATTCATGCCGCTGAACTGCCACTCCCAGGTGAAAAAGTCAGTATGCTTTCGCGGTCCTTGGCCGCTTTGCAAGACGCCGGTTATGTGTATGTGGGGATGGATCACTTTGCCTTGCCCGACGATGCGCTGGCCGTTGCCAAACGGCAGGGCAGGTTGCACCGCAACTTTCAGGGTTACAGCACCCAACCGGATTGTGATTTGATTGCCTTGGGCGTCTCGGCCATTGGCCGTGTGGGCTCAACTTACAGCCAAAATGCCAAAACCATGAGCGAGTACTGCGATTTGCTCGACCAAGGCCAACTGCCAGTAGTGCGAGGCTTGGCCTTGAGCCGCGACGATTTGATTCGCCGTGCGGTGATCATGGCGTTGATGTGCCAGGGGCATTTGCAGTTCGAATCGATCAATCTGGCCTGGTTGATTGATTTTAAAGCCTACTTCAAAGCTGAACTCGGCCATTTAGCCGGCCTGCAAGCGCAAGGACTGGTAGAGTTGTCAAACACAGGAATCGCCGTTACAAAGATGGGTTGGTTCTTTGTGCGTGGCGTGGCCATGTCGTTTGACCGCTATGTGCAGGCAGACGCCAACCGGACTCGTTTTTCGAAAATCATCTAGGTTTTTTTATGTCCAGTTCTCTGGCCATGACGGCTTTGCTGATGGGCTTGGCCGGCGGCCCGCATTGCGTGGCCATGTGCGGCGCAGCCTGTGCAGGTATTGGGCAAGCCAACGCAGTGCGAGCCTCTCGCTCGATGTTGGGTTTTCAAATCGGACGATTAGCAGGCTACAGCTTGGTGGGCGCGTTAGCTGCCGCCAGCGTCAGCGCTCTGGGTTGGCTCACCGTGCAGTCTGCGGCGATTCGCCCTTTGTGGTCTTTGCTGCATGTGGCCGCGCTGGTATTAGGGGGGCTGCTATTTTGGCAAGGGCGGCAACCCGTGTGGCTGGATGCGGCCGCGCAAAAGCTCTGGCGACAAGTGCGTGCATGGGGCGGGCGCTGTGGGCAAAGTACGCCGTTGGTCATTGGTGCGCTTTGGTCACTCATGCCTTGTGGCTTGTTGTATTCTGCCCTCATGGTCGCCGCGCTGACGGGCAACGTGGTCGACGGCGCATTGACTATGGCCCTGTTTGCTTTGGGCAGCAGCTTGAGTTTATGGGCTGGGCCTTGGCTGCTGCTGCAACTCAAAAGCCTAGGTGACGGCACCTGGGGAATTCGCATCGCCGGCTTGGCCTTGGTCGTGATTTCAGCCTGGGCCTTGTGGATGGGCCTGATGCATGATCAGGCGCCTTGGTGCATCACACCGCCTTTGGCACTTTAAAGTTCAAATCGCCAAGCCAGTCTGGCAAGTTGCTTAGGCGCTCAAACCCTTGTAAAGCATGTAAGCGGCAAGCACATAAAGAATGCTTGCAAACACGCGCTTAAGTTGTTTGACAGGCAGTCTGTGCGCGGCACTTGCGCCCAACGGGGCCATGAAGACGCTGCAACTGGCAATCACCACCAAGGCGGGTAGCCACAGATAACCGAACGAGTATTCGGGCAAATTAGGCAGGTTTTGTCCACTGATGATGTAGCCAACTACATTAGCCAACGCAATCGGGAAACCCAAAGCTGCGCTGGTGGCTACCGCGTTGTGGATAGCCACATTGCACCAAGTCATAAAAGGCACTGAGACGAAACCGCCACCGGCGCCAACCAAGCCCGACAAAAAGCCAATAAAACCACCGGCGCCGAGCAAGCCGACCGTGCCAGGGACTTGGCGCGTAGGCGCTGGTTTTTTATCTAAAAACATTTGGGTCGCAGAAAAGCTCACGAAGGCGGCAAAAAACAAGGCCAGAAATGAGCCTTTTAAAAAAGCAAATACACCTAGGCTCCCGATCAGACTGCCCAGAACAATGCCCGGTGCAAGACCTTTGACCAGAGGCCAGCGCACCGCGCCTCGTTTGTGGTGCGCGCGCACGCTAGAAACAGATGTAAAGATGATGGTCGCCATGGATGTAGCAATCGCCATTTTGACGGCCAGATCGGGCGAGACGCCTTGCTTGCCCAGTAAATAGGTCAAGAATGGCACCATCACCATGCCGCCGCCAATGCCCAATAAACCCGCAAGAAAACCAGTGGCTACACCCAGAATGGCGAGTTCAAGAATCAAGGTCGGGTCAAAATTCATGGGGGACAATCAGGAGGGAGCAACAGAAAAGGTGTCTGCAGTGCCACCGGACCCTCATCCTGAACCGGGGGTTCAGGTGGGCGAGGGCAGACTGACGTTGGGTTCATCTAACGCGAGAT
>CANGEG010000122.1 GCA_947452725.1 Comamonadaceae bacterium | reverse complement strand
CCCGGCCGCCGCCGACGCGCTGTTTGCGCAAGTCCATGTAGCCGGCGCACAGCGCGCCCATTTGGATCAGCACCTGAGTACTCACGATGAGGCTTTGGCTGTCAACGGCGGCCGCCATCCCTTACCCGCCCGAGAAACTGTGGCCGCTTGGTTGAGCAGCTTGGGTTTTACCAACGCGATGCAAGCCGTGGTCTACGACCGAAACGGCGCCAACTACTGCGGCCGCCTGTGGTGGATGCTCAAATGGCTGGGACATGATGCGGTAGCAGTCCTTGATGGCGGTTTACAAGCCTGGGAGGCGGCGGGCGGTGCAGTGAGCCGCACCGAAGCCAGTGACGCGCTCGGTCACCAACCGGTACCTGCTGATGCGGCGTTTCGCCTGTATTCGCCATTGCGCGAACTGGTGCCCACGGACACTGTGGTGCAACAGCTCGGGCGCGCAGCGCAAACCATCATCGACGCGCGCGCTGCAGCCCGTTACCGAGGCGAGGTGGAGCCCCTAGACCCGATCGCCGGGCACATTCCGGGTGCTTTGAACCGCCCCTTCAGCGAGAACCTGAATTCAGAAGGTTTCTTTAAAACACCCGAGCAACTGCGCGAGGAATTTATCCGCGTATTGGCTGGCCGCGATCCCACCACCGTGGTCCACCACTGCGGCAGTGGCGTGAGCGCGGTTCCGAACATTTTGGCCATGGAAATAGCCGGACTGGGTCACACCGCTTTGTATGCGGGCAGCTGGAGCGAATGGAGCAACACACCCGGTCTGCCCTGCGCGCAGGGCTGAAATGTACCCTTGATAGCTTGCTGGCAAGCGATATGCTCTGAAAGGGCCATCACCTGATCGCCTGTAGGCTAATTCTTATAAAGCAAGCCGGTCATTGAACTTACTTAATGGTTTTGGGTCAGCATGCTCACCAAAGTGACCATGCCAATGCCTACGGCCAGCCAAGCGATTTGAGCGGCGGTTTCACGTGCCGACAAGCGTTTTTGCAACTGCGGAATTAAATCGGCCAGCGCTACATAAATAAAGCTGCTGCTGGCAACCACCAAAAAGTACGGCAATGCCGCGTGCAAAGACTCGACCAGCACAAAGCCTACGGCTCCGCCCAGGGCTGTGACGGCCCCTGCCAAAGACACTTTGAGCACGGCCACTTGCTTGTGGGCCTGGGCTTGCCCTTGGCGCAGCACAGCCAAGTCCCCCATATGGTGAGGCACCTCATGCGCCAAAACGGCCAACGCCGCAATGGCCCCTAAACGCACATCGGCCATGAAGGCGGAGGCAATCAAAATACCGTCGCCAAAGCAATGCACGCTGTCGCCGGCCAAAACGGCCCAGCCACCCGCCGTCGGTGCAGCGTGATTGTGATGCGCCTCATGTACATGATCATGATGTACCTGCTCCTGTTGCGCAGACTCAAGGTGAGCAGACTCCATATGGCCATGGGAGGCACCATGCTCATGGCCGTGATGCCATAACTCGGCCTTGTCGAGCAAAAAGAAAAACACCAGGCCCAACAACAGGGTCAAAAACAAATCGCGCGGGCTCACGCCACTCTCGAAAGCCTCGGGCAGCAAATGCATGAACGAAGTGGCCAACAAGGCTCCGGCCGCCAAACTCAGCATGTGCTGGGTGTAGCGGCTCATCACGCCATAACTGAGCCAAGCGGCCACCCACACACTGCCAATGCCAGCGGTCAATGTGCCCAACAAAATAGCCAAAAAAATCATGGGATGCGAAATGCCTTTTGCACGTCAGTGCGTCAGAGATACTTTTGAAGCCAGGCCTGAAGCCGCACCCAGCCGTCCAGCGCAGCAGCCTGGCGGTAACTGGGGCGGTAGTCGGCATGAAAGGCGTGCGGCGTATCGGGATAGACCACGAAAGTCGAGGCCTTGGCAGCTGCATTGCCTTGAGCCAAAGCCTGCCTCATTGTATCGACGGACTCTAAAGGGATGCCGGTATCTGCCCCGCCGTACAAACCCAGCACCGGCGCCTGCAAAGTGGCCACCATCTGCACCGGGTGGCGCGGTGTCAAAGGCGTGCTTTGTCCCACCAAACGGCCATACCATGCTATGCCCGCTTTCACGAGCGGTTGGTGTGCGGCGTAAAGCCAAGTGATGCGCCCACCCCAGCAAAAACCTGTGATGGCCAAACGGCGCGTATCGCCACCGTGTTGACTGGCCCAGGCCACGCTCGCATCCAAATCACTCATCACTTGGGCGTCAGGTACCTTGGCAATGACCTCGGACTGCAACTTGGCCATCTCGCCGTAAGCTGAGGGGTCGCCCTGGCGCACAAACAACTCGGGGGCAATTGCCAGGTAACCCATGCGAGCTAAGCGCCGGGTCACGTCGGCAATGTACTCATGCACGCCAAAAATTTCGGAGATCACCAAAACCACGGGCCAAGGCCCTGCCCCTTCAGGGGCCGATCGATAGGCCGGCATTTTGAAGCCATTCACGTCCACCGTGACCTCGCCGCTGACCAAGCCTTGGGCCGAAGTTGTGATGGCTGTTTGCGCCATCACAGGCAAGGCTGCAGCTGCATAACCGACCCCTAAAGCCGCTTGCAAAGCAAAACGGCGGGTGGCACCTGCATGCTGGGCTGTTGTCGCTTGCGACACATTCAGAAGGGCCTGGGTGTCACTTTGAAAATCGTTCATGCCGGTCTCCGTTTGGGGATTTAAGGGGTGTTGCGCCAACTCGGGCACAGGGCCTACAGACTGTCATTATCTTTTCTATTCGCCCCCCAACCCGCTGCTGCACCTTGAAAAGCCTTACGCTTGGTTACAGAATCTGGGCAGTCTGTCATCCATCGCCTCATCTGCACCGTTAATCAAGGACAAGACTGCGGCAGATGCCACAGCCCACCTAGAAAGGCTCTCACCATGAACACCCTGCGCACCAGTTTAATTGCATTGTCCTTGTTCAGCGCCTTGGCAGGCGCCACAGGCAGCGCGCAAGCCGAGCCTCACGGCATGGGCGCAATGGCCATGCATGGCGGCGGCGGCCATAGCTTTGGCCAGGGTTTCGCCCAGCGAGGCTATGTGGGCCACGGCGGCGGTTACAGGGGCGGCTACAGTGGCGGTTGGGTCGCTCCGCTGTTGGGCGCCGCAATCGTGGGCGGCGCCATTTACGCCGCTATGCCAGCGCCTGTGGTCGTGCCGCAGCCTCAAGTGATCTACCCGCAGCAACAAGCGGTAGTTACCGACCCGTCGCGCGTGCGCTACTACTGCCAGCCTTACCAACAGTACTACCCTAACGTGACCCAGTGCCCGGGCGCTTGGCAAGTCGTACCATTTTGACCCCTTGAAAGCAGAACCGAACCAAGACACTTGGTGCGCTCAATGCGCTTGATCCCAGTTGGCACCCACGCCCACTTCGGCCAGCAAAGGCACTGCGAGCGCGGCCACACCGGCCATCAGGCGAGGGATTTCTAACTTCAGCCAGTCCACTTCGTCCTGGGGCACTTCAAACACCAATTCGTCGTGCACCTGCATGATCACGCGGGTTCGGAGTTGCTGCTCGTCCAACGCTTTTTGCACCGCTACCATGCTCAACTTAATTAAGTCGGCTGCCGTGCCTTGCATTGGCGCGTTGATGGCCGCCCGCTCAGCGCCCGCGCGTCGCGGGCCGTTGGGCGAGTTGATTTCAGGCAAATACAGGCGCCGACCCATCACCGTTTCCACATAGCCCTGAGCCTTCGCCTGCTGACGGGTGTCGTCCATGTATTTTTTAACGCCCGAAAAGCGCTCAAAATAACGGGTGATATAGTTTTTAGCGGCGGTGTTGTCAATCCCTAGGGATTTGGCCAAACCAAAAGCGCTCATGCCGTAAATCAAACCAAAGTTGATGGTCTTGGCATAGCGGCGCTGCTCGCTCGACACTTGGTCGACCGGCACACCAAACACTTCGGCTGCCGTGGCTTTGTGCACATCCAGGCCCTCATGAAAAGCGCGCAGCAATGCCTCATCATGGCTCAGGTGGGCCATGATGCGCAGCTCAATCTGGCTGTAATCGGCACTGGCAATCACATGGCCAGGCGGGGCCACAAAGGCTTCGCGCACCTTGCGTCCTTCGGCCGTGCGAATCGGAATGTTCTGCAAATTGGGATCGTTGCTAGACAAACGCCCCGTCACTGCCACCGCTTGCGCATAGTGAGTGTGCACGCGGCCAGTGCGCGCCAGGGCCATCTGCGCCAGCTTGTCGGTGTAAGTACCTTTGAGTTTGGACAGGCTGCGGTGCTCCAATATGCGCGCCGGTAGCGGGTAGTCTTCAGCCAGTTTTTCCAATACTTCTTCGTCGGTGCTGCGCGCGCCGGTGGCGGTTTTTTTGATAACAGGCAGGCCCAATTTGTCAAAGAAAATTTCACCCAATTGTTTGGGACTGGCCAAATTGAAAGGCTGACCCGCAATCGCAAAAGCCTCCGTTTCAAGCTGCACGATACGCAAGCCCAAAGCGGCGCTTTGCGCGGCCAAGGTGGGAGCGTCGATCAGCACACCGTTGCGCTCGATACGAAACAAGGCTTCGCTGGTGGCAATTTCCAGCTCGTACACTGCGCGCAGTTTGGCGTCTTGCGCAATTCGCGGCCACAGCGCCAGGTGTACGTCCAACGTTTGGTCGGCGTCTTCGCAAGCGTATTGAGCAGCGCGCGCCACGTCCACTTGAGCAAATGGGATTTGGTGCGCGCCTTTACCGCACAGCTCTTCATAAGCCACGCCTGCGCGCCCCACATGACGCAAGGCCAGGCTGCTCAGGCTGTGGGGCTTGTGCACTTCCAGTACATAGCTTTGCAGCATGGTGTCGTGCACATAACCACGTACCTCAATGCCTTGGTTAGCCAGCACATGGCGGTCGTATTTGATGTTTTGGCCCAGCTTGGCGCGGCTCGCATCCTCCAGCCAAGGCTTGAGTTTGGCCAGCACCTGGGCCAGTGGCAATTGTTCTGGGGCGCCCGGGCCGTTGTGCGCCAGCGGAATGTAGCCCGCCTCACCGGGCTTCACGCTCAAACTGATGCCGATCAACTCGGCCTTCATAGCGTCGAGAGAAGTGGTTTCAGTGTCCAGTGCCACTAACTCGGCGGTGGCCAGTCGCTCCAGCCATTGGTCCATCTGCGCCCAAGTGGTCACAGTTTCGTAGTTCAAATCGCCATGCACCGAACTGGCGCTGTTATCTAGCAAAGGCGGTTCGTTCGGCTCTTGCGTTTCAGCTTCGCTAAACAAATCGCCCATGCCTGTGTCTTTGGCTTTGCTGGTCTTGGGTTTTGCAGCCGGGGCCGGAACGTCCCCGCCCATTGCCTGCACCAGACCCCGAAAACCATAGGTCTGGTAAAAATTGAGCAACTTGTCCTTGTCCGGCGCATGCAGGTGCAGGCTTTCCAGCGAGGGCAAATCGGGCACCCAACCGTTCAAGTCGCAATCAATTTTCATAGTCACCAGGGCTCGGCCCTTGGGCAGCCAGTCCACAGCTTGGCGCAGGTTCTCACCGGCCACGCCCTTGATCTCATCGGCGTGGACCATCAAGTTATCAAGCGAGCCGTATTCAAGCAACCACTTGGCGGCTGTCTTTGGACCCACTTTGTTCACGCCCGGCACGTTGTCCACCGGGTCACCCACGAGGGTTTGGTAGTCGATCATCAGCGAGGGCGGAACGCCAAATTCTTCGGTCACGCCCGCCACATCGCGCACCTTGCCGTTCATCGTGTCGATGATGGTAATGTGCGCATTTACCAGTTGGCTCAAGTCCTTATCGCCACTAGAAACCGTCACGTCGATGCCCTGCAGCGCGGCCGTGTGAGCCAGCGTGGCGATCACGTCGTCGGCTTCAACCCCTGGGACGTCCAGCACCGTCCAGCCCATCAGGCGCACCAGCTCGTGGATGGGTTCGATCTGCGCGCGCAGGTCATCCGGCATGGGGCTACGGTGGGCCTTGTACTGCGGATACATCTCGTCCCGAAAAGTCGGACCTTTGGCATCAAAAACACAAGCGGCGTAGAGCGCAGGCACGTCCTTTCGCAGACGCTCCATCATGTTGATCATGCCGCGAATCGCACCCGTGGCGGGGCTGGTCGGGTCACCGGGCACGGCCCGCAAATCGGGCATGGCGTGAAAAGCGCGGTACAGGTAGCTGGAGCCGTCGACCAGCAGCAAGGTCTTTTTAGGGGGAATGTTTTCGCTCATCCCCCAATTGTGCACGGGGCCATGGCCCTTGGATCTAGAACCAATAGTCCGCCACACATTTGCCATCCCTGGGCGAATCTTCAAACGTGTCCAGTCCATCGAAATGATCGATCGGAATCTGAGCCACCGCTTCAGGCGCGGCCAGCCGAAGATTCACCGCGATTCGAACGCGCCCGTGTTCATCTTTGTGCAACCCCCGCCAAAAGGCAATGCACCCGCAATCGGGACAGAAATGGAACTCCAGCGCCGTACCTCGGACATAAGCCCGAGTCGTGCCCGAGGTGGTGATGCCTTCGTCCATATAGTCATAGGCCCAAAGCACTCCGTACCGTCGGCAAGCCGTGCAATTGCAGGCGGTTGCACCATCAGGATGGCCTTTAAACTGCCAACTCACTGCCCCACACAGACAGGCACCTTGAATCATTTCACTTCCTTGGCGTGATCAAAAATGAAAGTGTCGCATGATTTGCCTGCGCCCCCGATTTCGCTCTGCAAAGTCATTCTCGCCAAGACTAAGCAGGCCGGTGAGGCCCCTACAATCGAAGGCTGGACAACACACCGGCGCTCACCGGTTATTTTTGATTGCAACCATGGCGGTATTCACCGAAGTCACCCAAACCCAGGCCAATGACCTGATGCAAGCCCTGAATCTGGGCCAGCTCACCGCCCTGCGCGGCATTGAGGGCGGGATCGAAAACACCAACTACTTCGCCACCACCGACAAGGGCGAGTATGTGTTGACCTTGTTCGAGCGTTTGGGCTTTGAACAATTGCCTTTTTATCTGCATTTGATGAAGCATTTGGCCGAGCGCGGGATTCTGGTGCCCAACCCTGCCGCCAATAAAGATGGCGACATCTTGCACACCGTGTGCGGTAAACCCGCGGCCGTGGTCAACAAACTGACCGGTAAAAGCCAGTTGCAACCCCAAGCCGTGCATTGCGCCGCCGTGGGCGAAATGCTGGCCCGCATGCACCTGGCCGGGCAGGATTACAACCGCAGCCAGCCCAATTTGCGCGGCCTGTCCTGGTGGAACGAAACCGTGCCGGTGGTGCTGCCGTATTTGACGCCCGAACAAGCCGCCTTGATTCGCAGGGAGCTGGCCTTTCAAAACCACACTGCCGCCAGCAGCGCTTATGCGGCCCTGCCGCGCGGCCCGGTGCATGCTGATTTGTTTCGCGACAATGTGATGTTTGACGGCGAGCAGTTGACCGGGTTTTTTGATTTTTACTTTGCCGGCGTAGACACCTGGTTATTTGA
Source organism: Comamonadaceae bacterium (assembly GCA_947452725.1). Lineage (GTDB taxonomy): Bacteria > Pseudomonadota > Gammaproteobacteria > Burkholderiales > Burkholderiaceae_C > Limnohabitans_A. The sequence goes on along the minus strand of CANGEG010000122.1, from coordinate 1,148 downwards.
CCTGGCCGTGTGTCTGAACGACTGGTGCATTGAGCTGCCCACCGGCGCGCACGACGCAGCGCGTGCTAACGCCATGATCGCCGCTTACCAAGATGTGCGCCCTTTAAGCGGTGCAGAGCGCCTCTTGCTGCCGGCCCTGCTGCGCGCTGGTGCCTTGCGGTTTTGGATCTCGCGTTTGTGGGACTTCCATCTGCCGCGCGAAGCCTCCATGCTCACGCCGCATGACCCCACCCATTTTGAGCGGGTGCTGCGCGAGCGTGTAGCCCAACCTCTCGCGCTGTGAACTTCTCTTTAAAAAGCACTGAATGAAACTGAACATCGTTACACCCCGCACCGGTTTCGTCTGGGTGCAACAGGGCATTCGCACTTTCTGGAAGCAACCTCTGGCCATGTCGGGCTTGTTCTTTTTGTTCATGGCCTGGGTCTCGGTAGCGTCGATGATTCCCTACATAGGCAATGTGCTGGCATTGGTGCTACTGCCCGCCATGACTTTGGGACTGATGGCCGCCACCGCGGTGGTTGAGCAAGGCAAGTTCCCGATGCCGGGCATTTTGCTGGTGGCTTTTCGCAGCGGCAAAGCCGGTGTGAAAGACATGTTGGTACTGGGCGGGTTGTATGCCTTTGGCTTTATTGCCGTGATGGGCATCTCAACCTTACTGGACGGCGGCTTGTTTGCAGGCGTGTACCTGATGGGCTCGCCAATCACAGCCGAAACCGTGAACAACCCAGCTTTTCAAAACGCCATGTGGCTGGCCATGGGCTTGTACATTCCATTGTCCATGATGTTCTGGCATGCCCCCGCTTTGCTGCACTGGCACGGCGTGCCGCCGGTGAAAAGCCTGTTTTTTAGCTTGGTCGCCTGTTGGCGCAACCTGGGCGCGTTCACGGTCTACACCATGGCCTGGATGAGCGTGTTTTTAACCACCGGCATGGTGATCTTGTTTGGGATCAGCCTGATCGGAGAGCAAAGCCTGGCCGAAACCGTGATGACCCCCGTCGCCCTGTTGATGGCGGCGATGTTTTTTACCTCGGTGTACTTCAGCGTGCGCGATTGCTTTGGCGAGATGGTGCGGCCTGAAAAGACCGCGCCTAAACCATAAGACCAAGCCCTGAATTAGCCCTGAGTCAGGCCTGAGATCAAGGCTAGT
>CANGEG010000121.1 GCA_947452725.1 Comamonadaceae bacterium | reverse complement strand
TCACCACTGGCAACCGCAACCCTGAGTCGGTGCAACGGTCAAGGTGCCGTGGCCAGCCGCTTACTTAGTTCAAGCTAGATTAGCTAGCCCTAAAGCAGTCAGTGCTGAAGGACTCCTAACGCGACACAACGGGTGTTCGTGCTTGCAAAATTGAGGCATTCCAAATCAACGGGTGGCGAAAGACCCAAAGCAGTGTGTCGGGCAGAACAATGACATCACTAGGGAAAATACAATGCGGTCATAAAGATTATGACAAAGCGACCTGAGCACTGGGCATTTTGAGTCTGGTATTGTTCCTGAAATTAGCACCGTTGGAATATTTAAATCGTCGGATGAACGTTAAGGGAGCGTTTTATTACAACGGGTTTCCCACCCAGTTGTTTTTTACAAATCCAATGCGATAAAGCCGAATCAAGGTGGGTGACATGGCCGGGGAACCATTTGGCCAATTCATTCACCAATGAAGCGCCGATGTTGAAATGGCCTTTAGCCAGTAATTTTTGGACCTCTGTCACTGAATTCAATACGGCCATGTGTTCGTCAATGTGACATTGCCGTGGTGGAAATTGAGTTTCTTCCATCATTTTATTTTCCGAATCAAAATGCGAGTGTGCAATATCTGCGAATTGATCTAAAAGCTTGGGCAAATCACCTTCGGCCGCATGCTGCATTCGCTCGATCATCTCGACAAAGGCAATGTGCTCATCATCCATTGGTTTGAAACCAATCAACATGCTGTCCGACCAGCTAATTTTCTCAATTGTTGTCATGTTACGAATGCGCTGCACGAGCTAAATTTGAATGCAAAAAAAATAAAATTCACTTTTTTGCAAATCCGTATTTGGTTAAAACTTCTTTTTGCTCTTTAACTGAGCGCTCAGCAAAGGCCTTGAAGGCTTTTGCATCAGCAAACAAAGGCTTTTGTTCAACTCCTTGAAGCATGGCGATCACGCTGGGTTGTTCCATGGCAAATTTAAATGCAGCTTCAAGAGTTGATGCAACTTGTGGTTCCAGACCTTTGGGGCCAGCTATTCCCCAAAGATTATTTACAGAAATAGAAGAACCAAGCTCTCGCATGGTTGGAATTTGAGGCCAGCTGGGCAGGCGCGCATCTGTCGCAACGGCCAGAATGCGCAATTTTCCGCCCTTCACCAGTGCTGCAGTTCCTGCGATCGTGTCAACGGTAAAAACGATTTGACCGCCGAGCAGAGCTTGAATGCAGTCGGTGGTACCTCTGAATGGAACAGGGGTCCATTTCAAATTTTCTTTGGCAGCAATTTCTTCAACAAAGAGATGGGATGTGTTACCTAAGCCAGCTGCGGCTCCGTACATCATTTGGTTGGGATTTGCCCTTCCCCAGGCGAGTAAATCTTTCCAGGTTTTGAATGGGGAGTCTTCCTTGACGACAACCCCAAATGGAATGTCAGTAATTCCAGCGAGGTACTGAAAATCTTGAAGAGGATCAAAGCTAACGTCCTCAATGGCTGGAGCTCTGAATGCTGTGATGGTCACAGGCGCGATGGTATAGCCATCAGGCGAAGCTATCTTTAAGGCGTTATAGGCCAATGTACCGCTAGCGCCAGATCGATTTTCAATCATCAAAGATTGCCCTAATTTTTTTGAAGCTTCAAGGGCAACGTTACGCATGATCAAATCAATGGCTCCACCTGCGGGAAATCCGACTAAAACTTTGATAGGTTTAGTTGGGAATTTATCTTCTGCAGAAACTGAATTTTTTACGCCAAAAAGAGGGCTTGCAGCAAGCGCGATTCGAAGAAGATCTCTTCGGTTGAGAGGCGTATTTTTTTGTGTGCACAAAGAACTCATTGGCTTACCTCAACTCGTTGGGTTTCAATTTCTTTAATGAATTGAGTGATTAAGTCACCAACATCATCTTGAGGGCTGCCAATGCTCAAAACAGTTGAAACATGGTTGTGGTCTTTGAGCCATGCAAGCGGAGGACTGGATTGCTGAGTTTGAGTCAGTTGACTGGCTAAAGCCAATGTCTGCAGCGCCATTCCGGCGGGATCATATTGTGCAAGTGTGAGTAAAACTGGGGTCTTGATTCGAGGGGTCGCCAGAATCGGTGATCTTTCGTCGCACTGAAGAGAGTTTTCTCCAAAATAAGATCTGGCTCCAGGGCTCATGGGGCCACGTGCGTCATAAAAGCCACTCATGAGAACTGCACCAGCAATATGCGTTGCAGCGTGCTCGTGGAAATCCTCCCCCGTGAGGTAGGTGCTCAAGTGGCAAGCACCTGCAGATTGACCCAAGATGTAAATACGTTGATTATGTGCTCGATTTTCATTAAGCCATTTGACAGCTTTGGCAATGTCCTCAGCCGCTTGAGGCCAGACAAATTCAGGCGCTAGTCTGTAGTTCATCAGGGCAGTCGCAATGCCACGATCCGTAAAGTACTTGCCCAAATTACTGTAAAACTTGGCATTGATATTTTTACCTCCACCAACAAATCCACCGCCATGCACAAAGAGCAAGATGGGAGAAGGGCGTTCGCATGGGAAAAAGTCCAAAACGTTTCGAGAATGCGAGCCGAAGGATAAATCGCGCTCTACAGACTGAGTTGATGGGGGCACTTCAACATAAGGTTCATAAAGTGCTATGGTTCGCTGAAGAATTTCTTCGTTAAAAAGAGATCCCATTTCAGCTACACCCTTTTTAAGGGTTGTCAGGACGATTTCTTTAGGATTTTTCTGCACTGTGAAGCCCTTGTTCAGATGCGTGTTCGCGCCATCGTGTACCGTCTGGGAGGTCAATATCAAAACCAATCACATTGGTCATATCTTCTAAGTTCAAACCAATCGGGTCTTCGCCTTTCTCCATTTTCTTTAAACAATCAAGTAAGCGTTTCCGAAGGCGAACGATGGCGGCATCTGCGGCGACCAAGTGCTCTTGAGTTCGGTCGTAAATGGGACCCATTGATGTTGAGATGACAGCATCTTCTTGCGTAATGCCTTTAAAGCCACTCCAATTGAGTTTCTTTTTCATGGCATCACGGTCTTGCCAATACCCGGAATCCCAGTTGGCGACAAATGTATTTTGGGCGTAAAAACGTTCCTCCGTCATGCCTGATCTTTTTAAACGTTCTTGCAAATCAAGTTGACGAGTCGCACTGGCGTCAATCAAATAACTTGCCGTGTGTTCATCGTCTATCGGCACATCAAAGACAGTTGTAAAGAAGTCAGGAAACTGAATGACTCGACCATGTGGCAAAAACAAAGGCACAAGTCTGACGTTATGTCTTGGATTTGCTCCACCAACTTTACGAATGCTGGCGTAATGAAATCCAAATGCCGTGTTTTCTATGTCCAGTTTGGGCGACATATCGTCCCATGCGTCACTGACCATGTCGTTTAATTCTGGTACAGCTATATTGTCTCCCGCCGCAAGCCAGCCTGGACGTGTGAGATTACTGTGCAAAATACCGACATGAGATGAATCTGTTCCACCTTCCCACATTTGAAGAAAGTTTGCGTTGGTGTTGACGCGAAATAAAATTCGATTGGCCTCTGGTACTTCATCTAAAGCAAGGTTTCGGAATGGGGGCTGCTTTTCTTTCGGACCAATGTACGTCCAAATCAATCCGGATCGTTCAACAACAGGGTAGGCCGGCGCTTTTAATTTTTCAATATAGGTTGAGTCAGCGTTGTTGGACATGTCCATGATCGTGCCATCCACAGCGAATTTCCACCCGTGGTAAATGCATCGGATGCCACCCTCTTCAACCCGGCCCAAGGCCATTGAAGCACCTCTGTGCGTACACAGCTCGTTGAGCACACCGACTTTGCCATGTGTGTCGCGGAAAACCACAAAATCTTCACCCAGTAATCGAGAGCGAAGAGGGTCACAATCAGGATGGGGTAACTGCGCTGATGTCGCTATGGGATGCCAATACCGCCGCATCATTTCACCCATGGGTGTGTCTGGCCCAACTTGTGTTAATCGATTGTTTTCATCTTTTGTCAGCATTGAACTCTTTCAAAATTAGATTGTTAGTTTGCAGTGGAGCGTTATTCTGGTTTAGCGCCCGAGGCTTTAACGACTGCTCGCCAACGCTCGGTGTCTTGAATGATGTATTCGGCAAAACTTTTGCTTGTACCGCCACTGAGAACTAAGCCTTGGGAAATCAAAGATTGTCGCAAAGCGGGTTCTGCTAAAGCCTTATTGAATTCAGAGTTTAATTTTTCAAGAATTGACTGTGGTGTACCGGCTGGTGCCATGATCCCTTGCCATCCAACGGCGACATAGTCCTTCAATCCAGATTCTGAAACGGTTGGTACCTGCGGAAGAGAGGTTGCTCGAGTGGATCCTGTATACGCCAAGGCTCTGAGTTTGCCTACTTTGACATATTGTGAGCCTGTGAGCATGTCATTGCAGAGTAATTGAATATCGCCAGCTAAAAGTGCATTTAAAGCCGGTGCAGCACCTTTGTAGGGGATGTGTGTGACGGAAATCCCGGCTTGCATTTTGAGTAACTCAATTGCCAAGTGTGGGAATGTACCGCTGCCTGCTGATCCGTAGTTCAAGGCTTCTGGTTTGGATTTTGCAAGTGCAATGAACTCTTGAATCGTGTTTGCGGGTGTCTTATCAGAAACCATGATCAATGAGGGTACATAGGCTAGCAAGACAACGGGAGATAAAGCTGTGGCCGTGTCGTATGGCAATTTCCCGTACAAACTGGGATTGATGGCAATGTTGGTGTTGGCAAAGAGAAGGGTATATCCATCCGGATTCGATTTGGCAACAAACTCTGCGCCCGCAATGCCGCCAGCGCCTGGTTTGTTATCGACAAAGATGGGTTGTCCCATGGACGCCGTGAGCTTCTCGCCGAGCGCCCTTGCAAGCAGGTCCGCAGATCCACCCGGTGGAAACGTCACCACAATTCGGATGGGGCGAGTGGGAAAATTCTGTCCGTAAGCGGCGATGACATTTCCAAGTAGGATGATCACGCAAATGGCATGACGAATAAAATTAGATTTCATCTATAAACCCTTCCAAAAATTGTTTCAAACTGAAAAGCCCAATACTTGGTTTTTCAAAGGCCGCAGGCGGTGATCCAGTTCAGCCTAATACAAACGATTATTTGTTTGTGGACGCATGTTTTTATTTCTGTTGCCACTTCTGAGGTGTTCCGGCGCTGGAGAGTTCAACCTTGATGCAATTTGGCGTCATCTCGGGTATTACTCTCCAACCCCCCATTCGGATTTATTATTTAGTCATGTACTTCCAAACCTTACGATCTACGTCTGCAGCCAGTACTGTGGCGCCAATATAGGCATCGCCTGTGTCACGGAACGTATATCGGTGGGCACCGGTGAACGCTTTCAGCTTGGTGAATTCGTCCTTGATGGCTTGGCGCGCCTTAGTTACATCAGTGTTGCCGTCCATGCCCAGACGCTTGATCAGTTCTGCATATAACAGAACAGCGTCATACGAAACACCCCAATTGCAGAAGTTGAATGGCACGCCGATGGAGGCATCGGCGTGCTGCTGCGCACGCTCGACCAGACTCTTGTAGACGGCAGGATTGGTACCCAGAGGCCCGGTTTCGTTCGTTGAGAATCCGATCACATGCCAGTTGCGACCGATGGCGCCTACATTGTTGATGAACGGTCCCGTCCACAAAATGCTGGTATTGAGCACCGGCACGTTGACGGCCTGCGTTGCTAAGTCCTTGGCGATCAGGATAGCTTGCGCTGGGAAAGCTGCCGCAAGAATCGCATCAGGGTTGCGGCTCTTGATCTGTATTGCCGCTGCCGAAAAGTCGGTCGCGCGGGAAGAAAACTCCACAGTGTCCAGCACTTCAATTCCATTCTGTTTTGCCAGTACAGCATAGGCGTCGGCACTGGCCTTGCTAGATGCCTCGCGCACGTCAGCCATGATCACGACCTTCTTGATTTTGGGGTAGGCCTTCAAGAACTCCTTCATGCCATCAGGCATCAGCGAATCGTCTGGCGGTTGCAGGCGAATAGTCCAAGGCTTGACTGTGATGCCGGGCTTGATGGCATTAACGCTAATTGCCGGCATCTGGATCCGGTTGGCGAGCGGGCTTACCGTCTCCCACTGCGTGCCCGTCATCGGACCAATGACGCCGAAGTAGTTCTCTCCGGCAAACTTGCGGAACAGCAAAACTGCCTGGCCCGGGTCTGTGGAGGAGTCCTGCGCATCCAGTACCAGCAAGCTTCCGTTAACTCCCCCCTTGGCGTTAACGTCTTCGATTGCCAGCTTGATGACCATTTCCTGCGCTTTCCCGTACGAAGCTAGTGGGCCAGTTAGGGGGGTGATCAGTCCCAGTTTGATGGGCGGCTTCGCCTGGGCCAGGGCGTTGCCCCCTAGCGTCAGGGCTGCTGCTGCGATGGCGCCGCCTACGAATGCACGTCGTTGATATTGCATGTCTATCTCCTTTGGGTGGGTTACTGACGGTGAAAATTTAGTTGGAATGCTGCTCGCGAAAGGCGGCAGCGCGCGAGACTGCGGCTTCAATGCGCCGGTGCCGCGCTTCTATGACCGGCTGGGCCGCCGCGTCGGTGAGAATGTAGAACTCCCCATCTTCCATGGCTTGCCAGATTCGGCGTGCCACATAAGACGGCGTTGCGCCAGTTCGCATGATGGCCTCGCGCAAAAAGCCTTGTTGCGGCCGATCAGTGGCGCCGCCAAGGCGCTCGGGGCGTGTATGTGCATCGGACAGGTTGGTTGAGACAGCGCTTGGGCACAATACCGCGACACGAACAGCCGTTGACTTAAGTTCGTTCTCTAGGCCTTCGCTCATGGCGACGACGGCATATTTGGTCATGGAATAGGCACCCGTCATCCACGCGGGGTTAACCTGAAGGCCGCCAATGGATGCCGTGTTGAGAAAAAAAGCCGGATCACCGTGGTGCAGCATACGCGGCAAGATATGGTGGATGCTGTGGATGATGCTGTTCATGTTCACCTCGCTCACCCAGCGCCAGTCGCCAAGCGGCATTTCATGCATCGGTACACCATGCATGGCGATGCCGGCGTTGTTGAATGCCAAATGAATGTTGCCGAATGTGGCTTCGGTGAAATCAGCCAAGGTCTTGACGGAATCTGCATCAGAGACATCGCAAGCGCAATGGGCAACCTGCAAGCCTTGCGCGAGCAGGCCCGTAGCGGCTGCCGCCAGCTGCACCGGCTGGATGTCGGACAGCATGACCTTCATACCCTTGCGAGCAAGCAGTTCGGCGGTGGCTGCGCCGATACCGGAGGCCGCTCCTGTGACGATAGCGGTCTTGCCGCTCCATGTATTTGGCGAGGGTTGGGTCATCTTGCAGTGTCCGTGTATTGTGTGTGAATGAATGGTGACGGCCCCAGCAGGGCGCCACCGTCTACCGTCAGCGTGCTGCCCGTGATGTAGCTACCGGCATCCGAAGCCAGCAGTAGCGCGATGCCTTGCACTTCGTTCGCTGCACCCAATCGGCCCATCGGAATTTTGCGCGAAAGCGCTCCGTCCACTTGCGCATCATGCAAGCGCCCCCCTGCAATGCCCGTCTTGATAAAGCCTGGAGCGATGGCATTAACCCGAACGCCATACGGGCTCAGTTCCAGCGCTGACTGCCGCATCAACTGAATCACCGCCGCTTTGGCGGCGGCATAGGAGTAAGACACGAAGGGCTCGGCCTGAATACCAGTGATCGACGCGGTGACGACGATGCTGCCGCTGTGTTGCCGCTTCATCGTGGGCACCACCGCCTGCAAGGAGTTGAGCACGCCCAACAGGTTGATGTCAAGGATGCCACGCCAGTGGTTGCCGTCCTGGCTTTCCAGTTGCCCGCTGGTCATGCCAGCATCTGTGCCAAAGCCCGCGCCGCCGCTGATACCAGCATTTGCGAACAATCCGTCGATGCGGCCTGTTTCAGAGATGAATGCATCGACAGCCTGACGCAAGGCATCAGCGTCGGCCACGTCCACTGCTTGGCTGGCGACTGAGGCTTGCAATCGAGAGGCAAGGTCTTTGAGCCCTTTTTCGTCACGGTCGAGCAGCAGCAGCCGCCCGCCATTGGCGGCAAGCACTTCAGCGATGGCAAGGCCCAGCCCGCTGGCCGCGCCGGTCACAACATAGGTGCGACCCATAACGTTGAATAATTGGGATGCGTGCGCTGTCGATGGACTTGCAATCATGCGGCCTGAGCTCCTTGTCCCATGTAGCTGGCCAGCACACGAGGATCAGCGGCCAGCTCACTGGCTGGACCTTCAAGCGTGATTTCGCCGTGCGTCAGCACCATGGCGCGATGCGCAAGCCGCAAGGCTCTGGAGACATTCTGTTCCACAATGAGTATGGCTACGCCTGCGTCGCGGATCTCCGCCAGGGCCCTGAACACTTCTATTGTTAACAGCGGTGAAAGCCCCATTGAGGGCTCGTCCAGCAGTAACAGACGGGGCTGGTTAATGATCGCGCGCGCAACTGCCAGCATTTGCTGCTCACCGCCCGAAAGGTTACCCGCCAACTGTTCGCTGCGCTCCAATAGCCGAGGGAAGCGGGCATATACCTTGCCCAGAGCCTCTTCGAAAGGCACGGGTGTCGGTCGGATCTCCCAGGCCAATT
>CANGEG010000120.1 GCA_947452725.1 Comamonadaceae bacterium | reverse complement strand
ATTAAGGATGGGCCACACGCATGGGCCAAGCTCTGAATAAGAAAAACAGGCTCACCGCACGTCGTGTGGATGAGCGTCGTTGCTGATGTAGGTTCCGAGCCTCACGCCCCGCTGACAACTGAACAGTTGGGGGACGCTGCAACGCTCCTCGGAATGGCCTCAATTCTACCTTATTCCCCGCAAGAGCCAGCCTACTGGCCATGCTGACGATTGCCGTTTAACAACAGACGGAGACGGCGACACGCTCACGCTCACTTCTCCCGCCATGACCCCCAGCACCGTCGATACCGCCTTTTGGCGTGAACTCCAGGCGATGGAGGCCAAGTCTCTTAGCTGGATACCGCTGGTCGAAGGTGCTTATTTGCACGTGGCTCAGACCAAGGAAGCGGCGTCCAAGGTGGTGGGCGTGGCCCATGCGTCGTCGCCCGCCCGGCATCGTCACCACATTGCCCAGGTGCTTTGGGGCAACGCCGACAGCCGCCACCAACACGGTGCGTGAAACGGTGCGTCATTGACTGTTGAGGCAGGCCCTTGTGGTCGTATTCGCCGAAACGTTACAAATTCAAAAGCCACGACCACAACACAAGGCATCGTTCATAAAGAAAAAGCTCTTGAATTCAATTTCTGATTTGGCAGGTTGATTCTTAAAATTTACATTTTTGTCGTTTAGATTTTCAAAACCAAATTCGACAGCTGACATTCGCGGTAATATGATTTTTACTATAAATTCATTATTTTTTTAAAAGCTTCAACCCCATGCCTACACAAATTTATCTGGTCAACAACCCCAGTAATACGCAAAAAACACTTGTGGGCACCGGTGCTAATGACGACTACATCAAGCTAGACCGCAGTGCGGTCACCAGTACGTTTTCGGCCGTGGTCCTCAGTGGAATTCACTTCAACGCTGATGGATCTCCTGTAATGCTGATCAGCGATATCCTTTTCAAAACCAATTCGGCATTGACATTACCGACACTTGATGCTGCCAACGCCATTGAAAACATTGCGCTGGTCGGCGGCCCCACCCAAGTTTTAGATGGCCTCTACAAGATCGCAAAGTCGGGCGACTACTCTTTAAGTGCCGAGCCCTACCTGATGATCGGCGCGAATGACGCAGCCTCCACACTCATTGGTCAAAACAGCACCAACAGCGTTGCCAACATAGCGGGCGGGTCGGGTAACGATCAAATTACAGGATCTGCCGGCTCCAGCGTCCTTTATGGCATGGAAGGCACCAACACCCTGATCAGCAGGGGAACCGGATTCGATTACATCCGTGGGTTTGCGTCCATGAAGGCCAACGACACCATTCGTGTGGAGAGCACGCAGGGCATTCACATGCTGCAAATTTACATGAGTGACCCCAGCCCACAACAGGTTTATTTGGAAAAGATTGGCAATGATCTGGTCGGCAAAATCACCAATTCCGCTGGCGATTCCTACACATTCAAAGTCGTGGATCAATACGCAGGCAAGCCACTGACCAATCTGAACATTTACGCTGCGCCAACATCGTCAACCAGCATCACTGCGAGCACGACAGGAATCTATATCGGGGGTGACCTCACGGACGCCAAAATCACGCCGACAGCCAGGGCCATGGCCATTGGCGACTCGGCAAGTAACGTTTTTGACTACCGACTTTCGGATCGCGCAGGCGCCAACGTGTTTGGCAACGGCGGCAATGACACCGTCTACTCCAAAGTTGGCTTTCATACCTACTTGTATGGTGGCAACGGCACCGACACGATGGTCTACGTCAACAACTATGCTGACTACACGCTCAAGATGCAAACGCCCACGTATGCCAAGGTCACGGCGACGGGTGAAACCATTCAGGACTGGCTCTACAACACCGAGGTTCTGCAATTCAAGGACCAATCCATCTACCTCATGGCAGACGGCACCACACGAACAAGCCTTGATGCGACCAAAGGCCAACAGGTGTACTTTGGTGGGGATGGGGTTCTCATCAACGGCACAGGAGCCAGTAGCAACACCGTCAATTACGAATGGCCCAGCACCAGCGTCACCGTTCTGGCCAGCACGGCAGACAAGAAAACCTTACTCATCAAAACGAGCGCAGGTACCGATCTGGTGACCAATGCAACGGACTTTATATTCACCACCGGCGCACAAACGCTGACGACATTTCTTGCGGCGCAAACAAACATTGCCACCATCAGCGCGGCCACCTTAAATTCAAGTGGCACCACGCCAACATGGTCAGTGACGGGTGCTACTGCGGCCGCGGCGGCGACTTTGAGCCAAGACTCGCAAATCACCGCCATTCAGGTGATCGATACATCAGCCAACGTGGCACTTGGCCTGGACAACCTGAACGATGTGGCCAGCAAACTGACGGGCATTACCTTGTTAGACACTGCGCCTTTGGAGATCACTGGTACGCAGCTACTCAAAGACCAAATGGCGCTTGCCAAGATCAGCGGTGCTTATACGACCAATCTCCCCTCCTACAACATCGTCAACGGCTCATCCAATAACGACAACCTGCTGGGGACATTCGGGAACGATTACCTCAAAGGCGGTGCAGGAAACGATCAGATCGTCGGCTTTTCAGGCAAAGATCTCGTCGACGGTGGTGAGGGCGCCGACACATTGGTGCTGGGCAGCAGTGCATCTAAATACAAGCTGGACCTGGATTCAACAGGCGCGGCCACGATCACGAACAAGGCCACAGGTGACAGCGTCTCCTCCATCAACATGGAAGCGATCAAGTTCCAAGACAAAACGATCCCGATCGAGCACCTGTCACACAGCAGTTACAGCGATATACCGGAATCCATGTGGCACTTTTTCATTGTGGCCTTCAACGCAGCCCCGGGCGTGACCTATATGGACCAGTTGGCCGAGGCTTACCGCTACGGCTTATCGGTCAAGCAGATCGTGGATATTTTTACGACCAAATCGCAGTTCACATCAACCTACCCCATCACTTTTTCTCGGCAGGAGTTGGCCATCAATTTGATCAACAATATTGTCAAAGACAGTGCAACGGCAGCCATTAAACAAACTGCAGTCAGTGACATCGTCACAGCCTTAGACTATGGTTTGAGCGTGGGGGATGTGATTTACAACGTTTTCGGCAACTTGGCCAAATTCTCATACAGTGATACAAGCTGGGGCCAAACGGCCAAACAATTTGCCAACGAAATTGCCGTAGCCAAGGTTTACACGGATTCGCTCAATCAAAGCACCGCCAATCTCGGAATGCTCAAATCCGTGTTGTCCCCCGTCACGGCCGACAGCGATGTCAGCTCCACGACCGCCATCGTCAACCTCATTGGCCTGGCCCTGATTGACGGCGCCATGTCGACGTAATGTTCAAGGCTCAAGGCTCAAGGCTCAAGGCTCAAGGCTCAAGGCTCAAGGCTCGCGGCTGAGGAACGAAGGACGAATTCGGCTTAGAGCGCAGCCGAGCAACGCCTGCCCGATCAGCCGTGGTCTGCAGACCTCAGTGGACACTTACTTCACGTCAGGTCTGATCAGCTAAGAGCTAGAGAGGCGTTGGCAAGCCCGCAGCGACCCAAAGGAAAATGGAAAATTCGCTCCAAACAGGCATTGAAGGTAAGTAAGTGTGTTCCAGAAATTTTGCAGCGCAGACACTGCAGCGATGACCAGCCCCGCGCTGAGGGCTGTTTGTGCGGCGCCCAGTGCGGTGTACATACCTGGTGGGGCCTATTTGAGGACGGTGGCGTACTGACCTTGAACGCCGCACTGGTCCTGTCGGTACTGGCAAGCTCCTACAATACCCGGCTGAACCGTGACATCCCTATCAGGACCCCCTTGTGACCTACGCCCATGAAACCCGGCGCCGCCGCACGTTTGCCATCATTTCTCACCCTGATGCGGGTAAAACCACGCTGACGGAAAAGCTGTTGCTGTTCTCGGGCGCCATCCAGATTGCCGGCTCGGTCAAGGCACGCAAAGCCTCGCGCCACGCCACATCCGACTGGATGGAAATTGAAAAGCAGCGCGGGATTTCGGTGGCCTCTTCAGTCATGCAGATGCTGTACCGCGACCATGTGATCAATCTGCTCGACACCCCCGGCCACAAGGACTTCTCGGAAGACACCTACCGCGTGCTCACCGCCGTGGACTCGGCCTTGATGGTGATTGACGCGGCCAACGGCGTGGAAGCGCAAACGCGCCGCCTGATCGAAGTCTGCCGTCAGCGCGACACGCCCATCATCACCTTTGTCAACAAGATGGACCGCGAAGTGCGCGACCCGCTCGACATCCTGGACGAAGTCGAGCGCGAGCTGGGCATGCCTTGCGTGCCCATGACCTGGCCCGTGGGCCAGGGCAAATCGTTTGGCGGCATCATCAATTTACGCACCAAGGCCATGACGGTCTTTGACTCAGGCAGTGAGCGTTTGCCGCAAGATTTTGAAACCCATCCTTTGAGCGAACAAGCACTGCTGGCCAAGCGCTTTGGGGCCGAATGGGCAACCGCCATGGAGAGCATGGAGCTGGCCACCGGCGCCTCGCCCCAATTTGACAAAGAAGCCTTTTTGGCCGGCAAACAAACCCCGGTGTTCTTTGGCTCTGGCGTGAACAACTTTGGCGTGATGGAAGTGCTGGACGCCCTGGTCGACCTGGCCCCGCCACCTCGCCCCCGCACCAGCTCGCTGCTGGTCAACAAGCAGCCCGTGGTCAAAGAGATTCAGCCCGAAGACAGCGCCTTCTCAGGCGTGGTGTTCAAGGTACAGGCCAATATGGATGCCAACCACCGCGACCGCATTGCGTTTGTGCGCATGGCCTCGGGCAAGTACACGCCGGGCATGAAACTCAAGGTGCAGCGCACCGGCAAAGAGCTGCGCCCCACCAGCGTGGTCACTTTCTTGAGTCAGCGCCGTGAAGCAGTGGACGAGGCCTACGCCGGCGACATCATTGGCTTTACCACCCACGGCGGCGTGCAGTTGGGCGACACCATCACCGACGGGGCCAACTTGCTGTTCACCGGCCTGCCCTTCTTTGCGCCCGAATTGTTCATGACGGTGATTTTGAAGAACCCGCTGCGCACCAAGCAATTGCAGCAAGGCCTGGACCAGCTGGGCGAGGAAGGCGCGATCCAGGTCTTCAAACCCGAAGTCGGTGGCCCCATGCTGCTGGGTGCGATTGGGCAATTGCAGTTTGAAGTGGTGCAGCACCGCCTGAAAGCCGAATACGACTGCGATGTGCGCCTGGAAAGGTGTCAGTACACAGGCGCCCGCTGGATCACGGCCGACACCCCGGCCGAGCTGCGCGAGTTCACCCACGCTTACCCGCAGCGCATGTCGCTGGATGCGGCCAACACCTTGGCCTATTTGTGCACCAGTCCGTATGACGTGCGACTGGCGCAAGAGCGTTTTCCTAAAATTCACTTCCACCCGCTGCGCGAGCACGCGGGCTTGGCACTGGGTTCGGCGGGCTAAGCCGGTCAAGTCCACAGCATGTTGCCTCTGGCTTCTTGGGTGGTGCCTCGCACCCCGCGCATCATCGGCGTTTTCACCGACATCGACGACACGCTGACCACCGAAGGAGTCATCACGCCTGACGCCTTGCAGGCGCTGGCCGACCTCCAGGCCGCAGGCCTTCATGTGGTGGCGATCACTGGGCGGCCGGTGGGCTGGAGCGAGCCTTTTGCGCAGAGCTGGCCGGTGGACGCCATCGTCGCAGAAAACGGCGCCGTCGCTTTAACCCATGAACCGGCGCAAGGCCTTCGCAAGCGCTACCGGCAAGACGCTACAGCCCGTGAGGTGAACTTCAGCCGCATGCAATGGGTGCTGGCCGACATTGAGCGCAGCGTGCCCGGTGCGCAGCGCTCACAAGACAGCTCGGGGCGCGAGACCGACATTGCCATCGACCACAGCGAATTCACCCACTTGCCGCAAAGCGCTATCGACGAGGTGCTGCGCCGCATGCGCAGCGCGGGCATGACCGCCACAGTCAGCAGCATCCACATCAACGGCTGGTTGGGCGTACACAGCAAGCTCACGGGCGCACGCTGGATCGTGCGCGAGTTGTGGGGCCGTGACCTGGACGCCGAGATCGAGCGCTGGGTGTATGTGGGCGATTCGACCAACGATCAAGTGATGTTTGAGCACTTTTCTCACAGCGCAGGCGTGGCCAATATTGAGCGCTTTGCATCCCAACTCACCCACCCGCCGCGCTACATCACTCAAAGCGATCGCGGCGCGGGGTTTGCAGAAGTAGTGACGCATCTACTCGGCAAATATTAAAGGAACTGTCAAAAAGCAAGGGCCATTGATTTAGACGGGACAGAAGAACTATTTCCTGACAAATTTTCAAGTACGCAAATCAATGAACCTCCATCACTAAGTTTGTGACCTGTGCGGAGTTGGTTTCTCGAACCGTCAGATAAAGTAAACCTTGACTTGCGCCAACTGGCACTGGGGCTGCTTCCTTGAACGCAACTTTTTTGGATTTGCATGTAACTAGACGGTAATAGGGTGGCCCCTTATCCCAATTAATTTGCGCCACAAAAAAGCCCAGCTCTGAAGGACAGCTAAACTGAATCTGATAGCGCACTTGTTTGGCACTCTGCACTTTTAACACTGTCAGTATTTTTGGATCTGTAGTTGCCAAAACTCCATCCTCAGTCAAGGGCAACAATAAATCACCTTCGCCTTGCTGCTTAATCAGCTTCGCATTAAGGAAAAAAATCTGCTTGTATAAAACCGGGGTTTTAATGAGTCGGTAAAGTAAAAACGTACCTTCTTGGGCAATCACCGAACCGTAAATCGCCAAGTGCTCGCGAAGCAAAGCTTCAGGCTCATTAGAAGCCCCAGGATTACCCATATCTTCAATAACAAAATCCACTTTTTCTTGACCAAGAAAATCGGCCAAAGATTGCATATCTTTCAAAGATGCAAACCGAGCCTCACGAAATGGCGAGTACCAATTTAAATACAAGGGCGTCCCGTTGAGGGTTGCCCCATAAGGTGTGGAAGAGGGATAAAGCACCCGGGAACCAGGGGCTAATTGATTGATCTTTTTTGTCAACAATGCCACGGGTGCATATTGACGCGTCAAATTCTCCTTGCCTTCTGACGAGAATGCTGCACTAGCTGGAGAGCGCATCATCCAAGAAATTTTGGAGAATGCGAACAAATTTAAAACGATGCAGATCAGGATCACCAACAACATTACCGCTTTGAATAGCCGGCTCGTACCCCTGAAAAGTACAGCCAAGAGAATCCCGGCTAGCGGCATGACTGGAAATAAATACCGCCAATATTGGGTGGCTGAGAACATGATCAGTCCAAAGCCCAAAACAGGTATCAAAGTGATGCGCCAAATATTGGGAACCCCTGATCTGAAAAGCGATGCAATTGCAATCGGCAGTAAAAACAAAAATTGCCAACCAGCTGCGTATTCGCCATTTTCAAAAAAAGCTGAAGTATTAAAGAAAACTCGTACATAACTCTGCAGGCTAAATCCATGAATCCAACGTGAATCGCTGAAATTTTCTGGCATAAAAAGGGGTGAGCGAAAAACAGCGTTGTAAAGTGGAAAAACCGGATTCCCTGTCAGTGTCCAAGACATGGCATAAGAATGCAGGGCCACAAATCCTAATGGGATCAATACCCAAAGCGCAGTCCAACCCAACACATGCACTTTGGGCGTGACTGAACTACGCTGAGTCCAGAACTTGGCAAACCATGCAGCGATCAGCATCACTCCAAGTATCGCGCCAGGTAATTTGCTTGCGGCGCATAACGCAGCGCATGCAAGAACACCCAATACATGTCGACTGCGCCAACTACCGTTCGCATCAGCCACCACAAGCATGCCTCCCAATGCCAAGACGGCAAGAGCGAGCTCCGTTTGCAGCGATAAAAGCTGATTACCCAGCATGGGTGTACTCGCAAAAAGAACGACAAACAACCACAGCACCAAGCCAGAGGTTTTCCATTTGTGCAAAACCTGCACCATCAAAACCAAAAGAGAAATTGCCAAAACAAGGTTCATAGCACTGCGCGCGTCGCCGCCAGCCATGAGGGACAAACCGGCATGCAACAAGTCAACAGCAAAAGGCGCAGCAGCCCAAACCTGGGTCTTAACATCAAAGGAATAGAAATACTGCGACACCAACTCGGTCCAAATCCTGAGGTGCTGGGCATGATCGTCATAACCCATAGTCGGTAAATTCACCCATCTCAAAACCCACCCAATGATGGTGAGCCCAACGACCCAAGCCCCAAAATGGATTGAACTCATCCAGTGCTGGGCCGCATCTAGGCGAGAGCGGAAATATGGGCCGAGCATTACAAACCGGCCAGAAAAGGCTAGCCATGGGGATACACAAAGTCCCAAATACAGCAAGCGGTAGTTCACTGGGAAATGAATCATTCCACCCCAGACAGCCAGCCAAATGGCAGTGCCAAGCACTATGGCCTCAGTGGCACTTACATTGTCCAGGGAGGCACGACCGTCAAGCCTTCTTAGCACCCACGCGCCCAAAGCCCACGCACTGGCCAACCACAAAATGACAGCGCTTATCTCGGCGACTCCGGCACAAAGAATGAGCCATGCCAACACCACCCCCAACAGAAACAGTCGAGCAACCTGGGGAACCAAAAAACCAAGCAAACAAGCTGCAACGGCCATCGAAGCGATCCAAACCAGCGCATCTAACTCGACTGAGATCAGGCTGTTAAGCAGCAACTGAGGCACTGCCAACACAGCAAAACTTAACACCCCGATGAACAGATTTT
>CANGEG010000119.1 GCA_947452725.1 Comamonadaceae bacterium | reverse complement strand
GTCATGTGCCGCTGCCCTCCTTTTTGAAAGACATCCAGAATTTTCAGGCGAGGCAGGGTGACTTTCAGGCCTGTGTTTTTGAGTTCGTCTGAATGGTCCATAGAGAAAAAGGCAATTCCAAGGGCGGGCCAAGTGGGTCAGGTGTGCCGCTACAATGAAGTGATCATAGGGCTTGCACGCATTCATGACAGCTTATCAGTCTTTTTCTCATTCTTGGTTCCTGCGGGTGATGCTGGGCTTGGCGGCGGCTGTCTCTTTGGCGGCCTGCACGAGCTTCAGCGCCCCGTTGAACATGGAGCACTTTGGCTTGTACAAGCCCGAGGTTGTGCAAGGCAATTTTGTCTCGCGTGAGCAGCGCCAAGCCTTGAAGTTGGGCATGGCCCGGGCCCAGGTGAAAGACATTTTGGGCACGCCCTTGGTGTCCAGCCTGTTTCACGCAGACCGATGGGATTACGTCTTTACCATTCGCCGCCAAGGTGTTGCGCCGCAAAGTTTCAAGTTGACAGTGCGATTCGAGGCCGACGCTTTGTCGAAAATTGACAGCGACGAGTTGCCCAGCGAAAACGAGTTTGTGCAGCGCTTAGTGGGGGATAAGAAAATCAACGCCCCTGTGCTGCTGCAAGCCAGCGAAGAAGAGCTGCGTAAGTTCCCAGCCGCGAAAGAGGCAAACCCCTCGCCTGTCACGCCCTTGCCCCCTTTGCCCAGCAGTTACCCGCCGCTTGAGCCCGCAGCCCGCTAAAGCGAGGCGAGCCGGTGACGGGGCCCATCCCTGAACAACTTTGGACATCATGACCGCAGTGCATTCCACAACTTCTTTGGCCATTGCTGTGGCCGGTGCCACTGGCCGCATGGGCCATATGCTGATTGAGGCGATCGGCCAGTCCGATGACTGCCGCCTTGCAGGCGCCTTGGACATTGCCACCAGCCCAGCCTTGGGCCAAGATGCCAGTGCCTGGACCGGTCAGGCCAGCGGTGTGCTGGTCACGGCCGATGTGCCGCAAGGCTTGCAAGGCGCGCAATTTTTGATCGACTTCACTCGCCCCGAAGGTACGCTGGCCCATTTGCATGCTTGCCGAGCCCTTGGGGTGAAAGCGGTGATTGGCACCACCGGTTTTACCGAGACACAAAAATCTGAGATCGCTCAGATTGCGAAAGACATTGCCATCGTGATGGCGCCCAATATGAGCGTGGGCGTGAATGTCACTTTGAAACTGTTGGAGATGGCGGCCAAGGCGCTTTCAACGGGCTATGACATTGAGATCATTGAGGCGCATCATCGCCACAAAGTGGACGCGCCCTCGGGTACGGCGCTCAAAATGGGCGAAGTGATTGCTCAGGCGCTGGGCCGAGACTTGAAAGACTGTGCCGTCTATGCCCGTGAAGGCGTAACTGGCGAGCGCGACCCGTCCTCCATTGGCTTTGCCACCATACGAGGAGGGGACATCGTTGGCGACCACACCGTGTTGTTTGCTGGAACCGGTGAGCGCATTGAGGTGACGCACAAGTCCTCCAGCCGCGCCACTTATGCCCAAGGCAGTTTGCGCGCGGTCCGCTTTTTGGCCACCCAAGAGCGCGGGCTGTTCGACATGTTTGACGTGCTCGGCCTGCGCTGAACTTGAAGAGACGGGCGGCATCGCGTGACTTGGCTTGATTCAGTTGCCCACGGCGACATCCTGACCCAAAGCCTGGCGCTGTTGCTGCTGGCCTTGTCCATCGGCTGCTGGGTGGTGATCGCTTGGAAGTGGCGCCTTTTGCGCCGTGTGCAAGCCGACGTGACGCGCAGCATCGCCGCTTTTTGGCAAGCCCCCGATTTTGAGCGGGCAGCGCAACAAGTGGCTCATTTTGACCGCGACGCTTGCGTCAGTCCCCTGTTGTCGGTCACCTTGTTGCCCTTGGGCGGTACGCTGGCGGCGGCAGGTGATCGTGCAGCTCAGCTGACCCGTGTGCTGCGCGACGCCCTGGACGACACGGTGCAGCGCCTGCAGTGGGGCCAGTTGCTACTGGCAACGGCCGGTTCGACCTCTCCCTTCATCGGCTTGTTGGGCACGGTCTGGGGCATCTTCAATGCCCTGACGGGCATGGCCGAAGCGGCTCAAATCACCATCGACAAAGTGGCCGGCCCCGTGGGCGAGGCCTTGGTTATGACCGCAGCAGGTCTGGCGGTGGCCATCCCCGCCGTGTTGGCCTACAACATCATGGGGCGCCAGGTGGGTCGGATTGAAGCGCAGCTTGAAGGCTTTGCCCAGGATTTGCGCGCTCTCTTGAGCGGCGAGGCCTGAAATGGCCTTCGGTCGGCTGCAACGCGCGCGCCCCAATGCGCCGATGAGTGACATCAACGTCACCCCGTTGGTTGACGTGATGCTTGTCTTGTTGGTGATTTTCATTTTGACAGCCCCTTTGCTGACCAGCGCGATTCGCCTTGATTTGCCTAAGGCCGAGGGCGCGCAGGCAGGCCAAGCCCCAGTGGCCATCACCTTGGTGGTCAACAGCCAAGGCCAGGTCTTTTTGAACGATCAATCGGTGCGCTTGCCCGAGCTGGCTGTGCAGTTGAAGGCCAGGGCTGCGCAGCGGCCCGATACCGAGGTGCAATTGCGCGCCGACCAAGCCGTGCCTTACGGCCGCGTCGTTGAGGTCATGGGCGTGGCGCAAAAAGCCGGTTTGTCTCGGATCGGCTTCGTGGCCGATGCGCCGGCCTCGATTGCGGCCGCCACTGCGGCGCCTTGAAACCTTTAAAACCGCTTGGCCCGTCTGATGCACGAGGCTGAGCCCCTACAATTTGCCCCATGCAAGACAAGTACAACCACCTCGAAATTGAACAATCAGCGCAAGGCCAATGGAATGCACGCGACGCCTATCGCGTGACCGAAGATGCGTCTAAGAAGAAGTATTACGCCTGCTCCATGCTGCCGTACCCCAGCGGCAAGCTGCACATGGGCCATGTGCGTAACTACACCATCAACGACATGCTCACGCGCAATTTGCGCATGAAGGGCTTCAATGTGTTGATGCCTATGGGCTGGGACGCCTTTGGTTTGCCGGCAGAAAACGCGGCCTTGAAAAACGGCGTTCCCCCGGCCAAATGGACCTACGAGAACATCGCTTACATGAAAAAGCAGATGCAGGCCATGGGCTTGGCGATTGACTGGTCGCGTGAGGTCGCCACCTGCGATCCGACTTATTACAAATGGAATCAGTGGCTGTTCTTGAAGATGTTGGACAAAGGCATCGCTTACCGCAAGACCCAAGTCGTGAACTGGGACCCGGTCGACCAAACCGTGCTGGCCAACGAGCAGGTGATTGACGGGCGCGGCTGGCGCACGGGCGCCTTGGTGGAGAAACGCGAGATTCCCGGCTATTACCTTGATATCACCAGCTACGCGCAAGAGCTGCTGGACCATGTGCAAATCGGCAACCCGAAAGCGACCTTAAGCGGCTGGCCTGACAAAGTGCGATTGATGCAGGAAAACTGGATTGGCAAGTCGGAGGGCGTGCGCTTTGCGTTTGCGCACGACATTGCTGGCGCTGGGGGCGCTTTGATTGGCGAGGGAAAGATGTATGTCTTCACTACTCGGGCCGACACCATCATGGGCGTGACCTTTTGCGCGGTGGCAGCCGAGCACCCCTTGGCGGCGCATGCCGCGCTGAGTAACCCGGCTTTGGCTGCGTTTCTAGAAGAGTGCAAGAGTGGCGGCACAACCGAGGCTGAACTGGCCACGCAAGAGAAAAAGGGCATGGCCACTGGCCTGTTCGTGACCCACCCGTTGACGGGCGCTCAGGTCAGTGTGTGGGTCGGTAACTATGTGCTGATGTCTTATGGCGATGGCGCGGTGATGGGTGTCCCGGCGCATGATGAGCGTGACTTTGCGTTTGCTTTGAAATACAACTTGCCGATTCAGCAGGTGGTTGCGCAGGGTGGTGCGGCGTTTGATGCCATGACCTGGTCCGAATGGTATGCCACTAAAGATGGCGTGTGCGTGAACTCCGGTGAACTCGACGGTCTGAGCCAAAAAGCGGCTGTTACGAGAGTGGCTCAATTGCTCACTGACAAAGGACTGGGCGAGAAGAAAACCACTTGGCGTTTGCGCGATTGGGGCATCAGCCGTCAGCGCTACTGGGGGACACCGATCCCGATCATCCACTGCGAGGAGCATGGCGCGGTGCCGGTGCCTGAAAATGACCTGCCCGTGGTACTGCCGAAAGACTGCATCCCCGACGGCTCAGGTAACCCATTGCACAAGCACGAGGGCTTTCACGCGGGGGTGACTTGCCCGGTGTGCGGCAAAAGCGCGCGCCGCGAGACCGACACCATGGACACCTTCGTGGATTCGTCCTGGTATTTCATGCGCTATTGCGATCCGACCAATACCGAGGCAATGGTGGCCGAAGGCGCCGAGTACTGGATGCGCGATCAGAATCAAGCCGCCGGTGGTAGCGGCATGGATCAGTACATTGGCGGCATTGAGCACGCTATTTTGCATTTGCTGTATGCGCGCTTTTGGACCAAGGTCATGCGCGACATGGGCTTGGTCAAGGTGGATGAGCCTTTCAGCAAGCTGCTCACACAAGGCATGGTGCTCAATCACATTTATTCGCGCCGCACCGTCAAGGGCGGCAAAGACTATTTCTGGCCACACGATGTCGAGCATGTATTGGATGACACGGGCAAAGTGGTGGGCGCAAAGTTGAAGAACGAAGCCGACAGCAGCGAGGGCAAATTGCCTGTCGGTACCGCCATCGACTACGAGGGTGTGGGCACCATGTCCAAATCCAAAAACAACGGCGTCGACCCGCAAGACCTGATTGAAAAATACGGTGCCGATACCGCGCGGCTGTACACCATGTTCACCTCGCCGCCCGAGGCCACCTTGGAGTGGAGCGACGCGGGCGTGGAAGGCAGTTACCGCTTTTTGCGTCGGGTGTGGAACTTTGTCGTCAAGCACGAAGCGCGCTTGAAAGCCGGCATTGCGGTGGATCGCCGCCAGCCCATCGTGTTTGGCAAAGTTGCCAAAGACCTGCGCCGTGAAATTCACACTGTGCTCAAGCAAGCCAATTACGACTATGAGCGCATGCAGTACAACACTGTGGTTTCGGCGCTGATGAAGATGCTTAACACGCTGGACGATGCGGCTTTGTCGGACGGCGCCGAAGACGCCGCCGCCTTGGCGGAATGTGTCTCCATCTTGCTTCGCGTGCTCTACCCCGTGTGCCCGCACATCGCCTTCACGTTGTGGACCGATTTGGGTTACGCCGCTGGCCGCGGCGACTTGCTCGACGTGGCATGGCCTGAAGTGGACGACACGGCGTTGTTGCGCGACGAGATGGAGTTGATGCTGCAAATCAACGGCAAGCTGCGTGGCTCCATCGTGGTGCCCGCCAACGCCGACAAAGCCTTGATAGAGCAAACCGCCATCGCCAGCGAAGAGTTTCAAAAACAAGCGGCTGGTGCTGCGCCCAAAAAAGTGATCATAGTGCCTGGGCGCTTGGTCAACTTGGTGCTTTGAGCATGCAGCGCCGCCAGCTCTTACGCAAGCTCACCCTGGGGCTATCGTCGGGGGCGGCGATGATCATCAGCGGCGCCTTGAGCGGCTGCGGCTTTGCGCTGCGCCAACCGACACAATTTGCTTTCAAAACGGTGTATTTGACACTGCCCGCCAACTCGTCCCTGGGCGCAGAGATGCGCCGCAGCCTGCTGGCGAGTGGGCAGCTGGAGGTGCCGAAAGACCCGGGCGAGATGATCAAGTCCGATGTGGTGTTGGATATTTTTTCGGAAGAGCGCCAGCGTGTGGTGGTCGGCATGAATGCTTCGGGTCAGGTGCGTGACCAGCAGTTGCGCTTGCGTATCAAGTTTCGTCTGCGCACGCCCGCGGGCAAAGCGGTGATCCCGGATGTGGAGTTGTTCCAACAACGCGATCTGAGTTACACCGAGACCGTGGCGTTGTCCAAAGAGATCGAAGAGGCGGCGATGTACCGCGATATGCAAAGCGACATCGTGCAGCAAATCATGCGCCGCTTGGGCGCTGTGCGGGCGCTGTAAGTCATGCAATTGGGCCTGCCGCAACTGAGCGCACACCTGCAAAAAGGTTTGCGCAGCCTCTACACCTTGCACGGCGACGAGCCCTTGCTGGTGCAAGAAGCCGCCGACGCCATTCGGGCCACGGCCCGCGCACAACGCTACACCGAGCGCACCGTGCATACGGTGTCGGGGGCGCACTTTGACTGGAGTGAGGTGCTGGCCAGCGGCAGCTCTTTGAGTCTGTTTGCCGAGCGGCAAATCGTGGAAGTCCGCATCCCCTCGGGTAAGCCCGGCAAAGAAGGCAGTTCGGCAATTCAGCAGCTGGCCGAGGCCGCGCAAGGCAACAGCGATACCTTGACGTTGTTCGTGCTCCCGCGCCTCGACGCGGCCACAAAAAAAGGTGCCTGGTTTAGTTCGTTAGACAATTTTGGCGTCACCCTGCAAGTCGAACCCGTCGATCGCCAGGCCTTGCCGATGTGGATCGCCCAGCGCTTGCAACTTCAAGGCCAGCGCATTGCTGCAGGCGAGGAGGGGCAGCGCACGCTGCAATTTTTCGCCGACCGAGTAGAAGGCAATTTACTCGCCGCGCACCAGGAAATTCAAAAACTCAGCCTGCTCTATCCCGCGGGCGAGTTGAGTCAAGCCCAAGTCGAAGGTGCTGTAGTGAATGTGGCACGCTATGACGTGTTCAAACTCTCTGAAGCCGTGCTGTCGGGCCAAGTGGCGCGGGTGCAGCGCATGCTAGAGGGCTTACAAGCCGAGGGCGAGGCGGCCGTGTTGGTGCATTACACCTTGGCCGAAGATATTCGTGCGCTCAAGCGTGTCAAAGACGCCATGGCCGCAGGCCGCCCCTTGCCGATGGCTTTGCGCGAGAACCGCATCTGGGGTCCCAAAGAAAAGCTTTTTGAGCGCATTTTGCCGCGACTGTCCGATGCCAATTTTGCCCGCATGTTGCTTGCGGCGCACCAGGTGGATGGCATTGTCAAAGGACTGAAAGTGCCCGAATGGCCCGCCGACGGCTGGCAGGCCTTGCAGCGCCTAGCCATGCGCATGAGTCGCGCCTGCTCGGCGCGCTAGAGTCGATTCGCTTGCCTGCCCACGTCATTGACCGATGCAAAGCCATGGGTCTGGGGTGGAAAATCCGGATGGCTGAACGTCTGAGCGCCTTAATTTGAGCGGGTAAATAGGCGGCGCAGCCCCAGCCCATGTCCCTCTTCGCTCGCCGTCACAAGACAATGCGAAAATAGCCGCATGACTTCGCCTTTGAACGCCCCTTTCATTACAGCCCAGGTTGACGCTCAAGTTGACCCCGACAGCATTGCTGCGCACATGACCACCTTGGGTCAGCAGGCCAAGGCAGCTTGCGCCCTGATGGCCAAGGCGTCGGTGGCGGTCAAGAGTGCGGCGCTCAAGCGCTTGGCCTCTTTGCTGCGCGAGAACACCCAGGCTTTGCAAATTGACAACGCCAAAGACCTGGACCGCGCCCAAGCCGCCGGCCTGTCTGGTCCGATGCTGGACCGACTCAAGCTCAGCCCTTCGGTGCTGGAAACTTGCGCCATGGGGTGTGAGCAGCTGGCCGCCATGCCCGATGTGATTGGCGAGATCATGGGCATGAAGCAGATGCCCAGCGGTATTCGCGTGGGTCAGATGCGGGTGCCCATTGGCGTGTTCGGCATGATTTTTGAAAGCCGCCCGAATGTGACGATTGAGGCGGCGAGTTTGTCGATCAAAAGCGGCAACGCCTGCATTTTGCGCGGCGGCTCAGAGGCCATTGAGTCGAACAAGGCCTTGGCCCGTTTGGTGCAGCAGGCCCTCACCGAAAACGGCTTGCCTGTGCACGCGGTGCAGCTGGTGCAAACCACCGATCGTGAAGCGGTGAGCCATTTGATTGCCATGCCGCAATTTGTTGACGTGATCATTCCGCGCGGCGGCAAAGGGCTGATCGAGCGCATCAGCCGAGATGCCAAAGTGCCTGTGATCAAGCACCTGGACGGCAATTGCCACACCTACATCGACTTCCCATTTGACTTGGCCATGGCCGTCAAAGTGGCCGATAA
Source organism: Comamonadaceae bacterium (assembly GCA_947452725.1). Lineage (GTDB taxonomy): Bacteria > Pseudomonadota > Gammaproteobacteria > Burkholderiales > Burkholderiaceae_C > Limnohabitans_A. The sequence goes on along the minus strand of CANGEG010000119.1, from coordinate 717 downwards.
CGCCAAAACCCACAAGTACAGCCCTTGTAATGCAAGTGAGGGTTTGCTGGTGGCGCGCGCCTCGGCGGCCGAGTTTTTGCCTGCCATTGCCGCGGTATACGCGGCCAAAGGCGTGGAGATGCGCTGCTGCCCCGAGGCCAAAGCGATGGTGGCTTCAGTGCCCGGCGCCAAAGTGCTCGACGCCACCGAACAAGACTGGTTTGAAGAGTATCTGGCCCCGGTCATCAGCATCAAGGTGGTGGACGGCGTGGATGCGGCCATTGCACACATCAACCATTACTCCAGCCATCACACCGATGCCATTTTGACCCGTGACCACATGCACGCCCAGCAGTTTTTGCGCGAGGTCGATTCGGCCAGCGTGATGGTCAACACCAGCACCCGCTTTGCCGACGGCTTTGAGTATGGTTTGGGTGCTGAAATTGGCATCTCAACCGACAAATTTCACGCCCGCGGCCCAGTGGGCATTGAAGGCCTGACCTCGTTGAAATACGTGGTTCTGGGCGACGGCCAAGTACGAAGCTGAAATCAGCCGATCCAGCCCACCCGCAAGCGCTGTCTCCACGGCGCTTGCAATCTTCAGAACCCGCCCCATATAAAGGCATTCTGATCTTTTCCAACACCTGCTCAAAGGTTTTTTGCCATGGTTCCCCATCTCGTTACTGCTCTGACCGGCCCCATCAATGAGCTGGAGCAGCGCATTTTGGATTCGATGCC